>JAHZBJ010000163.1:0-2756 GCA_019423445.1 Oscillospiraceae bacterium
CCATGGTGGCTCATGGCGTGGATAAGATCGTCTTTTCCTCCACTGCCGCCACCTACGGTGAGCCGGAGCGGGTGCCTATTCTGGAGGACGACCCCACCCATCCCACCAACTGCTACGGGGAGACCAAGCTCTCCATGGAGCATATGATGGCCTGGGTTTCTCGGGCCCATGGGCTGCGGTTTGTGGCCCTGCGGTACTTTAACGCCTGCGGCGCCCATCCCTCTGGGGCCATTGGGGAGGCCCATGACCCCGAAACCCACCTGATCCCGCTGATCCTTCGGGTGCCCAACGGACAGATGAAGGAGATCACCGTCTTTGGGGAAGATTACCCCACCAAGGACGGCACCTGCGTCCGGGACTATATCCATGTCACTGACCTGGCCTCCGCCCACATCCTGGCCCTGGATTACCTCCTGGCCGGAGGGGAGAACCAGGTGTTCAACCTGGGCAACGGGGTTGGCTTTACCGTCAAGGAGGTTATCGAGACCGCCCGGCAGGTGACAGGGCACCCCATCCCCGCCAAGGCTGCGCCCCGGCGGGCCGGGGACCCCGCCCAGCTCATCGCCTCTTCGGAAAAGGCCATCCGGGTCCTGGGGTGGAACCCCCGGTATAACGACCTGGCCACCATCATCGGGACGGCCTGGGCATGGCACAAGAGCCATCCCCACGGCTTCGCGGAGGAATAAGCATGGAAGTCAACGAAGCCATCCGACAGCTGGTGGCCTATGCCCGGCGGGAGGGGCTTTTGGAGGAAGGGGAGGAGATCTGGGGCACCAACGCCCTTCTGGAGGTGCTGGGACTGGATAGCTACGCCCCGCCTGCGGGAGATGCCCCCAAGGAAATCTCCCTCCCTCAGGTGCTGGGGGGGCTGATGGACGACGCCCACGCCCGGGGGGTACTCCCGGAGGACTCGGTGGTCTACCGGGACCTCTTTGATACCCGTCTCATGGGGGTCCTGACCCCCCGGCCCGGTGCGGTGCGGCGGAAGTTCCGGGAGCTCTGTGCCCAGGATCCCAAAGCCGCCACCGATTGGTATTACCGGTTCAGCCAGGCCACCAACTACATCCGGGCGGACCGTATCGCCAAGGACATCCAATGGAAGGCCCCAACCCCCTACGGAGAGCTGGATATCACCATCAACCTCTCCAAGCCGGAAAAGGATCCCCGTGCCATTGCGGCGGCCAGGGAGCTTCCCGCTTCGGAGTATCCCCGGTGCCAGCTTTGCGCCGAAAACGAGGGTTACGCCGGCAGGGTGAACCATCCCGCCCGGCAGAACCACCGGGTGATCCCCCTCACCATCAACGGTTCCCCCTGGTTCTTCCAGTACTCCCCCTATGTCTATTACAACGAGCACTGTATCGTTTTCAACAGGGAACACACCCCTATGAAAATCGACCGGGCCTGTTTCGACAAGCTCCTGGATTTTGTAGGCCAGTTCCCCCACTACTTTGTGGGCTCCAACGCTGATCTGCCCATTGTGGGAGGGTCTATCCTGGCCCACGACCACTTCCAGGGAGGCCGGTACGACTTTGCCATGGCCAAGGCCCAGGTGGAAGAACCGGTGGAGTTCACCGGCTTTGGAGACGTTCAGGCGGGGATCGTCCGCTGGCCCATGGCGGTGATCCGCCTGCGCTGCGGCGAATCCCGGCGGCTGGCGGAGCTGGCTGAGCGGATCCTTGCCTCCTGGCGAGGCTACTCCGACCCAGCGGCCATGATCCTGGCCGAGACTCAAGGAGAACCCCACAACACCATTACCCCCATCGCCCGGCGCAGAGGGGACTACGAGCTGGATCTGGTGCTCCGGAACAACCTCACCACTCCGGAGCATCCACTGGGACTCTACCACCCCCACAGCGAGCTGCACCATATCAAGAAGGAGAATATCGGCCTGATTGAGGTGATGGGCCTGGCGGTGCTTCCTGCCCGGCTCAAGAAGGAGCTTTCCGCGGTGGCCGCGGGATTGGTTTCCGGAGCCGACCTCTCCGGAGATCCATTGACGGCTCCCCACGCGGCCTGGGCCCAGGGTTTCCGGGAGAAGTATGATATTACCGAGGAAAATGTCCTGGATATCCTGCAGAAGGAAACGGGGCTGGTGTTTTCCCGGGTGCTGGAGCACGCAGGAGTCTATAAAACCACCCCGGAAGGCCGGGAGGCCTTCCGTCGGTTCCTGAGGCAGGTGTAATGGGGATGAAATGGGAAAAAACGCTCTTCGGCTGTACCCCCGAGGGGGAAGAAGTCTTTTGCTGGACGGTCCGGGCCGGGGGCTATTCCGCCCAGGTCCTCACCTATGGCGGCATCCTGCGCAGTTTTACCGTCCCGGCCCCGGAGGGGGAACGGGATATCGTCCTGGGGTTTGATACCCTGGAGGATTACGCGGCCCAGGATAAGTACATCGGAGCCCTGGTGGGGCGGGTCGCCAACCGCATCGGCGGGGCGTCCTTCGACCTTGGCGGCGTTTCGTACAGCCTCTGCGCCAACAACGGCCCCAATTGCCTCCACGGAGGGCGGCGCGGGTTTGACCGGGCTGTCTGGCAGGGGGAGATTCAGGGAGATGCCCTGGTGCTCTCCCACCGGAGCCCGGATGGGGAGGAGGGCTTTCCAGGCAATCTGGAAGTCCAGGTGAGCTACCGGCTTTCTGCAGAAGGGGAGCTGACCATGGGATATCTGGCCAGAAGTGACCGGGATACCCTCTGCAACCTTACAAACCACAGCTATTTCAACCTGGCGGGCCATGCCGCCGGCACCCTGGAGGGCCA
>JAHZBJ010000163.1:2781-3225 GCA_019423445.1 Oscillospiraceae bacterium
CCCCCACCGATGAGACCAGCGTCCCCACCGGGGAACTGATGCCGGTGGAGGAAACACCTTTTGACCTCACCCGGGGCCGCTTTTTCCTGGAGGGCTTGGGTGAGAGCCATCCCCAGCTGACCCTGGGAAACGGCTATGACCACAACTTTGTTCTCCATTCTGCTCCGGTGGGACCTCTGGCTCCGGCGGCAGAGGTGCGGGGAGGAGGGTTGGTTCTCGCCTGTGAGACCACCCAGCCGGGACTTCAGCTCTATACCGCCAACTATTTGGAGGGGGAGCGGGGGAAGGAAGGCGCCTGCTACGGCCCCCGCTGCGCCTTTTGTCTGGAGACCCAGGGCTGGCCCGACGCCATCCACCATGCCGGTTTTCCCAGCCCGGTGCTTCGGGCAGGGGAGGAGTACCGTCAAACCACTGTTTATCAGGTGCGCCTGGAGAAATAAAGCC
>JAHZBJ010000164.1 GCA_019423445.1 Oscillospiraceae bacterium
TTATTGAAGAAAACATGAGTCTGAGTTTGGACAATGATTCACATGTCGAGACGGTTGCTCTGTTTACCAGATGAGAATCTCTTCCCGACCAGAAGAAAACACCGCCCGATGGCAGAACTCCCGCCCTTTTCAGGCCGGCGGGCCCCCGGTATACCCTGCCGTCACAGCCATCGATCAAGGAGGGAATCCAATGGACTATGGACCGGAGCGGCTGCTGCCGTATTTGGATTTTCATCACACCAAAGGAGGAGAATGGCACAGAGCGGAGGTCCGCTGCGTCTGCGGGGAAACTTTCTTTTCAGTCTCTTATTCCGGCCGCGTGCTGAAAAGCATCCTCGGCAGAATCGGACTGTTCCAGCAAAACGATTCCGCCACTGCGGTATATGCACGCTGCAGCCGCTGCGGGCGGGAGATCATGCTTTTCCACAGCATGGCCGATACGTCCGCTCCCTGCCCGGACAGGGAACCCGGGGAAGAAAAATTCCAGAGCCAGCCATGTCCAAAGTGCGGTGACAACCGGTGGCAGGTCCAAATGGAGTTTGAGTACCCATTGGACAACGATGATTCCCCACCTCAGCTGCAGTGGGAACGTATTTCCCTGAAATGCGCCCGCTGCGGGCATTTGGCAAAGAACTATCTTGATCTGGAAATTGAATAACCACAGATCCGTCATGTCAGTCTGCAAGGAGTGAAAACGCATGGACAGGCTCGTCTATCTGTTTGAACTGGATTCCGTCCGGGCAACGCCCCGGGAAATTGAGATCGGCCAGCAGGCCATGTTCGAAGAGATTGTGGGAAACGGCAACCGTGTGGTTCTCTCTCTCAATCAGCTCACCGATTCCCAGGCTTTTTTGGCGGCGGTAAAGGATAAGGAGGCCTATCCCCATATCCTGGAGCTGTTCAAAAAAGGAGCCCTGAAGGTCTCCCACTACGGCAATGTGCGAACCTCGTCCCAATACATCCAAAACGCCATTGAAAAGTGCCGCGCCGCCGATGAAAACACCTTTATTTTCTCGGCTCTCCCCGTTCTCCAAACCCAGCGGGAGCTGCTGGAGCGGATCCACAGCGCCCTGCGGTACAGCGACCCCGCTATTCTCCGGGAAATGGCGGAGGAAAAGACGCGAGAAGCCGAAGCCACCCCACCGGAGCAGCGGGAAACCCTCCAAGAAGAAGCGGACCGCCTGGATTTTATCGAGCGGTATATCCGGATGATCCTCCTCCTCAGCACCGAACCCCTCTCCTGGAACCCTCCCATGGAGGAACGGCAGCTTTCCTTTCTGGACCGCATGGACCTTCTCATCCCCCATTGCCGTGCCGCCGGTGGGCTCCAAGGGGAAGCTGCCGGCGTACTGAGTCAGGTGCGGGATGAGATTTTGGAAGAAGCGGGAGGAACCGCTTTTATCCAAAACCGGTCTGTCTGGGTGAAAAAGCTGTACAGCCGCCCCTCTTCGGATCCCGTCTCCATGGCGGAGGCTATTGTGGACCTGTGCTACAACTACACCATCGAGGGAAGCGTAGTAAAGGTATCCCCCCACTTTTCTTCCGGCGACAACGGGATGTTCCTCCGGGATTTTGAGATCCGGCTGGAAAAGTACTGGAAGGAATCCCTGGCGGGGATCCACCGCTTCCATAAGGGGGACGTCATGGCAGGGGAAGAAATCCATGTCACACTCCCCCCCTGGGCCACTGCGGTACGGCTCTTCGAGGCCCACGGTACTTCTTCCCAGACGGAGAGCCGCCTTTACGAGGAAGATTTCCGGAAGGAACGGAGGTCCTGGCAGCTGCGGATCCTGAGAACCTTCATCAAAACAGTGTTTTTCTCTCTGGTCTACATCGCCCTCCTGGTGGTGGTGGACCTTGTGATGGGGAGCTTCGAGGACTTCGCCGTGGGCGAGGAAGGCTTCGGCCTCTCCCAGACCCTCATTAACGCAGTCCTCACCTCCCTGGTCTTTGGCATTGCCGGTTCGGTGGTGATGTCCTTTACCAAACTGCCGGACTTTCTGGACATCTTTAAAAGCATCTTCCATCTTGGCCAGGACGTCCTGATCCGATGGCTCAGCCCCAAAGGGAAAGCCTACATAAATTCTCAACTGACGGAGACCAATTATGAAGAAATTCAGCGAGCCTGAACTGGAAGCCTATTTCTCCCTGATGGAAAGCCGCCCCCTGCTCTTTGCCGATTCCCCCCTCCTCCCCCTGGAAAAGGACCCTGAGGCCATCCGGGACTTCACTGCCCGGACTGGGAAAAAAATCGGAGTGCTGTACCGCAGCGGCTATAATATGCTGGTAACCGACCTGATCCGCCCTCAAAACGGCGAACCATATGTCTACGAGCGGGTTATCCCCACAGGTCCGGAAGGAGTTGTGGCGGCGGCGGTGTACCAGGGAAAATTTCTCCTGCTTCGTCAGTTCCGCCACGCTTTCCGGCAGTTCCAATACGCTTTTATCCGGGGCTGTGGGGAAGAAGGTCTCTCCCCGGAAGAAAACGCCGCCAAGGAGATTGTGGAGGAAGTGGGGGCCGGGGTTCTGGATTGCCGCTTCCTGGGGGAGGTCTCCCCGGACAGCGGCCTTACCGCCGGGACGGCTCGGGTCTATCTGTGCCGGATCAACCGTCCATCCCTCCGGGCAGGATATGAGGGTATCCGGGAAATGGTCCTGCTGGACCCGGAGGAACTGGAAGAGTGGATCGCCGGCGGAAAAATTACCGACGGCTTCACTCTGGCGGCCTATTCCTTATACTGTGCCTTGCAGAAAGAGGGCTCTTACGGCCCCTCCCTTCTGTGATCTTTCCTTTCCGCACTCACTTCCGGTTTGCCAATTTCCGAACTCCCTAAATACGGCCCGATGCCGCCCCTTTCTCTGGGCTTCGGCCCGGATCTGAGGATTCCAAGACCCGGAAGATCCGAGCCTTTGTCCCCCGTCACTTGGGAGCGCGGATTGAAACGCCATTTGGAAAAATCAGCGTTTTTTTGAGGAGATCCCCCCGGAGGCACCTCTCCGGGGGGATTCGCCCTGGATAAACCAAAAAAAGTATGGTAAAATGCTCCTGGAGCATCGAACGTCCCGGAAAGGAAGGAAACGGCCCATGGATTTCTATGCGCGGAGCGGGGT
>JAHZBJ010000165.1 GCA_019423445.1 Oscillospiraceae bacterium
AACAGAGCAGCGGGGCCTCTGCCCCGCTGCTCATAGCTCATATCTGCTCCATCAGGTACTTCATATAACTGACATAGTGATAGAAAACAATACCCGGTTCTTGGAGCTCCTTGTTCCAACGCTTCACCCACTCCAAAGTGATAAAGCCGTGATACTCCGCTACTTTGAGGATTTTCAAAGCGTCAAATACCGGAACATCCCCATAACCCATCATCCGGTAGGAAATCTTTCCGTCCTTATAAACCGAATCCTTTACATGGGTGTTCTTTACATACTTTCCAATATGCCGGAAGGTAAACTCCGGAGATTCATTGAAAAAGCGGTAGGGGTGATGGATATCCCACAGGACCCCGGAGGAATCCGGATCCCCATCAGCAATAAACTCCCGCATTACCCTGGAATCCGCCAGAACGCCGTTGGTCTCCACCAGGACGCATACCCCTTTGGGCTTTGCGTATTCACAAAGCTCCTGGTAAAGCTTCCGCGCGCCTTCCATGTCCACCGGCTCAGGACCCGGCTGAGGAGAGATCATTACCCGTATGTAAGGGACACCAAGCTTGGCGGCCATGTCAATATAATCCATAGCCTCCTGGCGGCCGGCGGTGGCACTGTCCGGCATCCCAAGGGTGGCACCACTGGTGAGCTGAGTCAGCACCAACCCGGCGTCGTCAAGCTGCTGCAGGGTCCCTTTGTAATTTGCATCATCAAAAACCCGCACTTTTGGGGCGTAGATCTCATTTTCGATCCCCCGGATTTCGATCCCGTCGATCTGCAGATCCTTGGCTGTGGCAAAGATCTCCTTCCACTGCCAGTTTGGGCATCCAAGGGTGGAAAAGGCCAGTTTCATATCCTTCCGTCCATTCTCCGGCAATCTTCTGTCCGCCCCACCCGTTGCCGGGCCGGGAAGGGCCTGTTTTATTCGTCACGGGAGTTCTCCTCTCCCGGATCTGTTGCTTCACTGCTTCCTTCAACCTTGACAGTAAGGGTAACCTGGTAACCCGCGGTTACCTTGGAGCCCTGCGCTGTGTCACAAACCACAGTGCCCACCGGGACATTCAGCGTGGAATCCTCCCGGATCTCGGGGTCCCATGTGAGTCCCAAGCTGCTGAGCATGTACTGGGCCGCATCCAGGGTGCACCCCTCCAAGCGGGGCATAATGACATATTGTGGACCGAGGCTCACTGTCAGGACGATTACTCCATCCTGAGGCAATTCCTCCCCCACCTGCACCGACTGTTTCAGAATCACACCTTTGGGGATCTCTTCGTCATAAATTTCTTCTGTCCGCAGGGTGACAGCTGGATACTGATCCAGCTCCTCCTGAAGCATGGGCCAGTATTCTCCGGTAAAATCGTATTCCATCACCGTCACCGCCTGGGAGCTCTCCGATTCCGGAGCAGACTCCTCTTCGGGGACGGCGGTGAGCCACCCCACCCCAAGCACCACGTTCAGCGCCAGGCTGACGGCGAGGCCCGCCAGAAAATACCGGCTCCTGTCTGCATGGGGAGCCTTTCGGGTAGTTTCCGGGTCGGGCTTGGGAGCCGGCGGCTCGGGACGGAATATGGTGGTATTGGAGCCGGTCTCTTCCAGCAGCGCGGCGGTGAATTCATCCACCGACCGGTACCGGTCCTTTTTGTTTACCTCCATGGCCTTGCGGATGGCATCGGACACATAGGCAGGGACCAGCGGCCGCAGCGCCGCCACATCCGGCAGCCCATCTGCCTTCATCCTCTGGGTGGCAGGCATGGGGTCCTGACCTGTCATAGCCCGGTAAAGAAGGGCTCCCAGTGAATAAATATCCGTCCATTCCCCCTGCCACAGGCTCTTGGAGTATTGCTCCGGAGCGCTGTAGCCATCATAGAGCTGAGGGGAAAGGCCGCTGCCTACAGTTCGCAGCTCCGGCAGGCTAAAGCCCATCAGGCGCAGCCCACCCTTGCGGTCCACCACAATATTGTCCGGGGAAATTCCGCAGTGGACAATGCCGCGGTTATGGAGATTCGAGACCAAAGAGAGCAACGGGAGGAAAAGATTCTTGGCATCCCCCCAGTCCAGGGGGCCTTTTTCCTCCAAATACTTTTCCAGAGATACAAAAGCGATATAGGAAGAAATGCAGTAGGCGGTGTTGTTGAGCAGCAGCAGTTCCCGGGTCTTTACGAGGCATTTGTGGTCGATGCCGCCGACCCTCTTCCACCTGTCTGCGATATCGGAAAGCAGTGTTTTATATCGAGTCCGGTTCTCCTCCGCGGTAATCACGGCGACGTGGTCCCCGCTCCTGTCTGCATAGGCTCGGGGCATGAATTCTTCCACAAACACCCTGCGTCCGCGTTGGAGGTCCAGGCCAATATAAACAATGGTCAGGTCGTTTTGCGAGAGAGCCTTGCCTACCAGGTACTTTTCTTCCAGGACCGTTCCCGCAGGCAAAGTTCCCTTTGGATTATCAATGGAATTGTCATGAGAGCAAATGGGACAGAAGGAACCCTCCCCCTCCATCGGGGACATACAGCCCATGCAGTAGCGCTTCTTTCCGTCCAAAAGCCTCACTCCAAACTGGTTATTAAGCAGATTCGGCGGAGTCGTCCAGGTGGTACTGTTCCACTGCCCATTCCCGCAGGCGGTATTTCTGGATCTTACCGCTGGCGGTCATCGGGAAGGAGTCCATAAACGCCACATATTTAGGCGCCTTGTGCCGCGCCATATGGCTGCGTACCAGCTCCTTGATCTCCTCCTCGGTGATCCGGCTCCCCTCCTTGCGCACGATGCAGGCCATAACCTCTTCACCGTACTTTTTGCTGGGCACCCCGATCACCTGTACGTCCTGTACATCGGGAATGGTATAAAGGTATTCTTCAATTTCCTTGGGGTAAATATTCTCTCCGCCGCGGATGATCATATCCTTGATTCTTCCCGTAATCTTATAATAACCGTTTTCGTCCACAGTTGCAAGGTCTCCCGAGTGGAGCCAGCCATCTTCGTCAATAACCTGGCGGGTGGCCTCCTCCATTTTGTAGTAGCCCTTCATGGTGTTGTAGCCTCTGGAGCAGAACTCGCCTACCTGGCC
>JAHZBJ010000166.1 GCA_019423445.1 Oscillospiraceae bacterium
CACAGCCCTTGGAGAGGGGCTCTAATAACTACTACTCTATAATACAAGGAGCCGCATCTTCATGAAGCCAAAATTGATGGGGCTTTTTTTGGCGTGCTTGATGGCCGCCTCTTGCGCCCCTGCACCGTCTTCTGCCGCCGGCAGTACTGAGCCTCCGTCCGTCTCCGCCTCTTCCCAGTCTTCCCAGGAGGAATCCCTTCCAGAAAGTTCCTCCCCGGAGGACCTTCCTCCGGACCCTGCCCTCCGGGAACAGCAGGCTCAGGCGCTGGCCCCCCTTGTGGAGGAGATCTGTCAAAACCGGTACGTGACCGGGATGACCCTGGCGGTTTTTGACAAGGACGGCGTGTTCTACGAACAAAACTACGGATATGCCGTCCGGGAAACCGGCACCCCCGCATCTCCGGACACCATTTATCGCATTGCCTCCATCTCGAAAAGCGTCACCGCCCTTCTGGCTCTGGACCTGGCAGGTCAGGGGAAGCTGGAAACCGATGCTCCTCTTTCCCAGCTTATGGGCTACTCCCTGGAAAACCCCATGTTTCCCGATGAGGGGGTAACCCTAGAACACCTTCTCACCCACACCTCCGGCATTGTAGACAGCGCCGCCTATCTCAATGCCCTGGGCTACGGGGTCCTGCCGCCCCTGGATACTGTGCTTCCCCAGAGCTGGAGCTGTTATGCTCCCGGCGAGCATTACTCTTACAGCAACTTTGCCATGGGTCTTGTAAGCGGAGTGGTGGAAAAAGCTGCCGGCACCCCCTTCCTGGACTACACCCGGGATGAAGTTTTCAAACCCATGGGCATCGACGCTGCCTACTCCTATACCGATATTCAGCAGAAAGACAAGGTAGCGGATATTTACCAAAGCGGTGAGCGGACGGTAAATATGGTTACCTGGACCAATATGAGCGCCAAATACAACCACCTGCCCCTGGGCCAGCTCTATTGCCTGGGCCACGGGGATCTGTTCATCACCGCACGGGATTTGGCCCGGTTTGCCATGATCATGGCGGGTTGTCCCCAGGAAGGGGAACCGGTGAGCCTCACCCCGGAACTTCTCAAGCGGATGCAGACGGTGCAGTACAGCCAGACGGAGCCCACCGACACTGGCATCACCGAGACCATGCGGGGCCTGGGAACCCAGATCACCGACCACCTTTTGGAGGGGCGGCGGATGGTGGGTCATCAGGGAAATGCCTATGGCTCCATCTGCGGAATGTTCTTTGACCCGGAGTCAAAAAACGGCTTCGTCTTTCTCACCAACGGGGCCAGCTCCGCTGCCAACGAAGCAGGGATTTACTTGGTAAACCGAGATATCGCTGAGGCGGTCTACAAAACCTTCTTCGGCTATGAGGCTCCCCAGGTGGTGGAGGTTTCCACCCCCGCCTCAGAAACGCTTCTGGACGCCGAAAACGGCGGGGAGCAGGATATCGCAGCCCCTTCGGAGAACTCCCGGTAATCATCCTGTCCCGGTTAACCAACAGGCGGGTCAGCACCCAATGATGCTGACCCGCCTGTTTTATTTTTGTGGTTTTTCAGCCGAGGCTTTTACCCCAGGGCCGCAATGGATTCTTCCAGCTTAGCCAGGTGCTTTTTGCTCTCCTCCAGCTTGGCCCGCTCCGCTTCCACCACGTGGGCGGGAGCCTTGGCTACAAAGGACTGGTTCTGGAGCTTCTTTTCCACAAAAGCGATATCGCTGAGGCACTTTTCCTTTTCCTTCCCCAGCCGTGCCAACTCCTTGTCCCGGTCAATGAGTTCCTCCATGGGGATCAATGCCTTGGCGGCAGGAGTTACCACCTGTACCGCTCCGGGAAGATCGAACTTCTCCCCTACTTCCACCCCCTGGGCGGAAGCCAGCCGCTCCAGATAGGGAGCGCCGCCCTGGAATACCTGGATATCCCCGGTCTCGATATAGACCCGGGTCTTTTTGGAGGGGGGGATGTTCATTTCGGAACGCTGGAAGCGGATGGCCTTGATGATATCCATCACCTTCTGGAAATCCGCTTCCTCACGGGCAAAGGACAGAGCCTCGTCATACACAGGCCATTTGGCTACCATGATGCTGGGGCCCTCCCCGGCGTGGGGCAGGCTCTGCCAAATCTCCTCAGTAATGAAAGGCATAAAGGGGTGGAGGAGCTTCAGGGTGTTGCCCATGACATAGACCAGCACCTGCCGGGCACTCTGGGCCTTCTCTCCCCCGGCCTGGAGCCGGGTCTTGGAAAGCTCGATGTACCAGTCGCAGAGAATATCCCAAATAAAGTCGTAAAGCTTCTGCACCGCGATGCCCAGCTCGAACTTCTCCAGGTTATCGGTGACCTCCCGGACCAAGGTGTTGTAGAGGCTGACCACCCACTTATCCTCGGTTTCCAGCTTCTCAGGAAGCTTGGCTTCGGTAATGCTGTCATCCAGATTCATCAGGATGAACCGGCTGGCGTTCCAAATCTTGTTGGCAAAGTTCCGGCTGGATTTCACCTTCTCGTCAGAGAAGCGCATGTCATTGCCGGGGCTGTTGCCGGTAGCCAGGGCAAAGCGGAGGGTGTCCGCCCCATACTGGCTGATGATCTCCAGGGGATCCACCCCGTTGCCCAGAGATTTGGACATCTTCCGGCCCTGGGCGTCCCGGACCAGGCCATGGATCAGCACCGTGTCGAAGGGGGTCTTCCCCATATGCTCGCAGCCGGAGAAAATCATCCGGGCCACCCAGAAGAAGATGATGTCGTAACCGGTGACCAGGGTGTTGGTGGGATAGAAGTACCGCAGCTCCGGGGTGTCGTCGGGCCAACCCAGAGTGGAGAAGGGCCACAGGGCGGAGGAGAACCAGGTATCCAGGGTGTCGGGGTCCTGCTCCAGGCGAGAGGAGCCGCACTTGGGACAGGTGTGGGGAGCCTCGCGGCTGACGATGACCTCACCGCAGTCTTTGCAATACCAGGCAGGAATCCGGTGGCCCCACCACAGCTGACGGCTGATGCACCAGTCCTTGATGTTCTCCATCCAGT
>JAHZBJ010000167.1 GCA_019423445.1 Oscillospiraceae bacterium
GGACAAAATCGTGGAGCGAAACCTGGGCATCCTGCGGCATAATAAGGAATTTCTCACCAAGTGGGTGGAGAATGAGCCCCACATCACCTGGATGGTTCCCCAGGGAGGCACGACCGCTTTGCTGTGTTATGATATGGATATGCCCTCGGAGGAATTCTGCCGCCGCCTCCAGGAGGAAACCGGCGTGATGCTGCTGCCGGGAGCGGTGATGGAGATGGAGCACACCCTTCGTATCGGCTACGGCAATACCCCGGAAATCATCGAAGCAGGTTTGGTGGAGACGGGTAAGTGGCTGCGTCAGTTCGACTGAACTGGAAACCCCACAAACTGAAATAGTTCGACAAAATATTACTGAATGTATATTTGGGAGGGAGGGGAGCTTCTTTGAACGATTTGGATGTGATGAAACGGGCTAAAATGTACCTGGACCAGCTTTCCCAGGGGATAGACCCCATCACCGGCAGTTCCCTGTCCCGGGAGGACCCTTTGGGCGGGGAACGGCTGAAAAAATGCTTTGCCTACACTGCCGGAGTGCTGGAACGGGTCATCCGCAACGGCGGCGTGATAAGCGGCGGTCACAGCGGTCCCGCACCCTTCGCCCTCACTCCGGAAGAAAAAGCGGCGGTGGTCCTCTTTCCGGAGCCGGTGAACATTTCCACTCTGGTCAGGAGCCTCAACGAGGCTTCGGCGGCGGTAACGGAAGGCCGGATGAAAAAGCTCTCCTACCAGCCCCTTCTCCGGTGGCTGCTGGCCCAGGGATACTTGAAGGATCAGGAAGGAGCAGCCGGCAAGAAAAACCGTCTGATCACCGCTCTGGGGGCCCAGCTGGGTCTGCGGCGGGAGGAGCGGACCAACCAGCAGGGGATTGCCTATTCCATCATTCTCTACAGTCCCGCCGCCCAGCAGCTGCTGTTGGACCGGCTGGAAGAAATACTGGCGGAGGATTAAAAGGAAAAACGGTCCGCCGGAAAATCCCCTTTGTTTGTTCAGGAGCGGATTGGCTTGGGCATCATATATATTGTTTGCAAGGAAGATAAAGGAGCGATCAAATGAAAGTATTTTGTGTTGTGGGCGTCCGCCGGTCCGGCAAGACCACCACGATTACCAGCCTCATTCAAGAGCTGCGCCGCCGGGGCTATTCGGTAGGAACGGTAAAGACCATCTTTTGTCCCACCTTCACCATTGAGGACGAGAGCAGCAATACCGCCCGCCACAGCCGGGCCGGAGCGGAACTGGTGACTGCCAAAGCCCGGAACCAGACGGCTATTATTACCCGCCGTGCCATGACCAATAATGAGATCCTGGCTCTCTACCATCAGGACTTTGTCATCCTGGAGGGGGACTATGGCGCTCCTGTGCCCCGGATCATCACCGCCCACAAGGAGGAAGAGGTGGCCGAGCGGAAGAACGACTACACTATCGCTGTCTCCGGCCGCATCGCTGGGGAGCGGGATGAGGTCCTGGGGCTGCCCGCCATCGACGCTACCCGTCAGGTGGAGCGCCTGGCGGACCTGGTGGAGGAGAAGGTTTTTGATCTGCTGCCCAACGTGACCCCGGAAAGCTGTGCCCAGTGCGGTCTTTCCTGCGGGGAGATGGCTCTGGCCATTCTGCGGGGAGAAAAGAAGCGGGAGGATTGCCCCTATACCGGGGAGAGCCAGGCCAAGCTGATGGCCCAGGGGAAGCCCTTCCTGCTGCCGGAAGCCGCCGACCTTCATTCAGGGGCCGCCTGTCAGTGCGGCTGTCATAAGAATGAAAAGCAGATGGAGCGGAAAAACCGCTATGATCTGGAAGCTCCTGCTTCCCAGGGACTGACCGTTTCGTTGGGAGGCAAGGCTGTTCCCTTGACACCGGAGCAGCAGGAGAGCCTGCGTGCGGTGCTTTCCGGTATGGGATTGCAGCTGCCGGAGGAGGTCTGAGCATGGCGAAAAATCTTTTCCTCACCGGAGAAAAACAGGTGGGGAAGTCCACCCTTCTGGACGCTCTCATCAGGGAAACCGGCCTGCGGCATACCGGCTTTCGCACCATGCCCCTGCGGATTGATGGGGTGCTCAAAGGGCATTATTTCCATGGCTTTGTGCCTCTGCCCCCCTTTGTCAACGATTCTGTCACCACCATACGGGTGGCCCAACAGGGGGTCATCGGAGTGGAGGAAGTTTTTGAGACCCTGGGGGTCCGGGTCCTGACGGACAGCCTGGCCGCTGCCGAGCCCTTTATTCTGATGGATGAGCTGGGCCGCCAGGAGCTGAAGGCAAAGGAATTTTCCCGCCTGGTGGAAGCCTGTCTGGACAGCCCCAAGCGGGTCATCGGCGTGCTGCAAAAGAAGGATTCCCCCCTCCTGGACCGGATCAAAAACCGGGAGGATTTCCTGGTGCTCACCGTCACCACCGAGAACCGGGGCAGCCTGCTGCCGGAAATCCGCCGGGGCCTGGGACCGGAGTAAAGGCTGGAGGCTTGACAGGGCCGAAAGGGAAGACAGGGGATACGGCCAAAGGGACTCGTCCCTTTGGAAACCCATTATTGAGGCTAAAGCGATCTAGTTAGTCAAAGAAGGTGCCTGCCACTGTTTGGCAGGTACCTTTTAGTTTTAAAGGGGAACGGATGGAGGGATGTTTTCTGTTCCTATCCCGACAGAGGTAAAGCTGCCCGCTCGCCGGTTGTCCGGGTAAAGCCGGACAATCCACTCGCTCCTTTGGGCGGGGATTTGCTCTCTGTGCTGGATGGCTGCTGGGTAAAAGTTAGTGCCAAGGGATGCGCCCAAAGGGACTCGTCCCTTTGGAATCCCACTGTTGAGGCAATCACGATCTAGTTAGTCAAAGAAGGTACCTGCCACTGTTTGGCAGGTACCTTTTAGTGTTAAGGGGAACGGGATGAAAGGATGGTTCCTACTCCTGTGCCGACAGAGGTAAAGCCGCCCGCTCGCCGGTTGTCTGGGTAAAGCCAGACAATCCACTCGCTGCT
>JAHZBJ010000168.1:0-786 GCA_019423445.1 Oscillospiraceae bacterium
CCGTCTCCAACCAGCGTCTGGCCATTCCTCCCATCGACGAGGACCTGTGCGTGGAAGCGGTGAAGAAGCTGGTGGAAGTGGATAAGGACTGGGTCCCCCGGGACGAGGGCACCTCCCTGTACATCCGCCCCTTCATCATTGCCGTGGATCCCATGCTGGGTGTGCATCCCGGGGACGAGTACCTCTTTATCATCATTACCTCCCCCTCCGGCGCCTACTATGAATCCGGCCTGGAGCCTGTGCCCATCTATGTGGAGCCCAAATATGTCCGGGCGGTCCGGGGCGGCACCGGCATGGCCAAGACCGGCGGCAACTACGCTGCCTCCCTCCTGGCTCAGGACGAGGCGCACAAGCAGAACTACTCCCAGGTGCTGTGGCTGGACGGTGTGGAGCAGAAGTATATTGAGGAAGTGGGGGCCATGAACGTCTTCTTCGTCCTGGACGGGGAAGTGGTGACCCCGGAGCTTCACGGTTCCATCCTCTCCGGCATTACCCGTAAGTCTGCTCTTCAGGTCCTCCGTGACTGGGGCCTCAACGTCAGCGAGCGGCGCATCAGCATCCAGGAGCTGGACGAGGCCAACGACAACGGCAAGGTCCTGGAGGCCTTCGGCACCGGTACCGCCGCCGTTATCAGCCCCATCGGCGAGCTGAAATGGGGCGAGAAGCACATGATCTTCAACGGCGGAAAGATCGGACCCCTGACCCAGAAGCTTTATGATACCCTCACCGGCATCCAGTATCGGAAACTCCCTGACCCCCACGGTTGGAGCGTCACCGTCTGCAAAG
>JAHZBJ010000168.1:796-2095 GCA_019423445.1 Oscillospiraceae bacterium
CAAAGCCGACTGACGACCGAATCGTTTCAAAGAAAAACCCCCGGCCCTAGGCCGGGGGTTTTTATATGGAAAATCATTGGATTTCCTGTTCCAATGTGTCAAATTCTGGTGCTGAGAAAAACTCACCCAAAGTAATATCCAGACCGTCGCAAATGATTTTAATGGTCAACAGTTTTGGATTGCGGCTTTTTCCATAAAGGATGTTTTTGATGCTGGAAGGAGGTAATCCGCATATAGTGGCTAACTTGTTGACGGAGATAGAGCGCTGACCACAGAGGAAGAGAATGCGGTTTTTGACCGCAGTAACTGTATCCATACCCCACCTCCATATTGTTATGATTTTAGAATAAACAATTTGGTTGCACGATGTAGGCTATGTGTGCTACTATTAGGCTATACATAGCCTATATTGGAAAGGAGAGGCAAGGGATATGGGACACAGGACCTGTACCTTTTTCGGCCACCGGGACTGCTCCGCCTCTGTCCGGCCAAGGCTGCGGGAGGTGCTGGTGGAGCTAGTGGAGCACTATGAGGTGGATGTGTTCTATGTGGGGAGCCAGGGAAATTTCGATGCCTTGGTTCGTTCCGCTTTGAGGGAATTGAAGGAGGAATATCCTCGAATTACCTATTGGGTAGTTTTGGCCTATCTCCCCCGTCAAAGCCGGAAAAGCGATCCTCGCACCATATTGCCGGAGGGGATTGAAGCTGTACCCAAACGCTTTGCGATTTCCTGGCGCAACCGCTGGATGCTGCAAAGAGCCGACTTTGTAGTGGCTTATGTCCTGCGGCCTTGGGGCGGGGCGGCGCAGTTTGTTGGTTTGGCCCGGCGGAAGGGAAAAGAGGTATGGAATCTGGCCTTTCCAGGTGATTTTTCATGCAGCGAACAGAGGAAGTCTGTGCTATGATGGGCAGCCCCGCCCCTTTGCACAAGAAAGGGCCGGAGGCGGGGGAATCCTTGTGCAGAATTTTGTCTTGCCGAAGTTCCGCCGGGATGATATAATGTAAAAAATGCCTGTGAAGGATAGGCACAACTGAACAGCAGTAGAACCGCGCACTGTGCCTTTCGGGGCATGGTGTTTTTTCTGGAAAGGAAGGTTTTGCATGAAGAGTCTCACCACTCTGTCGGAGTTGAGCGTTGAGGAGATCCAGGGGATTCTGGATCACGCCTTTGAATTCAAAGCGGGGAAGATTTACCATGGCGCCGAGGGCAAGGTCGTGGCAAATCTTTTTTTTGAGCCAAGTACCCGCACCAATTACAGCTTCCAGACGGCGGAACTCCGTCTGGGTTGCAAGGTCCTG
>JAHZBJ010000168.1:2105-2821 GCA_019423445.1 Oscillospiraceae bacterium
GAGACCTTCTATGACACTGTCAAAACCTTTGAGAGCTTCGGGGTGGATGCGGTAGTAATCCGCCACACCAAAAACGAATACTACAAGGAGCTGGCCGGCCTTAAGATCCCCATTCTCAACGGCGGGGATGGCACCGGGAACCACCCCACCCAGAGCCTTCTGGATTTGATGACCATTCGGGAGGAATTCGGCGGTTTCAAGGGGCTGCGGGTAGCTATCTGCGGGGATATCCGCCACAGCCGTGTGGCCCACACCAATATGGAAGTGATGGCCCGGTTGGGGATGGACTGCTACACCACCGGCCCGGCGGAGTACCAGGAGGACTGCTACCGCCATATAGACTTCGACCAGGCGGTGCGGGAGATGGATATCATCATGCTCCTCCGGGTCCAGAACGAGCGGCTGGAAGAGGCCATGAGCATGACGCCTGCCCAGTACAATGAGAAATACGGCATGAATTCCAGCCGTCTCGCTCAGATGAAACCCGGCGCCATTATTATGCACCCCGCCCCCTTCAACCGCGGAGTAGAGCTTACCGATGAAGTGGTGGAGTGCCCCGCCAGCCGCATCTTCCCCCAGGTCACCAACGGAGTCTTTGCACGTATGGCTGCCTTCCGCTATTGCTTTGAGGGCTGACATGCAGAAGTGGACAAGCCCCGCCGGGAGATCCGGCGGGGGCTGTCCAAGGAAAAAACGATGAGAGGAGAAAAAACCAT
>JAHZBJ010000169.1 GCA_019423445.1 Oscillospiraceae bacterium
CAGCGTGGGTCGGTCTACTTCCAGTCCCAGACACAGCCGCTCCACAGGCACCGGCTCACCGGCGGCAAACAGCACCCCTTCCAGGGCGGATTCCAACTCTTTCAGTTCCAATGGGCTGCCTCCTTACTCGCTGTCGGCGGTAAACTTAACTTCTTCCATTCCCTCGTCCTGGGTACAGGTGACGGTGCAGTCCTCCTCAGTCCCGGCCAGGCGCAGGCGGTGGGCCTTACACAGCTCCAGTACCGCCAGGAAGGTGGCTACTACCTCGGAACGGCTGCGGTTGCCCTTAAACAAGGCTCGGAACCGGGTGACGCCGAACCGGACCAGCCGCTGGAGGATCTCTCCCGCCTTGTCGGCCACCGGGTAGGGCTCCCGGCCCACAATTCCCTGAAACGCCGCCACCGGAGGCGGAAGCTTATGATCGGTGCGGCTGAGAACGGCCGTCATGGCCCGCAGAAGATCTTCCTTGTCATGGACATAGCGGTAGGTCTTGTCCGGCTGGATCGACTCCGGCACCTTGGTCAGGTAATCCCGGCCGATTTGGAAGCGGCCGTCCATGGCAGGGACCACCGCCTTGATCTTTAGATAATTTTCATTGCGCTGATGAGCTTCCAGGGTGGCAATGAGCTGTTCCATCTCGCTCATGGCCTCTTCATCATGGATGGACAGGAGCATTCTGGTTTTAATATAGATCAGATGGGAAGCCATGGTGACAAATTCACTGGCCACCTCCAGGTCCAGCTCCTTGCGCTTATTCATCCAGTCCAGATACTGGTCCAGAAGCAGGGAGATCTGGATGTCTTTGATCTCCATTTTATTTTTGCTCAGAAGGTGCAAAATCAAATCCAGAGGTCCTACAAAATCCTCCAGATTTTCTTCCTTGTCCTTTACCACTCCTTCCAGGTGGTAAATGGGCGTCTCCACAAAGCAGGCCTCCTTCCAGGCAAAATGAGTTCAGAATATTATACCAGTTTGCCTGTCAAAACACAAGAAAAAGAAACACCGCTCCCCAAAATCCAACCGGCTGTCCCTGCATAAGCGTTTTCCTTTTCCCACTATCTGCACCGGAATCCGGCCCATAGCAGGCCCATCTGTTATGCTTCTGTTACCTATTGTAACCGCTTTTTCCTTGAACCCATCGTGTTTCTTTGATACGATAATTCTGGAATCAAGCTTTGGATAAACCGCTCTTGACAGGAGGTTATGTTATGAAAGCGCTCCGTTTTGCCGTTGCCCTGACATTCACAGCCGCTCTTCTCACAGGCTGCGCCCAGAATACAGCCTCTTCTTCCGCCTCCTCGCTCCCCGCTGCCACTTCCGGTTCGGCATCTGATACCTCCGGGCAGTCCTCCGCCGCTTCTCTGGACGAGGATCTTCTCATCTCCCGCTATACCGACGTCTCCGCGCTTCCAGCATTGGATCTGAATTTGGAGCCATCCCTTCAATTTGATGACCGCACCCTGGTCATGGAAGACAGCATTGAAAACGAACTGGAGTACCTGGTCTATCAGAGCTATTATTATGAAATATCAGCCGACTTTTCTTCCCAGGAAACCCTGCTGGGCGACAGTGAATACCTCCAAATCTCCGTGAAAAATGGAAAGGAAAATTTTGAAAACGGCGAATATATGACCAGTGTCACCATACATGCTTTAAACACCCTTACCCCTGAGGATCTGGACTTTGTCGCGGATTATGCCAAAGAGGATTTGCTGGAAAGTATCAATCAGTATGCGCTGACCGAATACGCCATTGTTCAGGCCGATCTGGACTGGACCTATTCCCAGGCTTGGCTGGACGCAGGCCCACAGGTGGGTAATGGGCGGTATATGCGCTATTTCCTGCTTGGTAAAACGGAGGAAACACCCGAATTTCGCTGGTATGAACTATACTGGGAAGGGTTTATGGAAGAGGCCCCTTAAAGGGGTCTCACTGTCCCATGATTTCCGGCAGACAGCCCTGTACATGAAAAATCCCCGGCTCTCGGATAGGGAGCCGGGGATTTCTTATGCCTTTATGCCGGATAAAATCGCCTGGAGCAGTTCGTCCCGCCCTGTCCCCTTCTCAGCGGAAAAGGGAATGAGCACGGCGTTTTCGTCCAGTTCCAGGGTCTCCCGAACAAGCTGAAGGTTAGGCTCAATCTCGCTCTTTTTCAGCTTGTCCAGCTTGTTGGCCACCACAATGAGGGGGCAGCCGGTGTCCCGGAACCACTGGGCCATGGTGCAGTCGTCAGCGGTAGGTTTGTGTCGGGAATCCACGATCATGACCCCCAGGGTCAGCAGATCGGGCCGGGCAAAGTAGTCCTCCATCAGCTTGCCCCACCGGTCCCGCTCCGCCTTAGAAACCTTGGCGTAGCCGTAGCCGGGCAGGTCCACCAGATAGAAGGCACCGTCAATTTTGAAATAGTTAATATGGATGGTTTTGCCCGGAGCGGCGCCCACCCGGGCAAAGTTCTTCCGGTTCAACAGCCGGTTGATCACCGAGGACTTGCCCACATTGGATCGGCCCGCAAAGGCTACCTGGGGCAGGCCATCCTGTAGGAAATTCTTGGGTGAAACGGCAGAGAGCACAAACTCCGCCTTTTGTACATTCACAGACATCCTTTCCCCTCCTTATGGCCGGGGCCGCCGGGCATCTCTGCCCTTCACAGGGGCGGCAGGAATGGAGATCGGCTCCTCCTTCCGCTCGGCGGCAGGCAGCTCCACCACCTCAGCCGGACGGTTCAGGG
>JAHZBJ010000170.1 GCA_019423445.1 Oscillospiraceae bacterium
GGCCGCCCTCTTCCTTGCGCCGGGCCTGCTCCAGAATCGTCTCGATGGACTCCCGCTTGGCGTCCTCAATGAAGCCGCAGGTGTTCACCACCACCACCTGGCAGCCGTCGGGGTCTGCCTGGAGCTGGAAGCCCTCCTTCCGGAGCATGGCCATCATCCGCTCCGCATCCACCTGGTTCTTGGAGCAGCCCAGAGAGATCATTCCTACCTTGATCATCGCTTATCCTTTCCCTCCATCCAACAGCACCGCCTTGGCGATGCCCGGAAATTCCCGGACCCAATAGCCCGGCGCCAGCCCCCAGGGGCTTTTCCCCGAAAGGGCATACACTTCTGAAAAGCCCTGCCTGCGGGCATAAATGCTTCCCCGGAGCTGGTGGAAACCGTCGGTGACCACCGCCACCGCCTCCGGCAGCCCCTCCTCCCGGATAATCCGGGCGGAAAACTCCAGATTCTCCCGGGTCCCGGTGGAACGGTTCTCCTGGTAAATGGAATCTCCCGGGATCCCCTGGTCCAAAAGATATTCTTCCATGGCCTGGGCCTCGCTGACCGCTTCATCCGGGCCCTGGCCTCCGGAGACCACCACCGGGGTCCCCGGACGCTCCTTCAGGTAATCCACCGCAGCGTCCAGACGGTACCGGAGCATGAGGCTGGGCTTTCCCTCTTTCACATGGCACCCCAGCACCACCAGAGTTACCTGAGCCTCCTCCGGAGGCCCATTGAACCAAGCCGCCCGGATCATCACCAGCGAAAGGATCGCCCCCACCGCCAGAGCCGCCGCCAGCAGTCCCGCCAGGACCCCCCGGAGCACCCGCCACCACAGCAGCGGCTCCCGGGGATAACCGGGGTAAAGGGGATCCGGGAAGGCATTCCAAAAGAGGAGAAGCAGCAGCACCCCCACCCCGTACAGCAGCAGAAGGAAGGTCCCCACATGAAAGATCCGGTATCCCACCAGGGGCACCAGACCGAAGAACAGCGCCGCCACGGCGGACACCGCTGCCAAGGTCATCAAGACCTGTTTCAACATTTTCATTCTCCTTTCCCCCAGGCGTCCCAGCCGCCCCGGGGCCTTACAGCAGGCGTTCCGCCAGAAATACTGTAACGCAGGCCGCCATGGCCACCGTCAGGAGACCTTTCTCCTTCCAGGCCAGCACCGCCCCCACCGCCACCCCGGCCAGGGCGGACCAGGGACTGCCGGTAGAAGAGAACACCGCCGGGAAGGTCATGGCCCCCAGCACCGCATAGGGAACATAAAAGAGGAAGTCCCGGAGCCAGCGGCTGTGGAGCTTTCCCCGGCAAAGAACCAGGGGCACCGCCCGCACCAGGTAAGTCACCACCGCCATTACCGCCACCTGGGCCAGAAAATCAGCCGGCATGGTCCGCCTCCTCTCTGGGGAAAAGCCAGGCCCCCACCCCGGCTGCCGCCAGAGTGCAGAGGATAATGGCAAATCCGCTGGAGATAACCTGGGAGAGGGGGGTCCAGGCAATGAGACAACTGAGCCCCACCGCCAGGGCCAGCACCCGGCGCACCGGGGCCAGGTACTTTGCCGGGGGGATGATGATGGCCAGGAACATTCCGTAGATGGCGATTCCCAGGGCGGACTGCACCGACGCCGGAAGGATGGTCCCCGCCGCAGCCCCCAGAAAGGTCCCCAGGCTCCAGCCCAGGTATGGGGCCAGCATCAGCCCGGAAAAATACCGCCGTCCCACCAGCCCGGGCTGGGAGGAAGCAACGGCAAAAACCTCGTCGGTGACCAGGAAGGACATAAAAAGCCGGTCCAAAAGGCCGATCCCCGGGGCCAGTTTCTGGCTCAGGGAGAGGGACATCAAAGCGTAGCGGAGATTGATCACCAGCTGGGTCAGAGCCTGCTCCGCCAGGGCCGCCGAAGCGGCCATCAAAGAGAGCCCTGCCACCTGCCCGGCGGAGGTGACATTGGTCATGGAGATCAGCACCGCCCCCCACACCGGCAGCCCCGCCGCCACCGCCGAAAGGCCAAAGGCAAAGGATACCGAAAGATATCCCAACCCAATGGGGACCCCATCCCGGAGCCCCTGGGAAAAGTTGTTCTGTATGCTGGAATCGGTCATTCCCGTCCTTCTTCCCTTCGTTCCATGGTTGCCGCTCCCAGGCGGGAAAAAACCTCCGGGACTAGTCCTCCCCGGAGGGGAGCTCATCCTCCCCCAGGCGGGAAAAGGCCTCCCGGATCTGAGCCCAGCTGTAGCCCCGGCGCTGAAGCGCCGCCGCCACCTTCTCCCGACCCCGGGGTTCCCGGAGCTTGGGGAGATATTTCTTCTCCACCAGCCGGAGGATCGCCCCGGTCTCATCCATGTCCTCCAGCTCCTCCAGGACCCCCTGGATGGTTTCCGGGGAAAGCTTCCGCCGGCGCAACTCCTGACGCACCCGGGCAAGCCCCCAGCCCCGGAGGTTGATCAAATCCGCCGCCAGGCGGCGGCCGTAGTCCAGGTCGTCCACCAGGCCCAGCTCCTCCAGGCGCTCCACCACCCGGACCGCCGTCTCTCTGGGATAGAACCGCTCCAGTTTCTCCCGGAGCCGCCCGGCGCTTTGGGGGGCGTAATCCAGGAGGCTCAGGGCCTTCTCCCGGCAGGAGTATTCTTCGTCCTCCAGCCGGATCTCCTCCAGCCGCTGGACGCTGACCTCCCGGCCTGCCGCCAGCTCCTGGTGAAGGAGAAAAATATCCTTGTGAACCGAAAAGAG
>JAHZBJ010000171.1:0-2205 GCA_019423445.1 Oscillospiraceae bacterium
TTCCCGTTAGGCTGGTCGGGGTTGTGCATGATGAACAGGGGGTTGTCCGCCCAGATGAAAACTCCGTAGCTGTTGGCCCCGGCGGAGAAGTCGCACCAGGGGAAAACATCCAAAGGTTCGGTGCTGCCTTTGAGATAGAGTTTGGCGGTGGAGTTGGGGGCGGTGATGTAATAATCCACATGGTCCGGGTTGGCTTCCAGCCGGGAATCCCGGGTGCCGCTGTAGATGGTGCCCAAAAAGTCCGGGATGGTGCGCACCTCCAGGCCGTCCAGGCTGCGGCACTCCAGACCCGCAGCGTCGCAGAAGGCCTGGTAGGCGTAGTAGGCCCCCAGAGCGGTCCAGTGGTGGTCGGTTCGGAAATAGAGGTACTCATCGGTGTGGGCGGCAATGCGGGAGTAGGCATCCACCGGGGTGACGCTCTTCCCCAGTTTGCTGTAGAGGAATTGAATATTGTCCTTTTGAGAATTGGAGAGGGACTGGTACTTCTCCGGGAGGTAGAATTCCCCGGAGCAGGGCACCACGATGTTGAAGACCCGGGCGGAATCTCCCAGCCGGTCGGCAAAGGAGGTAAGGATGCCGGCGTATTGTTCCGCCACTGGACGGTAGCCGCCGAAGAGGGTGACCCCGCGGTCCCCCACGATGCAGTAGCCCTCTGTGATATAGCCGTCCGGGACTTCGGGGGGAGCACTCTGGCTTTGGGAAGAACTGCTTTCCGGACTGGAGGAATCGCTTTCCTGGCTTTCCTGAGAACCGGAAGAGGCCGGGGCCTGGCTGGATTGGCTGGAGGAGGTGGGCTGGGACTGTCCCTGCCCCTGATTGTAGATTTTGATCTCGTCCTCACCCCGCAGGCCCTTCCAGTCGTCCAGCACCGCGGCGGCGGCGATAAAACCGTCCCGTCCGGGGAAGGTGTCGGCGTAATGGGCTTCAAAGTCCTTGGTCCACCGGCCGCTCCAGAGGGCTTTGGCCGAAAGGGCAGGGAAGGGCGCCAGCTCCCGTTTTTCGTATTCAGAAAAGGTAGGCTTGGGGAGAATCAGGGATAAAAGCCCCACCATGGCCAGGACGGTGACAAAAAATACCGACGCGCCCAGGCAGGCCTTGGCGTAGAGGCGGGAAGTCTTTGGCACATCCGCATCCCCAGACTGTTTCAAGGGTGGATGTTTGGATGATTCAGACACAGGACGTCGCTCCTTTCGGGGAAGGGTTCAAGGTCAGAACCGGAAGTAAAGGAAGGGGTTATAGGACTGCCCCACCAGATAGGCGGTGGAAATGAGGACCAACCCCAGGCATCCCAGACACTGGGCCGCTACCAGGGCTGCCTGCTGGGCATCCTCCGGCGCCCAGCGATTCAGCAGTTTCTTGAGGGTGGGAAGGATAGGGGCGCAGAAGGCGGCGGAGAGAATCAGCCAGAAGCAGTTGTTCTGCACCGTTACCCAGAGTCCCGGGTCGGGGGCCAGGTTTCCGCCCAGGAGGATGGGAAGGAAGGCCGCCAGGCGGCTGAAATCCACAAAGTAGAAGATGCTCCATCCCAGCAGGGTGCACAGGAAAGTCCAGCACCAGCCCACTGCTCCGGGGAGCCGTTGGAGCCGGGAAAGAAGGAAGGTTTTTTCCAGAATTAACAGAAGACCGTAGAAGGCGCCCCAAAGGACAAAGTTCCAGCTGGCCCCGTGCCATAGGCCGGTGAGGAGCCAGACAACGCAGATGTTCCGCAGCTGGTGGCGGTATTTGCCCCCCAGGGGGATGTAGACATAATCCCGGAAGAAGGTGGAAAGGGAGATGTGCCACCTGCGCCAGAAATCGGTGACCGACCGGGCGATGTAGGGATAATTGAAGTTCTCCATGTAGTGGAAGCCGAAGACACGTCCCATGCCGATGGCCATATCGGAGTAAGCGGAGAAGTCATAATAGATCTGGATGGTGAACATCAGGATGCCGAAAAGGGCCCCGGCGGTGGTAAGCTTCGCGAGATCCCCGTCCAGGTATTGGGCGGCCAGTTTTCCAGCGGCGTTGGCTACCACCACCTTTTTGCACAGCCCCACCGAGAAGCGGCAGAGTCCCCCCCACACCTCGGTGACATCGGTACGGCGGTGGTCGATCTCGTGGGCGATCCACTGGTAGCGGACGATGGGCCCGGCCACCAGCTGGTGGTACATGGTGACATACATGAGGAATTTGAGGAAGCTTGGCTGAGCCTCCACCTCCCGTCGG
>JAHZBJ010000171.1:2215-2701 GCA_019423445.1 Oscillospiraceae bacterium
ATGCCGATGGGCAGCACGATATTGGGAGCCTGGAAGCTGGTGCCCAGCAGAGCATTGATGTTCTCGTAAAGGAAGCCGGTGTATTTGAAGATCACCAGCAGGGAGAGGTCCACCGTCACAGCGGCGGCCAGGGCCAACTTGGCCGTGGGGGTTCCCAGGGCGCGTTCCATCACCAGGGCCAAAAGCCAGTTGAGGAAAGCGGTAAAAAGGAGAAGGACGATCCACACCGGTTCCCCCCAGGCGTAGAACACCAGGGAAAAAGCCACCATGATGCCGTTTCGCACCTGGATCCGGGGGACGGCGAAATAGAGAATGATGTTGGCAGGAAGGAAAATGTATAGGAAAAAGAGATTGGAAAAGACCAAATCGATGCCTCCGTTCTCGTCCTGGGGGGTGGGAGAACCCCTTGCTTTCGAGCAAAAGCGACAAAGTTTCCAGAGATACTTGTAATGATACCCTTTTTTTAGTAAAATTACAAGAGCGTAT
>JAHZBJ010000172.1 GCA_019423445.1 Oscillospiraceae bacterium
GCCCACCGGGGCGCGAAACCGGGGGTATCGCCGCTGGTTTCATCAGGAACCAAGCAGCGTATCCAAGGGTATGGGATACCCCCTGGAAGCGTGTCGAACTTTTTCGACACGCTCAGGGGAGAGACACACGGCCTCTCCCCTCATGTTTTTCCTGATGATGATTTTGAGCCCTTGAGGGGTTACTCCACGAAAGAAATTCTGCTTTGCTGTCAGCGGGTGGCCAGCAGTTCCGCTACCGCTTCTGGAGAAGGAACGCTGGGAATTCCCCCGAAAACAGTGGTGGAAAGGGCGGCGGAGGCGCAGGCAAAACGAACCACCTGCTCCAGCTCTTCTCCTGTCAGGTCTTTGGGGTGTTTGCCCAGCCGCAGCACCTGGGACAGTGCGGAGCCGCCGAAAATATCTCCAGCACCGGTGGTATCCACGGTGTTCATCACAAATCCCGGTACCTTCCCCTCAGACTGAGCATTGGCGTAGTAGCAGCCGTCAGCTCCCAGAGTGACAAACACCAGAGAAACGCCGAACTGCTCCAGAATATGCCGGGCGCCTGCAACCTCATCCAGATCAAAAAGGAAGCGGACCTCTTCCTCGCTGATTTTAACGATATCTGCCTGAGCAAGGCCGTAAAGCATCTGCTCTTTGGCTTCCTCCAGATCTGCCCAGAGGGGAGGACGAAGGTTGGGGTCAAAGGTAATCAGGGCTCCATGCTCCTTGCTGTAGGCAATGGCCCGGCGGGTGGCATCCCGGGCAGGCTCATTGGTGAGGGAAAGAGAACCAAAGTGAACAAAGCGGCTTTCCCCCAGCAGCTGTTGATCGATCTCTTCCCAGCGCAAACAAGTATCCGCGCCCGGTTTGCGGGCAAAAGCGAATTTCCGGTCGCCGGTGGAATCCAGAGTAACAAAGGCAAGGGTGGTAAAAACATCGGGGTCGATCAGGACATTGCGGGTGTCGATGCCGCATCCGGCAGCTGTTTGCTCAAGCAGGTGGCCGAAGGTATCATCTCCCACCTTTGCGATGAGGGCGGTACGGGCGCCGAACCTGGACAAGGCCGCCAAAAAATTACAGGGAGCCCCGCCTGGATGGGCTTCCAGAACAGGGTATCCGTCGGTTCCAGTGGTCCTGGCAGTAAGGTCCACCAACAGCTCGCCGATAGCAGTAACATCCATCATAATATGGATTCCTTCCTTTCGATGGTTCTTTTCTTTCATTTTACCGGGGGGAACGGCAGATGTAAAGCCCCAAAAGCAACCTTTAACAGCTTTTGGGCGGTCAAAAACGGATGGGAGACAAGCCAAAGTTGTTCCCGGCATTGGTTTGTAAAACGGAACGCTTTTTTCAGTAGGATGACCCTGAAACCGAAGAAAAATGTTTCGGCTGCTCCGGCGGGCAGAAAAAGGAAAGAAGAGGTTTTTCTTAAAGGAAAGGTCCCTGCATATCTCCTTGCAATCCTTTGGGTGGTTCTTGTACGGAAAAAAGGAGCGTGCTATAATGATGCAGTTGTGGATTTCAAAAAGCCGTTTACCCTCTGTGACCAAACGGGTAGGCGCTGGACAAGGTAAAAACAGATGATGCCTGGAGTTTAGCTTCAGACAGGTGCTATCCTGCTTTCATTTTGCAGACTTGGCAGTCCATTTTTGGTTTTTGCATGGGGGATAGAAGAGAATAGCGGCCCAACAGGTGCGGAATGCGCTTTCAGCGTCCTTTTTGCGCGTCGCTGCGATATTTGATCCGGGAGGAGAACGTTTTTATGATCCGTTTCGGCAGAGAAGAGGATATCGAGGCCCTGCGCCTCATTTATAATGATGAAGTGGAGCATTCCGTTGCCACCTTTGACCTGGATCCCCGCACCCCCGAGGAAATGGAGGCGTGGTTCCGGGCCCATCACGGAATCCATCGTCTGCTGGTGTGGGAGGAGGCGGGAGAGGCGGTGGCCTATGCCACCCTGTCCCCTTATCGTCAGAGAAAAGCCTTTGACGCCACGGTGGAGCTTTCGGTTTATGTCCGGCAGGATCAGCGAGGAAAGGGAATCGGCCGGGCGCTGATGGAGAAGCTGCTGGAAGAAGCGCGCCAGGACCCTGGTATTCATACAGTGATATCGGTAATTACCTCGGAGAATACCGGCAGTATCCGCCTTCATCAGCGGCTGGGCTTTACCTTCTGCGGCAGGATCCAGCAGGCGGGATTCAAATTCGGGCGCTGGCTGGGCATCGACCACTATCAGATCATGGTGGATGAGCCGGAGGCCATGGCTGAAAAAGGAAAAAGCTGAAGCGGTCCTATTTTTCAGCGGGGAAGAAAGGTGGGGGCGCCGGAGGTCAACCTGTATGGGAAACCCACCTCTTTGATTTTATATTTTTAGGAAAACAACCCCTGTAGGGTGATGACTGAACCGCCCCAGATTGTGCAGACAGCACAAAAAAGCCCCGGGTGTAGGAATAT
>JAHZBJ010000017.1:0-18529 GCA_019423445.1 Oscillospiraceae bacterium
ACAGGTGAAGAACATTTCTCTCCGCAGGCCGTTAAAAGCATTATGGACAGCGCAGAATCAGCCAAAGATGAAGTACATCACCAGGGGGATGCAAAGCAGGTACATCATGGGGTGAATCTCACGGTATTTGCCGGTGAGCACCTTGATAAAGACATGAGCCAGGATACCCGCCGCGATACCAGCAGCGATGGAACCGCAGAAAGCGGTGAAAACCAGCATCACAAAGGGGCCAAAGGCTTCGTCAAAGTCGCTGAAGTCAATCTGGGTGATACCGCTGATCATCAGGAAGCCTACAAAGATCAGGGCGGGGGCGGTGGCGGCGTCGGGGATGATAACAAACAGGGGGCTGAAGAAGGTGGACAGCAGGAACAGCACCGCTGTGACCACCGCGGTCAGGCCGGTACGGCCTCCCGCCTCAACACCGGAAGTGGATTCCACAAAGGTGGTGATGGTGGTGTTACCAGTGCAGGAACCCACCACCGTGCCGATGGCGTCCACCAGGAAGGGCTTCTCAATGCCGGGGAGGTTGCCCTTTTCGTCCAGCATATTCGCCTTGCCGGCCACCCCAAGAACGGTACCCAGGGTGGAGAAGAAGTCCCCAAAGAAGGCTACGAAGATCAGGATCAGGCCGCTGCTGGTGAAGACGCCGGAAAAGTCAAAATTGAAGCAGATGTTGCTGACAGTGGAGAAACTGGGAACCTCCAGCACCTGGCTGGGAAGGGGGGTGACCCCGAAGGGGATCCCCAGAATGGTAATGATCACGATGCCGTAGAGGATGGCGCCCCGCACCCGATAGCTGGTGAGCACCGCGATAATCAGCAGTCCCAGCACCGCCAGAATAACTTCGGGCTGGGTGAAATCGCCCATGCCGATGCCGCCGTCATAGCTGCCGATACCGGCGTTGGAAAAGCCCAGATAGGCGATAAAAAAGCCGATGGATGCCGAGATAGCCACCTTGATGTTTCGCGGTATCATGCGAACAATGAGATCCCGGATACCAAAAACGCTGAGCACCACAAAAATAATGCCGGAGATCAGGATGATCGCCATAGCGTTACCGAAGGAGATCTCGCCGCTCTGGATCATGGTGCCCAGCAGGAAATTCGTGCCCATGCCGGTGGACAGGGCAAAGGGAAAGTTGGAATAAAGGCCCATGAGCAGGGTGATCAGGCCGGAAATCAGGGCGCACATAATGAGGATGGCCTGTTTGCTGACCACCACACCGTTGATGTCGGTGATGGTGGGCTCAGGGCCGAACCCCACAATGGCCGAGGGCTGAACCGCCAAAACATAGGCCATGGTCATAAAGGTGGTTAACCCGGCCATGACCTCAGTGCTCAGGGTGGTTCCCCGCTCTTTGAGCTTGCAAAATCTCTCCATCAAAAAAATCCTCCTTTTTGTCCTCATCGAAAAACAAGCGCAGAAAACCGCGCCGCAGCACGCAGGATGCGCGGATAACGGTTGGCTTTCTGTGATATTTTTCTATGGGGCAGGGCTGTGCTGCACCGCCGGATGGCATGTGCGCAAATGAGACGGATGGTTGCCGCACAACAGCCCTGCAAAGGAAAACACACACTCCTCAAAACAGGGATATCTGTCCAGCCGCCTAAGGCGGCCGCTCTGTTGTCATTGTACTTCATTTGCGGTGAAGTGTAGAGACTACCTGCCATATTCAGGTATTAAACAACAACCATCGACAAATTCATTATGCCGTCCCGCCGGACAAATTGCAAGGGTTGCCCGGCAAATTACAGAGCGGCGGCATAGAGAAAATTGCCGATTCGGGCAAAATCGTTTTGTTAATCTTTCATAAAATTTTTATATCCTCTTTCTAAAACAGCCCAACCGGGACATACCACTGTTTTTTCTCTCAGAAGATCGTCTGCACCAGCAGCATGTAGCACACCGTCCCTCCGGCGATGGAAAGCAGCATCTGGCGCTTCCAGAGATGAAGCCCGGCAGTAACGGCGATGGCCAGAAATTCCGGCAGGCCGCGGCTGCCCTCCAAAAGGTTCACCCCCTTGAGGCAGTAGACCACCAGCATCCCAAAGATAGCGGCTGGGAGGGCCTTTCCCAGATAGCGGATATACCGGGGAGTGGGGCGTTTGGAGGAAAAAACCAGAAAGGGCAGAAAGCGGGTAAACATGGTTCCCAAAGCACACAGGGCAATGGTTATCATCTGTTGGGGAAAGGTCATGAACGCAGCGCCTCCTTTCTCCCTTCAATGGGCTTGCGGAACAAGGTCAATAACCCCAGGATACAGACCATAGCCGGGATCAGGAAGGAATCCGGGCCGAAGCACCACAGACAGAGGGCAGAAGCTCCCAGCCCCACCAAGGCGGTAATGTGGCGCTCCTCCTTGAGCCACTGTTCCAGGAAAATCACCACAAACATGGCAGTCATAACGAAATCCAGGCCCTCGGTGTCGAAGGAGAGGAGGGAACCCAGAATCCCGCCCAAGGTGGATCCGGACACCCAATAGAACTGATTCAGCAGGGTGACGAAAAACATGAACCACCCCTCATCCACCCCTTCCGGGGCCCGGACGGTGCAGAGGATGGAAAAGCTCTCGTCGCACATTCCAAAGATGAGATACAGGCGCTTCCATCCCAATCCCTGAAAGCGGTCCAGCATGGCGATGCCGTAAAACAGATGCCGGGCCTGAATCATCAGGGTCATTAAAAAGGTCTGGACAGGGGCAAAGGGCCCCAGGAGCATGGACACCGCCACAAACTCCAAGGAACCCCCGAAAATGGTAAGGCTCATCAGCAGAGGATACCAAAAGCTGAACCCGGAGACATTCATGTACACGCCGTAGGCCATTCCCAAAAACCAGAATCCCGCAAAGATGGGGATGGTATAGGGAAAGGCGGCGGCCAGGGCTCTCCTGCGCGTTCCTTTGGGCTGCATCGTTTTTCTTCCTCCTCGTTTTCGGGCCGCAAAGGGCTTCCTCCAACGGCAAAGGCCCCCACCCTCAGGCAGGGGCCAAATCTGGTGGGGATTTGGGAAACAGACGCTTCCCTCTTCCCCTCAGGCCCGTATCAAATAGACCGGCACGGAATCCTGCATTGAGTCACCGCCCCGGCCGCAGTTCCAAAGATATTTTTTATTATATCAGAGCACCTGGTTTTTTACAATGGCGCGGGGGCGTTACAGGAAAAGCAGTTAACCCTTTGGGTTGGCCCATTCCTTCAAAGGGAAGAGCCCTGGGCAATATAGCCCAGGGCTCTTCCCGCCGCCATCCCGGGACAGCGCAGGGGTCAGTTGAGGACAATGGCGTTAACCGCCTCCACCAAATCCACCACACTGCTCCGTTTTACCAGGGACACCGGTTCGCCGTCCACCACCGCAAGGCAGTAGGTGCCGTCATACCGGTACAGCTGGATGCGGACAGTGGGCTGTTCTTCCCGGTCCTCCAGTTCCAGGTGCACCGTCAGGCTGATCTCTTCCTTCTGCTCCGGCTCCTTGTCGGTAAAGCTGGTGGCACTGAGAGCTTCCAGGGCGCTCTGGAAGTCGTCAATCTCCAACTCCTCGTCCTGGTAATAATACACCCTCTCATCGCCGTCTTTTTCAGAAGTGATGGTATAGTCCGATCCCTCCAGGGAAATGTCCACCTGGGAGATATCCTCAAAGCTGGCCGGCAGCACCTCCGGATGCCGCAGGTCGTCGTAGGAAGCTTTCATCAGGTTCAGGTACTGGGAAGAAGTGATCTGGTAGATGATGGGGGAATCCCCTACTCTGGCGTAAGCGGTGATTTCCTCGGCCTCTTCCCCGGCAGTTTCATCGGTTTCAGCGGTCTCCCCGCTTTCCTCCGTCTCTTCTTCCGCCTGGGCCGCTTCCTTCTCCTGGGCCTCCTTTATCTCCTCAGGGTCGCGGCTGATGCTCAGTGAAACGGTGCCGGACATCTCCTCACCGTCCTCGTCCTCCCCGGTGTAATCTACCGAGACAGTAAGCTCGGGATCATCCAGGCCATAGGTTGCAAGGTCTGTTTCAGCGGCATTGTAGGTCACATAATCGGTAAGCCCCAGGGATTTCATATCATCCAGGTAGCCCTCCACCAGAGAGGGGTCCAGAGGCTGGTTTTTGCCGTCCCGCTGGGTAAAGTAAACATCCTCTTCCCGATAGGTATCGGTGCTGTCCTCCTCATAGACAATCTGATATTCTTCCTCCCCGGAGAACTGGATCTTAGTGGCCCGATCAAAATCCGGAATCTCATCATTGTGGATCATGTCGCTGAGCTCCGCGTCAAAATAATCCAGGGGATCGTTTTGGACCAGGTAGACGTTTCCGTCTCCGATGGAAACATAGCGCTGGGAATCCATAACGCTGTAATCCCCCAGGAGGATCTCATAGCTTTGATCCTCCGTCCCAAGGTTAATGGTGCAGACCGGATCGTCCAGGCCGTACTGCCCATAGTCCTCTACATCCTCAATGATAAAGGACACCCCAAACTCCTGGAACTGCTCCAGCATATCGCCGATCTTTTCCTCATCCACCGGGAATGCCGCATCCCCGTCATAGAGCCAGGTATCCCCCCGGTGGAACCCCAGTGTACGGTCGTCGTACTCCCAGGACAGGGATTGGACCGAATCACTGGGCACCTCCAGAACAATCTCATCGCTGTTCTGGATCAGCTCTTTGTGCTCCTCGTACTTGCTTACGGCGAAGGTCACCACGCAGACTGCGCACAGGACCCCCACCAGGAGATAGAGACGTTTATACCGCTTCATTCTGCATCCTCCTTCTTCTCAGGACCACACAGATGCCGATTCCCAGATAGGCCAGCGGGAATACGCCGATCATGGTCACCTTCAGCAGGGAAGAAACAGAATCGCTGATGGTGAGATAGTTGTAATTCAGAGACTTGCTGCGGATGGCCATGGCCTCGCTCTCCCCGATCATGGAGGAAAGGGCGTTCATTGCAAGGTTCACGTTGGCCCCAGAAGAATAGGCGTTGTACACATCGTCCAAGAAACTGGAAGATCCAAACCAGACAATCTCCCCGCCGCCGCTGGGCTGGATGGAAACCGCCAGGGCAAAGGGGCCGTCAATGTCCCCCTCTTCCTTTTCATATGTGGTCATGCCGTAGCCGGCAACCTTGCTGAAGGCGGCGTCGGAGGTAGTAAGCAGCTCCGTCACCGTAGCTCCATTGGAGTTACCCGACACGCTCAGGCCCTGGGCAATGGTGAAGATGGTGAAATAGTGCTCATCAATAAGGGAATCGGTGATCTCACTGCTGGCCATATCAGGCATCAGGACAATGGGGGTCTGGAAGGCATAGTGCTCCCGGTCTCCTTCCACCACAATGCCTTCGTTTACCGTCGCCCCGTAGTCCTCCAGCAAGCTGTTAAGGTTCTTCAGCTCCGCATCCTCCACCGGTCCTGCCACCACCAGCAGCTTTCCGCCGCCGGCTACATAATCCGCCAGCATATCCTTTTCCTCGGTGGAAATATCGCTGGAGGGTGCATAGATCATCACACAGGCCGCATCTTCGGGCACGGCGTCCACCGTCAGCAGGGAGAATGTATTCAGCTGGATGTTGTCCTTTTCAATCTGTTCGCTGAAGGCGGTGGGCAGCTCCGCTTCCCCGTGACCCTCCAACACATAGACCTGGGGCAGTTCCTCGCTTACCACATAGTCGATGGCGGAAGTGATGGCCCCTTCGCCGTCGAAGGAGGTGTTGTAGTAGGAGTACATATCCGACAGGTAGATGTCGTTATAAGAGATATAGCGGCTGCGGTCCCCGCATTCCACCACCAGGCTGTTGTTTGGCACCGTCTCGTCGGTGTACTGCTGGGCAAAGGTGGGATAGACGTCAGGATTCCGCTTCACCACCTGGATGTGATCCGAAAGGCTCTCATACTTGCCCAGAAGGTTTTCGATGACCTCGTCCTCCTTGTCGGCCTGGACGATCCAGTAAATGGTGACATCCTCCTCCAGGGCGTTTACCACCACCTTGGTGTTGCTGGTGATGGAGTAGAGTTTGGAGGCGCTGATGTCATACTTGGTGAGATTTGTGGGCAGGGCCGACGCCAGGATATTCAGTACAATCAGCAGCGCCAGCACCACTGCCGTCATCACCAGGGAATAGGACCCGCCCTGGAAGGCAATGCGGTTGGTTTCCCGTTCCTCACCCTCCGGACGCTTCAGAAGCTTTCCTATCTTCATCAGTTGTACCTCCTCTTCTCCAGAGACTGGACGGACAGGAACAGGAAGAAGGCGATCACCGTCAGATAGTAGACGATGGCTGTCATATCAAAGACCCCGTTCACAAAGGTATTGAAGCGGTCAAACAGCGACAACTTGGTCATCAGATCCGGTAAGAGTCCCTCCAGCGCCGTGCCGTCGATAAAGTACAGGGCTGCGATCCCCGCCATGGAAATCAGACAGATTACGTAGGCGAACATCTCATTCCGGGTCAGATAATGGATCACCTCGCCCAGGATCAGGATCAGCACCATCAGCGCCGCCACCGACCCCACGGCGGAAGAAGAAACATATTCGGAAAGGCTGACGCTGTAGTAGTTCAGCAGAATCACTGCGATGCCAATGCCCGCAGCCAGCCCCTGGTTATCCGTCAGAGAGGAGATAAACATTCCCAGGGCAATGAGGGCGGCACCCATGATGAAAAACGCCAGAATGGACCCATAAGAGGTCAGAAGATACACATCGCCGAACTGGGAAAAAATCAGGGGGTAGACAGAGATAATGGCCAGAGGGATCAGGTAGAGGATCAGCAGCGCCAGATATTTCCCCATAATCACCTGAAAGGTGGTGATAGGCAGGGAGTAAAGAAGCTGATCGGTTTTCTGCCTGCGTTCCTCCGCAAGAACCCGCATGGTCAGAATGGGCACGATGACCACAAAGATGAGGCTGCCGAAGCTGAGGACATACTCAAAATTGCTCACCGCCGCCTGAATGTTGTACAACATGGCGCCGATCCCCACAAAAGCCAGAAGAAAGGCCCCGAAAACATAGGCGGTCAGGGAGTGGAAATAGCTTCTCAGCTCATGCTTTAAAACCGCAATCATGGATTCTCCCCCTCACTTTCATCTTTTCTTCCGGATTCCGCACCGGTATCGCTGTTCTCCGTCAGCTCGATAAAGATATCCTCCAGGGTGGCCTTCTTGAGGCTCATCTCCAACAAGGCCTTGCCCTGTCCCGCAAAGGCGAAGAACAGAGCCCGGGAAACTTCGTGGATATCCCCGGCGTCGGTTTTGATCCGCATGGACACACATTTTTTGTCCGCCGTCTCCACATCCACGCTGGCGATATGGCTGATGCCCGCCAGGATCCCCTTGGCTTCCTCCGCCGTAGCCTCTGCGGTGATGGTGATTTCGCTGGGGGACAGCAGCTGCCGTTCCAGGTTCTCCGGGGTGTCGAAGGCGATCAGCTTCCCCTTGGAGATAATGAGAATCTTCTCACACATGGTCTGCACTTCAGACAGGATATGAGAGCTGAGAATAACCGTATGGGTCTGTCCCAGCTGCCGGATCAGGTCCCGGATCTCGATAATCTGAATCGGGTCCAGGCCCACGGTGGGTTCGTCCAGAATGATGACTTTGGGGTTGCCCAAAAGGGCCTGGGCGATCCCTACCCGCTGTTTGTACCCTTTTGAGAGGGCGGAAATGCAGCGGTTCTGTACGTCCTGGATTCTGGTTTGCTGGATCACCTCGCTGATCTGGTTCTCCAGTTCGGCCCCCTTCAGCCCTTTGGCCTCCCCCACAAAGCGCAGATATTCCACCGGCGTTTCATTCATGTAGAGGGGCGGCTGCTCAGGGAGATAGCCGATCAGCTTCTTGGCTTTCTTGGGCTCTTCAAAAATGTCGTAACCGTCTATCCGAACATGCCCTGCGGTGGCAGAAAGACAGCCGGTCATGATATTCATGGTGGTGGATTTTCCCGCGCCGTTGGGACCCTAAAAGCCATATACATGGCCTTCCCCCATTTCGAAGGACAGATCATTGACCGCCATGAAATCGCCGTAACATTTTGTCAAATGCTCCACTGTTATCATGGTTGGACCTCCTTATTGCTGGTTTTTGTCATGCTGCCCAGTATTTGCATCGGGGTTATTATAATCGCCCAAACTGAAACCACGCTGAAATTTCCTAGTGGGTTTGTGAAAAGAAAAAGAGGCGAAGCATCCCCTTGGGTGCTTCGTCTCTTTTTGCATTGGCCCCGGTTTCTCCTGGCCGGTTCAGGAACAGGGCAGCTCCACAAAGAAGCTGTTGATTCCGTTTTTGCTCTCCGCCCAGATCTTTCCCTTGTGCTGGGCCGCGATGCTCTCGGCGATGGACAGCCCCAGCCCAAAACTGCCTGTCCGGCTCCTGGCCGGGTCCGCGCGGTAAAAACGCTTGAAAATATTTTCCAGTTCTTCCGGAGGGATGGGGGCCCCTTCGTCGGCCACCGTCAGAACACAATGGCCCTTCCCCCGTTTGTTGAGGGACACCCAGGTCTTTCCCCCTTCCCGGGAATACTTCTGGGCGTTGTCCAGCAGAATCTCCGCCAACCGCCTCAGCTGTGCCTCGTCTCCCATCACTTTGATGTCCTGTTGGACCTGGGAACAAAGGGTCAGCCCCTTCTCAAAAAAGATAGGCTCAAATGGGAGGACCGCGTCGGAAATCAATTTGCTGAATTCCACCTCGGCAAGCACCGGCTTCGCTTCGGCGCTGTCCGCCCGGGCCAGCTCCAGCATCTGCTCGATCAGGCCCCGCATCTGTCTGGACATGGTCAAAATGCTGGACAGGAAGACGCTCTGCTTCTCTCTGCTGTACTCCCCATCCTGCATCAGTTCCGCATTGGTAGTAATCACCGTCAGGGGTGTTTTCAGCTCATGGGACGCGGCAGCCACAAATTGCCTCTGCTGCTTCCAAGCCTGTTCAATGGGCTTTACCGCCCATTTGGAAAGAAGGATGCTGCCCCACAAAAAGGCAAAAAAGCTCAGTCCCCCGATGAGGAGACAGTTTTTCATCAGCCCCTCCAGGGTGGCCCGCTCGCTGGAAATGTCCGAAAAGACCAGACAGGGGTTCAGGGGATTGTCCACCCGGTAATACCGCAGGTTATATTCCTCCATCACCCCCAGCCTCCTGGGGGAGGAAAGGGCGAACTCAATAAGCCTGTTCAAAAAGACGCCGTCCGACAGGTCGTAATAACCGCCCCCTGTGGAGATCAGCTCCCCCCTTGGCCCCAGCTGGATGGTAAAAAACGGCAGACGGACATCCTCCCCCCGCTCGCTGGGGACCCCCAGCTGGAAAGGGTCCATGGCGATGCTCTGCATCATACGGATATTCTCCGCCTCCAGGTTCGCCCTTGTAAAATAGAGCACCAATCCCAGGATCACACAGAGCATGATGGTGACAATGGTCATATTGATCAGTACAAACTTAAAGCGAAGCTTCCGGATCATCCCGCTTCACCTCCAAATGGTATCCCAATCTTCGAATTGCCTCAATCCGGATATCTGAGCCGATGCTGGCCAACTTTTTCCGCAGGAAGCCGATATAAACTTCCACGTAATTCTCCACAGCGTCGGAATCGTATCCCCAGACCCTGGCCAGAATCATTTCCTTGGACAGGTTCCGTTCCCCGGCCTGGAGCAGAAAGCGCATGATATCAAACTCTTTGGCGGAGAGGCGGACACTGCTGCCGCCGCAGATGAGAGTGGCGGAGGAAAGGTCCAGGGAGGTATTCCCAAAAGTGATCTCGTCCACCTGGGCGCCCTGCCGGCGCAGCAGAGCATTGACACAGGCCAGAAGTTCCCGGGTGTCAAAAGGCTTGGTCAAATAATAATCCGCCCCGGAGTCCAGACCGGCGATCCGGTCCTCCAGCCCTGATCTGGCGGTGAGCATGAGGATGGGAGTGCCCAGATGCCTGGCACGTACCCTTTGGGCCACCTGGAATCCGTTGAGCTTCGGCATCATCACATCCAGGATCAAAAGATCATAAACTCCCAGCTCTGCATACTGCACCCCTGTCTCTCCATCATAGGCAATCTCCACCTCAAAACCCTTGCTTTTCAAAAGCTCACCAATGGAATCCGCCAACAGCTTTTCGTCTTCCACAATCAGGATCTTCACTGCGCTTCCCCCCAATTCCCCATTATTATAATACACCCTGCAGCTGAATTGAACCTTAAAATATCCTCAAAGCATTTACCCGAGGGCGCAATAACATGTCAGGGATATTTTCTTCGGACTTAAAACAAACGCGGCGCCCCCATACCCTCCGGTATAGGGGCGCCGCGCAGTATCCGCCAGGGGTTCGGGGGCAATTCTTTCCGCACCGATCTGCCCCTTACAAAATGTCGATGTATTCGCCGCTAAGAGCCTTGTTCATGCTCCTGACGGCGCAGAACTTTCCACACATGGAGCAGCTGTCCTCCTGTTCAGGGGCCCGGCTGTCCCGGATGGCCTTTGCAGTCTCCGGGTCAATGGAGCATTCCCACTGCTTTTCCCAGTCAAAGGTCCTTCTGGCATCCGCCATGGCGTCGTCCACCTCCCGGGCATGGGGGATCTTTTTGGCAATATCTGCCGCGTGGGCGGCAATACGGGAGGCGATAATCCCCTGTTTGACATCTTCGACATTGGGGAGGGCAAGGTGTTCCGCCGGGGTGACATAGCAAAGGAAGGCGGCTCCCGCGGCGGCTGCAATGGCACCGCCAATGGCGGATGTGATATGGTCGTACCCGGGGGCGATATCGGTGACAATGGGCCCCAGGACATAAAAGGGCGCTCCCATGCAGATGGTCTGCTGGATCTTCATATTCGCTTCAATCTGATCCATAGGCATATGTCCGGGGCCCTCCACCATAACCTGGACATCCTTTGCCCACGCCCGCTTGGTCAGCTCCCCCAGACGGACAAGTTCCTCGATCTGGCACACGTCGCTGCCATCGGCAAGGCATCCGGGCCGGCAGGCGTCCCCCAGGGAGATGGTCACATCGTATTCCCGGCAGATGTCCAAAATCTCATCGAAGTACTGGTAGAAGGGGTTCTCCTCCCCTGTCATGGTCATCCACGCAAACACCAGGGAACCGCCCCGGGAGACAATATTCATCTTCCGTTTGTGGGTCCGGATCTGGTCGATGGTCTTGCGGGTGATGCCGCAATGGAGGGTCACAAAGTCCACTCCGTCCTGGGCGTGGAGCCTCACCACGTCGATGAAGTCCTTCGCCGTAAGGGTGGCAAGGTCCCTCTGGTAGTGGATGACGCTGTCATAAACCGGGACGGTACCGATCATGGCGGGGCACTCTCTGGTGAGCTTTTGACGGAAAGGCTGGGTATTCCCGTGGGAGGAAAGGTCCATAATGGCTTCCGCCCCCATCTTCACCGCCGCCATAACCTTTTCCATCTCAATGTCGTAGTCCTTGCAGTCCCTGGAAACCCCCAAATTGACATTGATCTTGGTGCGGAGCATGGAACCGACGCCGTTTGGCTGGATACAGGTATGCAGCTTATTGGCGCAGATGACCACCTGTCCCTTGGCCACAAGGTCCCGGATCTCTTCCTCGGTGCGGTATTCCTTCGCCGCAACCGCCTTCATTTCAGGAGTGATGATTCCGCGTTTGGCGGCGTCCATCTGGGTGGTATAGTTTCTCATGGTTTTTGTTCCTTTCAGACAGATTATTTTCTTTCGTCCCCTTGGTCCGCAAAACGGCCCCCAAGATCAAACATGTGGTTCATGGGGCCGGAGCCTTTGCCCAGGTCAAGCATTGCCGCCAGAGCGCCGGAAATATATTCCTTTGCCCGCCGGACAGACTCCTCCAGACCAAAGCCCTTGGCAAGGTTCGCCGCAATGGCACTGGACAGGGTGCATCCCGTGCCGTGGGTATTGGGGTTGTCGATCCTCCTGCCCTCAAACCAGTGCCATGCGCCTTCCGAGTACAGAAGATCATTGGCGTCATTGATCCGGTGCCCGCCCTTGAGCAGCACGGCGCAGCCGCAGCTGTCCCCTATGATCCGGGCGGCCTTCTCCATATCTTCCTTGTTCTGGATCCTTATCCCGGAAAGGACCTCCGCCTCGGGGATGTTGGGGGTAGCCACAGCCGCAAGGGGAAGCAGCTCCTGCTTCAGTGCCGACACCGCGTTTTCTTTCATCAGCGATGAGCCGCTTGTAGCCACCATAACGGGATCCACCACAATGTTTTTGGCCTCATATGCCCTCAGCCTCCCGGCAATCACCCGGATCAGTTCTGCCGAAGGCACCATGCCAATCTTTACAGCGTCGGGATAGATATCCTCAAACACCGCGTCCAACTGCTTCTGTAGAAAATCTGGAGACGCCTCCATAATTGCCGTAACGCCGGTTGTGTTTTGCGCCGTAAGCGCCGTAACCGCGCTCATTGCGTAAACACCATTCATCGTCATCGTTTTAATATCTGCCTGAATGCCGGCGCCTCCGCTGGAATCGCTTCCAGCGATTGATAATGCTGTTCTCAACCTGCTTACTCCTTCCCCATCTGTATTGCATTATTTTTATTGAGCGACAGAGAGTGGTGCCCCCGGTCTGCCGCTTTTTCTGTTTTATTTTCGGATCTGTCCTATGTAATGCCAGAACTCCCCGGCATCGCGGTAGTCCCTGATATAACAGTCCGCCTCCTCCTTCAGCTGTTCCTGCTCCTTTTCGTGGGGATCATACACCCCAGCGGTGGGAAAGCCGTCGGACTTTGCGGTTTTCAGGGCGTACAGCCCATCTTCAAACACCATGGTTTCCCCCTTCGGGGTCTCCAGGTGCTCCAGGGCCTGCCGGTAGATATGAGGTTCTTCCTTGCTGTGGCCCGCCGACGCACAGGTAAAGATGTCTGAGAAATATCCTCTCACCCCGAGACGCGTCAGCGCGGCTTCTGCCAGGGCTCGGTCCGTAACGGTGGCGACACACATCTTTACGCCACATTTCCTCAGCCTGTCCAAAAACTCCGCCGCTCCCGGCTTGAGGGGAACGGTGTTCCTGTAATAGTCTTCAACCATTCCATTGACCCCAGCCACCAGTTCCTCCACAGAAAGGCCGACCCCGTAATGGTCCCTGTAATACTGGGCGGACTGTTCCAGGGTAAAGGTCTTGAAAGTCTCCTTCAGGTCCTCCTTTGGCTCCTTCCCCAGGGAGCGGAGATAGTCCTCCCCCACCGTATCCCAGATAGACATGGAATCCAGGAGAGTCCCGTCCAGGTCAAATATCCCGCCGCGAATCACTTGGCCACCGCCTCTTGGGTGAGCAGTTTCAGTTCCGCAGTCGCCGCCCGGATGTCCTCTGCCCCAAAAATCGCGCTGATGACAGCAATCCCGCAGATTCCGCTGCCTTTCAGTTGGGCCACATTGTGTCTGCCGATCCCTCCAATAGCTACCACCGGAATGCTGACAGCCTGGCAGATGGCCTTCAGGGTCTCATGGCTTACGTCATCCGCATCCGCTTTGGAACCGGTATGGAACACCGCACCAACGCCGAGATAGTCGGCGCCTCTCTCCTGGGCCAGGAGGGCCTGTTCCACTGTTTGAGCCGACACACCGAGAATCTTATCCTCGCCGATCAGCAACCCCACATCTCCCGCTTCCATATCGTTTTGCCCCACATGGACGCCATCAGCGTCTATTTTTCTGGCAATCTCCACATTGTCATTGATCACGAACGGAACACGATAGCGGCGGCAAAGCTCCTGGATTTCCAAAGCTTCTTTCAAAAAGGCCTCGTCCCCCAGCTCCTTTTCACGAAGCTGAATAAAAGTTGCACCGCCCTTCAGGGCTTCTTCCACCTGCTGGTAAAGGGTTTGCCCACCGAGCCAGGAGCGGTCGGTAACCGCATAGAGCAGCAGATCCTTTTTATCGCACTTCATACTTTGCTCCTCTGTTCAGCGTCTCAGCGTCCATGTTATATATGGCGTCTATGATTCGGTTGCGGTAGGAAGAGTTTCCTTCCCCAGGCTGCATATTGGCAAATCCAATCTCACCGGCAAGCCCCATCGCACAGACCGCCGCAGCTACCGCTTCTGTCTTGTTATCCGGGTTCGCCACCGCGTACGCTGTGGCAAGTCCCGACAGCTGACAACCTGTGCCGGTAATTTTGCTCATTTCGGGTCTGCCGTTTCGGATGACATAGGCCTTTCCAGCGTCTGCCACAATATCAATGGCTCCGGTAATGGCAACGATGCTTCCCGTCTCGGACGCAAAACTTTTTGCAAAAGCTACCATGGCGTCCAGATTTTCTTCTGTTACAGTGTCGGCCGCATCCGCATCCACTCCTTTGGTGGTGCCGCTTCCCAGGGCCAGCGTTTTGATTTCCGAGATATTGCCGCGGATTACATCCAACTTGATCTTTTCCATCAGCTCAACGGCGGTATTGGTCCTCAAGGCACTGGCTCCTGCACCCACAGGATCAAGCAAAACCACATGGCCCAGCTCATTTGCTCTCGCACCAGCTATGAACATCCCCTCAATGCTGCGTTTGTTCAGGGTCCCGATATTGATGTTAAGGCCTCCGCAAATTGAGGTGATATCCGCAACATCCTCCGGCTCATCCGACATGATTGGACTTCCTCCGCAGGCAAGCAAAACGTTGGCCACATCATTTACCGTAACATAATTTGTAATGTTGTGGACCAACGGTTTGTTCTTTCTTACATTTTCCAAACAGGTTCCCAGCATGTGATGCTCTCTCCTTCCCGAATGTATCTCGGTTTTTTGATTCAATTACCCAGCGAAGACCGCTGTAACGCAAAAAAGGAAGCTACTGATTCAGCAGCTTCCTTTGAAATACGCTATCCAGGCATCCCTACGTTGGCATTATCCAAATCAGGTTTATGGGTCGAAAGTCACACTTTCCTCTCAGCCTGTCATACAAGCTCCCCGCTGTTTAATTGTGATTTTATTCTACAACACTTCCGGACAGATTTCAAGTAATTTCCTCAAAAGCCAAAATATGCCCTAAACACCTCGCTCTTTTCTAAAAATTACACGAACTGCTTTGGACAGTCCCCGCAGTTTAACCCATGCTATGGATCTTAGATTCAAGGTTTTCTTCACAAAAAAGACCTTGGGGAATCCCTTCCTCAAGGTCTGCTTTCATATTTTAGTCTGCCTCACTTTTGATGCTGGACATTATCCAAAAACAAAAGTCTTTATTCCCACTCTATGGTCGCCGGGGGTTTCGACGTGATATCATAAACAATTCTGTTAATCCCGCGAACTTCGTTGATGATACGGCTGGAACAGCGCTCCAGGACATCATAGGGAATGCGGGCCCAATCGGCGGTCATAAAGTCGGTAGTGGTAACTCCTCGAAGCGCCAGGGTATAATCGTAAGTTCTGCCGTCCCCCATGACACCCACACTCCGGGTGCCGGTAAGCACAGCGAAATACTGGTTGATGCTGTGGTCCAGACCCGCTTTGGCGATCTCCTCCCGGAAAATCCAGTCGGCATCCTGGAGAATCCGCACCTTTTCCCCGGTAACCTCCCCCATCACACGGATCCCCAAGCCGGGGCCGGGGAAGGGCTGACGCCACACCAGATAATCAGGAAGTCCCAGCTCGGTTCCCAAAGCCCGGGTCTCGTCCTTAAACAGCAGGCGGAGAGGTTCGATGATCTCCTTAAAGTCCACGCAGTCGGGCAGGCCCCCCACGTTGTGGTGGCTCTTGATGACGGCGGCATCCCCGAGACCAGACTCGATAACATCGGGATAGATGGTGCCCTGTGCCAGGAAATCCACCGCACCGATCTTTTTGGCCTCCGCCTCAAAGACCCGGATGAATTCCTCCCCGATGATCTTCCGTTTCCGCTCCGGTTCCTCCACCCCTTTGAGACGGCTCAGGAACTGCTCTCCGGCATTGACCCGGATAAAGCGGATGGGCATATTGGCAAAGGCTGCCTCTACCTCGTCCCCTTCGTTCTTCCGCATCAGGCCGGTATCCACAAAGATAGCAATGAGCTGGTCCCCAATCGCCTTGGAAAGCAGGGCGGCGCAAACCGAGCTGTCCACCCCACCAGAGAGGGCCAGCATCACTTTCTTCGTCCCGATTTTCTCCCGAAGGTCACGGACCGCGGTTTTTGCATAGTCCTCCATGGTCCAGTCCCCTACCGCGCCGCAGGCCAGATACAGGAAATTTTTCAGCATGGCGCTGCCGTTTTCGGTGTGGAGCACCTCGGGATGGAATTGGAAACCATACCAACCCCGTTCCGGGTTTTCCATCGCCGCTACGGGGGTGGCGTCGGTGTGGGCAACGCTCCGGAAGCCCTCCGGCATCCGGTCCACGTAGTCGGTATGGCTCATCCAGCTGATTCCTTCCTCCGGCAGGCCCTGGAACAGGATGCTGCTGGTGTCGTACCAGGTCTGGGTTTTGCCGTATTCCCGGCTCTCAGGAGTAGCCACATGGCCTCCCAGGGCATGAGCCATGGTCTGGATGCCGTAGCAGATTCCCAGCACCGGCACCCCTGCCTCAAAGACCCGGGGATCAATATGGGGGGAATCCTCCAGATACACACTGTTGGGTCCACCGGTAAAGATGATGCCGATAGGCTTCAGCTCCTGGATTTTCTCCATTGCCTTATTGTAGGGGTGCACCTCGCAGTAAACCCCCAACTCCCGGACCCGCCGGGCAATGAGCTGGTTATACTGCCCGCCGAAATCTAAAATCAGGACGGTTTGATGATCCATTCTCCACTCTCCCATTCTCCGGCCCAGGGGATTTCCTCTGTTGCCGGCGCCTAAAATAAATTAACATTTCTATTTTGCCATGTTCCCTGGCCAAATGCAAGAAAAAAGCCCTCTTTTCCCGGGAAATCTCCCTTTTGCGAAAAGGCCGGCCCGAAGAAGCAAAAAATTTGTGGGGGCTTGCCCCCTTTTTTCTTTTCCCCGCTTGACAGATTTGCCGCCGGAGCATATTATTATGTCAGACGATATATCGTGACACATAATATTGAAGGGAGGCGCAGGCTATGACCTACAGCGGCGGGCCCATGACCGAGGCCATGTACTATATCCTGCTGGCCCTCCTCACCCCCAACCACGGCTACCAGCTGATGCATGCTGTGGAGAAGGTCTCCGGGGGGCGGCTGCGCATCGGACCCGGTACCCTCTACGGAGTTCTCACCCGAATGCTGAAGGAGGGCCTCATTGTGGTGGTGGCGGATGACGGACGCAGAAAAACTTACGCTGTCACCCAGGCGGGGCGGGAAGCCCTGGAAGAAGAATACCGGCGCCTCACCGCCATGGTGGAGGACGGCGCCATTCTGAAGGAGGGAAGGCCATGAAAAATCGCGTAAAAAAGTTGATCTTCGAGGATTTGCTCCAAATCGGCCGCACCGAATGCTGGCTGGAGGACATGGCCCGGGAAGGGTTGCACCTGGAGAAATTCAACAAATGGAGCGCCGTCTTCCTCCGGGGAGAGCCGGCGGAGGTCCGCTACCGGGTGGATGTCTCCCCCAATCCCCCGGAACCTGCCCAGATCACTCTGTACCAGGAATCGGGGTGGGACTTTGTTGTCCGGTCGGGGCAGCTGAATTTCTACCGCTCCCCAGGGTCGCGGAACGCCCCGGAGCTCCACACCGACCCGGCCCAGCAGGCCGTTACCCTGGAAGGCCTGGAGCGGCTTCTCCGGCGCACCGCCATTTGGGTGGGGGTCCTTCTGGCGTTCTTCTTCGGTATGATGTTCTTCGTCTTCGTTTGGGACAACACCCCCTGGCGGTCCCTGGCGGAGGGGAACCTGTTTAATCAGATCGTCCTCTGTCTGGTGGAGGGGTACATCCTCTTCTCAGTGCTGCGGAACTTCTTTTCCATGCGCTCCCTCCACCGGAAGCTGGAACGAGGCATCCCCATCAACCACCGGGAGGACTGGCGGAAACCCCGGCGCAGGGCCTTGGCGGCCCTCTGGGCGGTTATCGTCCTCACGGTGGCAGGGGCGGTGGTGCCCTGGATTCAGATTGCTTCCCAAAAGGAGATGAACCTCACCGATCCGGCCGCCGCCGGGCTGCCGGTGCTGCGTCTGGAATCTCTGGAACAAAACCCTGCCCTGGAACCGGACCCTGGCCCCTTCATCCGGGATGGGGTGGACTTCTCCAACCGCATTGAGACCAAATGGAACCCCTTTGCCCAGTTCACCGAAAGCGAGGAACAGGGAGTCGTCCCTGGGCGGTACTGGCCAGACGGCTCCGGGGAGTACAGCCCCTCGGTGCGGACTACCCACTACCGTCTCACCTTCGCCTGGATGGCCCCCTTCCTCCTCCAGGACCTGATGGAGTGGTACAGCTACGACATTGAGCCCCCGATCCCCCGTTACGACACCACCCTGGACGAGGCCTGGCTGGCGGATCATGTCCTCTACGGCCGGCTGGGAAACCAGGTGACGGTAATCCGCTACTACGGGGTGGCGCCTGAGGAGCAGTGGATTCCCGCGGCGGAGCAGTTTCTTTTGGATCACCAGTAATCCCCCAAAGGCCAGGGGACTCTGGGGCAAAATGCCTCTAAGTCCCCTGGGATTTTTCTATTATGAATAAAAAGAACTTTTTATCCCAAAATGCGCCTTGAAACAACCAGGAAGCTATG
>JAHZBJ010000017.1:18539-23817 GCA_019423445.1 Oscillospiraceae bacterium
TGTTACTGTTGGAAGCAGGGGGGAGCAAATATCTGTCTGGCACGCCAGGTAAAAAGGGGGAACCCCCATTGATGATGATCCTTTTGGGAGCTTATTGGCTTCTGATCGCTTTCTTAAGCTATGTCGGCTCTCCGTTGGTGATCAAAGAAAAGTACCGGAGCCAGCCCTGGTGCAAGTCCTTTCAAAAGGATTCCGCCTTGCCCTATGCTGTTTTAGGGGCGGGTTTTCTCAGCCTGGGCATCCTCTACCCCGATTTCTTTGAGCGGGATACCTCCAACTTTTTCCTGGGCCTGATCCTCACCGGCGGTATCGCCTTTGCCCTGATGTCCAAAGTTCGCAAAAAATACAAACTGTGACCGACCCCTTCTTCCCTGCTACTCAGGGCCGCCCCTCTAGGGCGGCCTTTTTTCTAGGACACAGCGTCCGCACCAGGGTATCCCTTGCAATGAACAGGCCCCCGGCAGCGAAAAATTCGCCGCCGGGGGCCTGTTCTCTTACTCCAGCAGTTCCTTGCGGAAATACTGCATCAGCTTTTTCTCCCTTCGGGAAACCTGGACCTGGGTCATCCCCAGCTCCTTGGCCGCCTGGGTCTGGGTCTGGTTTTTGTAGTACCGCAGAATAATCAGCTTACGGTCCCGGTCCTCCATGCGGGCCATGGCCTGCTTCAAGGCCAGGATATCCGAAAGGAGCTCCTCGGGGGAATCCACCGGGAGATCCATCTGGCCTCCGCCTTCCTCGTCGCTCTCGGTGAGGGAAACCGGAGGCGCTGTGGCAGCCAGGGCCTCGGCCACCTCCTCAGGGGGCCTGTCCATCAGCACCGCCACCTCGCTTACAGACGCGTCCCGGCCCAGGGCGGTGCTCAGCTGCTCCTTTGCCCGGATGGCCCGGATTCCCAGCTCCTTGATGCTGCGGCTCACCTTTACGGTGCCCCCGTCCCGGAACAGCCGGCGGATCTCCCCCAGAATCACCGGGACGGCGTAGGTGGAAAACATCACCCCGCGGCTCTCGTCAAAGGCTGCTGTGGCCTTCACCAGGCCCATGCACCCCGCCTGGAACAGATCGTCGTACTCGATCCCCCTGCCCCGGAACCGGTGGGCGCAGGAGTGGACCAGCCCCAGGTTCTGTTCCACCATGGAGCTTTTATCTTCCGCAATCAAAGGCCCACCTCCTTCGCTTCCACCGCCGGGACCCGGTTATTCACGGGGCCGCAGGGTCCGCTCCAGGATAACGGTGGTGCCCTTCCCCACCTGGGAGCGGACCCGGACCTTGTCCATCAGCTCCTCCATCACTGCGAAGCCCAGACCCGCACGTTCCCCGGTGGTACAGGTGGTGAAAAGAGGCTCTCTGGCTTTTTTGATATCCGGGATGCCGCAGCCCTTGTCACGCACCGAGATCACCACCCGCCCCCCTGGAAACAGGCTGGCGGTTATGTACACCTGTCCCCTGGTGTCCCGGTAACCGTGGACGATGGCGTTGGTCACCGCCTCGGATACCGCCGTGCGGATATCGCACAGCTCGTCCACTGTGGGATCGGACAAAGCCACAAAGGCCGCTGTCAAAGAACGGGCCAGGCTTTCGTTCACCGAACGGCTGGGAAAGCTCACCCGCATTTGGTTTTCCGGTTTTATGCTGCTCACAGGCTGTCCCCTCCTTTTCCCTGGATATCCAGGCTGCTGATTCCCGCCACACGCATCACCCTTCGGATATGGGGCGGCAGATTCCTCAAAACCAGTTTTCCTCCCATGTCCTGTACCAGGCGGTAGCGCCCCAGCACCAGGCCAATGCCGGAGGAATCCATAAATTCCACTCCCCCAAAATCCAGCACCAGCGTCTTGGGGCAGGTCCTCCGGACGCTGTCGTCAATGGCCTCCCGAAGCCCTCCGGCCCCGTGGTGGTCGATCTCCCCCGTCAGGAGGGCTGTGACCGTATCGGTTTCCGGAGCGATCTCAATTTTCACCGGCACGTTTGATAACCACCTTTCCTTTGTACCGTTTCCCGGGCCGGAACGGCTTGTCCGCTGGATCTCCAGCCATCCGGCACACGGTTTCCCCGGGAAAAGGAAAAGCCCTTATCCCGAAGGGACTACCTTCAAGGATAAGGGCTGACGGCCGAAAATTTTGCCGTACTCTGTCACCCCGGGGCGTTTTTCCCGGGGAACTTTCACCGGGCCAGCTGAAGGCCCACCGGGCAGTGGTCGCTGCCCAGAACGTCGCTGTAAATGAGGCTGTCCTCCACTTGGGACGCCAAGCGGCTGGAAACCAGGAAATAGTCGATCCGCCACCCGGCGTTCTTCTCCCTGGCATGGAACATATAGCTCCACCAGCTGTAGGCCCCGGTCTTTTCCGGGTACAACAGACGGAAGGTATCCACAAATCCCGCCTCCAGAAGCTGGGACATTTTATCCCGCTCCTGCTGGGTGAAGCCTGCGTTGTTTTTGTTGGGGCCGGGGTTCTTCAGATCGATTTCGTTGTGGGCTACGTTCATATCCCCGCAAACCACCACCGGCTTTTTCCCGTCCAGTCCCAAGAGATACCCCCGGAAGTCATCCTCCCACTCCATGCGGTAATCCAACCGGGTCAACTCCCTCTGGGAGTTGGGGGTGTAAACATTGACAAACCAGAAATCCGGGTATTCCAGGGTGATCACCCTGCCCTCGTGGTCATGTTTATCGATCCCCAGGCCATAGGAAACTGAGAGAGGCTCCTCCCGGACAAACACCGCGGTACCGGAATAACCCTTCTTCTCGGCGCTGTTCCAGTATTCATGATAACCCGCAAGATCCAGCTCCGCCTGCCCCTGCTGCATTTTGGTCTCTTGCAGGGCCAGGATATCCGGCTGCTCCCGAAGGGCAAAATCCAGGAACCCTTTGCCGAGGCAGGCCCGCAGACCGTTTACATTCCAGGAAATCAATTTCATTACAGTTCCTCCTTATGGAGCTCAGGTCTACGGTTCATGATACCACAGAATTTTCCCCGGAACAAGCGTATGCTCTTGACAGGATTGGAAAAAGATGATATCATAAACCTACAAAACAGTAAAGATTCCTACTTCTATTTCTTAGAAAGTTTTTGGCTGCGGCCACTGAGACAGGAGCCCTTCATGAAATATTCCAAACAGCGGGAGCTGATCCTGCATACAGTCCTAGAAAACCCAATCCATCCCACAGCCGATACGGTTTATGAACAGGTGCGTCAAGTAAATCCACGGATTAGTCTTGGTACCGTCTACCGAAATCTGAATTTCCTTTCGGAGTTGGGGATACTAAAGAAGATCTCTATGCCGGTGGGAAGCGACCGGTTTGACGGACGGCTGGATGACCACTACCACATGATCTGCGACTGCTGCGGGCAGGTATTCGATGTGGAATGCGACGCCCTCCAGGAACTGGACTCCCAGATCATGCGCCTCCAAGGTTTCCAGGTGCTGAAACACCACTTGATCCTCTCCGGCATCTGCCGGGATTGCCGGGAAAGCCAAGGCAAAATGGCTGCCGGCTAAGTCTCTTGTTTCTCTGGGACGAAGTCTGTCCCCCAAAATATAATTGCTGCCCATGTGGCAAAGAAAGAAGGAGAAGTTATTATGGAGTTCAAAGGTTCCAGAACCGAAGCCAATCTCGCCACTGCGTTTGCCGGCGAATCTCAGGCCCGCAACAAATACACCTACTACGCCTCCAAAGCCAAGAAGGAAGGCTATGAGCAGATCGCCGAGCTCTTCACCGAAACCGCCAACAACGAGAAGGAGCACGCCAAAATCTGGTTCAAGCTCCTCCACAACGGAGAAGTCCCCGATACCGCCACCAACCTGAAGGACGCCGCCGCTGGCGAAAACTACGAGTGGACCGAGATGTACGCCGAGTTCGCCAAGGTGGCCAAGGAAGAGGGCTTTACCCACATCGCCTACCTGTTTGAGCAGGTGGGGGCTATTGAAAAGGAGCACGAGGCCCGCTACAACGCCCTGCTGAAGAATGTGGAAGACAAGACCGTCTTCTCCAAGGGCAGCACTGTTGTCTGGCAGTGCGGCAACTGCGGCTTCCTCTATGAGGGCGAAAAGGCTCCCGAGAAGTGCCCCGTCTGCGATCATCCCCAGTCCTACTTCCGCATCCAGGCTAAGAACTATTGATTTCTCAACAGTACCAAAGGGACAGGCAAGTGCCTGTCCCTTTTTCTGTCTCCCGTTTTTGGGAAGAGTTTCTCCCACTGACCCGGCAGCGGGCTCTCGCCCGCCAAAGAGCGGGGCACAATTTCTTACCCAGGAAATCTTTTCTCATGGACATGACAGCGGGCTCTTGCCCGCCCGGTTGACTTTTTTTGAAAAAAGTCCTATACTGAATAAGCAATCAATACCTTTTCAGTATATTTTAAGGAGGGGCTTATGCACATCACCCTGGAATCGGACTATGCAGTCCGAATCGTCTATTGCCTCACCCAGAATAAAGTCCGCATGGACGCCAAACGGATCTCCGAGGAAACCGGCGTCACCCTCCGCTTTTCCCTGAAAATCCTGCGGAAACTGGTGGCAGACGGCCTGGTGCGTTCCTATAAAGGTACCAAAGGCGGCTATGAGCTGGGGCGTCCGGCGGAAGAAATCTCCCTTTGCGACGTCATCGAGACGGTGGAGGGGCCCTACGCCCTGGCCCGGTGCGTGGGGGAAGAGGATTACCCCTGCAACCGCAACGCCGCTTCCTGCGGCGCTTGCAAATTCCGCCAGATCTTTTCTGAGGTCTCGGATTTGGTGCGGGAACGTCTGGGCCAGGTAAAATTTTCTGATTTGGTAAAGGATGGGCAAGGTCCCGCCGCCGGTACGTCCGAAACTCTCTAAACGGTGTCAGACTGCCCCTCGGCAGCTCGGGCTGAAAACAAACCTGACCCGCCAAGAACAGGGGCCCGCCGCCGGCATTCAGTATAGACCGGCATCCAGGCAGCGTTCGGCCGTTACCCAACACAATAAAAAACACGGTCCACAGACTTCCAAAAGGGAGTTTGCGGGCCGCGTTTTTATTTTATGGAGTGATCTTTCCCTGGGAGAGAACCAACGGGTCGGAGCTCCAGTGGTAAAGGTAGAAGTAGTACTCCCCATCCTCCGGGGCAGAGAAGGTGTGGTTGATCTGGTTCACTTTCTCACGGAAGATCATAGTGGCCTCCCGGTCCCGGATATACCCCAGCTCCATGGTCCAAGTGTCCCAGCTGGGATCCGGGGCCCCGGCCTCCAGGGAGATCTCCAGGGCAACCTCCTCCCCCTTCTTCAGGGTCCAGGGCTCTCCATCGGGACGGGTGAGGAT
>JAHZBJ010000173.1 GCA_019423445.1 Oscillospiraceae bacterium
ATGCCGGGAACCGGGGCGGCCGTAAAGGGTCACTTTGTGCCCCGCCCTGCACAGATACCAGGCGATGAAGCTACCCCACCGCCCGCAGCCAATCACTGAACAATTCATAAGCGTTTTCTCTCTTTCTTCTCTTCACGCAGTTTATGAAAGCGTTATTCTTTTGTAAGCTTTGCGAAAGCAGCCATGATCCGCTTGGTCCCCACCTTATCAAAGGCTACCTCCACCAGATGGTCCCCGCCCATAGGGGTAACTTTGGTGACAAGCCCTGGGCCGAAGACCCGATGGACCACCCGGTCTCCCGCCTTCAGATCAAAAGGCTCGGGAGGCTGGGGAGCCGCCGGCCGCTTGGCGGCGGGGGCAGCCTTGCCCGCGGCGGAAGTACCGGCGGCGGAGCGGTTGCCCCAGACGGAATAGCTCCGCACCGTTTCGTCCTGAACATCCAGAAGGTTCTTGGGGATCTCCCCCACAAACCGGGAAGCGCGGTTTCTGGTGGTGTGTCCGAAAAGCATCCGCTGGGCGGCGGTGGTAAGATACAGCCGGCGCTTGGCCCGGGTGATCCCCACATAAGCCAGACGGCGCTCCTCCTCGATCTCCCCGGGGTTGTATATGGCGCTCATTCCCGGGAAAATACCTTCCTCCGCCCCGGCGATAAACACCACCGGGAATTCCAGCCCCTTGGCGGAGTGGAGGGTCATCATCACCACGGCGTCGTCCTCGGGGTCGTAGTTGTCCAGGTCGGTGTAAAGAGCGATCTCCTCCAGAAAACCGGAGAGGGAAGGCTCCTCAGTCTCCTCGGTATACTTGAGGACGGTGGTTTTCAGCTCCTCCACGTTTTCCAGCCGGCCCCGGCTCTCAAAGTCGTTCTTCTGTTCCAGGGCCCGGACATAGCCGCTCTTGTCCAGAAGGGCCTCCAGGGTGTCGATTAGGGGTTCGTTGCCCAGGCGGTCCCGAAGCTCCTCCACCATGGCGGCAAATTCCATCAGAGGGGCGGCTTTCTTAGCCAGGGGCGCATACTGGTCGGCTGTGGCAAACACCTGGAACAGGGAAATCCCCAGGGTCTCCCCAATCTGGACGGCGGAGTTCACCGTGGCCTCCCCGATGCCCCGCTTAGGTTCGTTGATGATCCGGCGCAGCCGCAGAGCATCGTCGGGGTTGTTCACCACACTGAGGTAAGCAAGGACGTCCTTGACCTCTTTGCGCTCAAAGAAGCGCAGCCCGCCGATGACCCGGTAGGGAATGCCCCAGCGGATAAACGCCTGCTCAATGGAGTTGGACTGGGCGTTCATCCGGTAAAGGACGGCGTGGTCGGCGTATTTCATCCCCGACTCTTTGACATCCTTCTGGATGGTGTCGGCAATAAAGGCAGCCTCCCGCTGCTCGTCGCTCCCTTTGAAAAAGGTGATGTTCTCCCCGTCCGGGTTCTGAGTCCAGAGGGTCTTCCCCTTCCGCTGGGTGTTGTTGGCGATGACCCCATTGGCGGCGTCCAGGATCTTGGTGGTGCAGCGGTAGTTCTGCTCCAGGCGGATGACCTTGGCTCCCGGGAACTGCCGCTCAAAGGAGAGGATATTCTCAATGGTGGCCCCCCGGAATTTGTAGATGCTCTGGTCGTCGTCTCCCACCACACAAAGGTTCCGATGGCCCCCGGCCAGGAGGCTCACCAGAAGATACTGGGCGTGGTTGGTATCCTGGTACTCGTCCACCATGATGTACCGGAAACGGCGGCGGTACTTCTCCAGGACGTCGGGATACTCACGGAACAGCTTGACGGTGAGGAGGATGATGTCGTCGAAATCCACCGCCGAGGCGGCCCGGAGCTTGTCCTGGTAAAGGGCGTAGATCTTGGCGGCCACCTGGTAAGCGTAGTTATCCCCCCCCTGCTTTGCCAGCTCCGGCGGGGTGAGGAGGGCGTCCTTGGCGTTGGAGATAATCCCCAGCATGGCCTTGGGGGCGAAGCTCTTTTCATCCAGGTTCAGCTGGGAAAGACACTCCTTGATAACCCGGACACTGTCGTCGGTATCGTAAATGGTAAAACTGCTTTTGTAGCCCAGGGCGGTGATCTCACTGCGGAGGATCCGGACACAGGCGGAATGGAAGGTGGCGGCGTTGACGTCCTCCCCCACTTCCCCCAGCAGGTCGCAGAGCCGGGAACGCAGCTCCCCCGCGGCCTTATTGGTGAAGGTGATGGCCAGGACGTTCCAGGGCTTGGGGCGGTCCACCGCCAGGATATCCCAGGCCGCCTGGGCGCAGGAGCCGTCGGCGGCACAACGGCGCAGTGTTTCCCACTCTCCGGGGGAAAGCTCCGGCACCTC
>JAHZBJ010000174.1:0-378 GCA_019423445.1 Oscillospiraceae bacterium
AAGAGGAACTCCCCGTCACCGAAGATGGAATAGCGCCCTTTTTTGGTCTGCTGGATCTGGGTGACGGTCACCGGGAGGCCCCCTTCCTGAAAAGTTTCATATTATTGTACCACAAACCCGGAGGATTGAAAAGTCCGGGGCCCCCAGCCCCACGGAAAACCTTTGGGGAATTTGGAGGGATTCCCCCCCTTCCCCGCCGGCCCGGGAGTCCCTCCCCTGGGTCCGCAGCAAAAATGTCAAAAACTCTTGACACTTTCTCTTTGGCATGGTATCCTGTGGATGTCAAAAGTTTTTGACATAACGCCACGGAAAAAGGAGGATATCTCATGGAACTTTATCTGGCCCTGGGGGGCATGGTCCTTCTTCTGGCTGCCAATG
>JAHZBJ010000174.1:388-2167 GCA_019423445.1 Oscillospiraceae bacterium
ACTGTAATAAGGCAATGGGAGGAATCGTACTACTACTTGATGCCTCCGCGGCCATTTTTATTTCTCTGGGGGGTCTGAGGGATGCAAGGTGGAAAGCCATCGTGGAAAAGGCCGGTGCGGGCACCTTCTCGGTGACGGTGGTGTATCTCCTTTTCTGCATTATAGAGGAGGTTTGGAGGTCCGCCTCCAGCGGGGTGCCTATGGAGGGGAAAAGCCCCTTCACCCTCCTTACCCTCCTCTCTATCGTCTTCCTGTGCCACCTCCTTTGGTACAAAAGGAAATACGGTGGCTGAAGATGAAAAACATGATCCGGGAAAAACGCCGGGAGCTGGGGCTCTCCCAAGATGAACTGGCCCGGCGGTGCGGGGTCTCCCGCCAAACTGTCAACGCCATTGAAAACGACAAATACGATCCCACCCTTTCCCTTGCTTTCCACCTGGCCCGGGAGCTGGGCACCACTGTGGACGTCCTGTTCCATCCCCAGGAGCCCCAGGGCTGAAAGCCCCCGCCGGGCAAGCATCTGCAAATCCAAACGCCCCTGTCCGGAGCAGGTTTTCATCTGCTTCAGCCAGGGGCGTTTTTTCAGCACCCAAACGTCATCTTCTTTTGTACAAAACGACCCGGGGGTCGGCTCCGTCACAGCCATACCGGCACACCAGGAGATAGCCGTCATCCCCGGCGACACCATAACATTCGCCGCTGCCTGGGATCTCCACCTGGGTACCCCAGTACACATTGCGGTCTTCCAGGAATTTCACCTTCCGGCCGTTGGGGAGCTGATATCCCAGATTCATGTAAACCCCGCGGAGGAGGTTCAGGCCGTCTATGTTCAGGTCCGGGATCCCAAGAGCGTTGATCTCATCCACCAGGGCCTTTTCCCTCCGGCGCAGTTCCTCCAGGCCGCCCTCTTTTGCCCACCGGGCAGCGACACAAACGCCCCCAAAGGGATGCCCTCCGGTTTTCCCACAGCCGCCGCACTGATCCTTTTCGCCGCACCGGCTGCAGCAATCCAGCCCGCAAAGGGATTCCATCATGAGTCCTCCTTACTTTTCAGCTTTAAGAGGGGATCCCCGCCGGACAAAGCCCCAGGGACAGCCTGCCTCTGCGGCTTACTCTTCCTCGTCCTCCACCTGAGCGGTGATGTCCACAGCTCCCAGCTTCTTGGGGGCGCCCTTCCCGGGGGCTTTCTTCAGCTGATCCCGGTTCTCCATCACCTGCCGGGCGATCTCCTCGCAGACGGCGGGGTTCTGGTGGAGATACTCCTTCACCTTGTCCCTGCCCTGGCCCAGGCGCTCCCCTTTGTAGGAGAACCAGGAGCCGCTCTTCTGGATAATATCCAGCTTCACCGCCAGGTCCAGCACCTCGCCGTCCCGGGAGATGCCTTCGCCGTACATGATGTCGAACTCCGCCTCCTTGAAGGGAGGAGCCACCTTGTTCTTTACCACCTTCACCCGGGTGCGGTTGCCCACCACTTCGCTGCCGTTTTTCAGCTGCTCCACACGGCGGACATCCAGCCGCACCGAGGAATAGAACTTCAGAGCCCGGCCGCCGGGGGTGGTTTCGGGATTGCCGTACATGACGCCGATCTTTTCCCGGAGCTGGTTGATGAAGATCACCACGGCGTTGGACTTGCCGATGGCCCCGGTGAGCTTCCGGAGGGCCTGGCTCATCAGCCGGGCCTGGAGGCCCACATGGGTCTCGCCCATTTCGCCCTCGATCTCCGCCTTGGTGACCATGGCGGCCACCGAGTCCACCACTGCCACGTCGATGGCCCCGGGG
>JAHZBJ010000018.1:0-1838 GCA_019423445.1 Oscillospiraceae bacterium
CACAAAACCGCCTTCTGAATCTTAAGTGATATGCTCAGGGAGCGGGGCACAATGTAGTGCTTCGCAGAAGGTATGCTCACGGACTTAAAAAGAGCGGGGCACAGACCGGCGATTCAGAAAATCTTCTCTCACGGACCTGCCCCCGGGGCTACCCGGCTCACGGATCCGGCAGCCGGCTCCCGCCGGCCCGCCCCCACTGGACGGGAGGGGCGTTTCTGATTATAATAATGGATTGGAGGAATCCTGTTGGCTGATATTTCCTTCCGCAATGTGGTAAAAACCTACGACAACGGCGTCACGGTGGTGCCCGGGCTGGACCTGGAGATCCGGGACCGGGAATTCGTGGTGCTGGTGGGGCCGTCGGGGTGCGGCAAATCCACCACCCTGCGGATGATCGCCGGGCTGGAGGAGGTGACCTCCGGGGACCTCCTCATCGGTGGCCGCCGGGTCAACGACGTCCCCCCCAAGGACCGGGACATCGCCATGGTGTTCCAGAGCTACGCCCTCTACCCCCATATGACCGTCTACAAGAACATGGCCTTCGGCCTCCTGCTCCGGAAGGTCCCCAAGGATGAGATCGACCGGAAGGTCCGGGAAGCGGCTCATATCCTGGGGCTGGAACCCTACCTGGACCGGCGCCCCCGGGCCCTCTCGGGAGGCCAGCGCCAGCGGGTGGCCCTGGGCCGGGCCATGGTCCGGGATCCCGCCGTGTTCCTTCTGGACGAACCCCTCTCCAACCTGGACGCCAAGCTCCGCACCGAGATGCGGGGGCAGATCATCCGTCTCCACCAGCGCCTTCAGACCACCTTCGTCTACGTCACCCACGACCAGACCGAGGCCATGACCATGGGGGACCGGATCTGCGTGCTGAAGGACGGGGTGATCCAGCAGTTCGACACCCCCCAGACCCTCTACCAGACCCCCCGGAACCTCTTTGTGGCGGGGTTCATCGGCTCCCCCCAGATGAACTTCATCGACGCCGTTCTGGGGAAGGAGGGCGGGGAGTACTTCCTCAGCTTCGGGGCCTGCCGGGTGCGGGTCCCCGCCGGGACTGCCCCCGGGGAGGAGCTGGAGGCCCGGGTGGGGAAGGAGCTGGTGCTGGGGATCCGTCCTGAGGACATCCATGGAGAGGAATCCTTCCTCCACACCGCTCCCGACGGGCGTTTCACCGCCCATGTGGAGCTGGCGGAGCTCATGGGCTCAGAGATCTACCTTTACCTCAAGGCGGAGGGGCGCAGCCTCACCGCCCGGGTCCCCTCCCGGATCCGCACCGCCGCGGGGGAGGAGATCTCCCTGGCCCTGGACAGCAACAGGATGCACCTTTTTGACAAGGAGACCCAGCTCCGCCTGGGAAGCTGAAAGGAGTTTTCAAGATGTGCTGTTACCGCGTGAATCTGAACTCGGTGGAAAAGGTGAAAAACTTTGTGGCGGCGGTAAGCCGCCTGCCCATGGACCTGGACCTGGCCTCGGGGCGGTATGTGGTGGACGCCAAGTCCATTATGGGGATCTTCAGCCTGGACCTGACCCAGCCCATGGAACTTCAGGCCCATGAACCCCTGACCCCGGAGATGGAGGAGGCCCTGGCCCCCTACCTGATGAAGTGATCCCCTGACAAAAACCATCCCCCGGCCGGGGGAAAAGGAAGGTGTTCTGTATGCGGGGAGGCGGCGTTCTTCTGCCTCTGTCCAGCCTGCCGGGGCCTTACGGCATCGGCTCCATGGGCCAGGAGGCCCGGGATTTTGTGGATTTTCTGGTGCTGGGCGGCCAGTCCTACTGGCAGATTCTCCCCATCGGCCCCACCAGTTACGGGGATTCCCCCTACCAGTCCTTCTCCACCT
>JAHZBJ010000018.1:1848-13533 GCA_019423445.1 Oscillospiraceae bacterium
GCTGTGCCGGGAAGGGCTTCTCACCAACGCCCAGCTGGAGGAAGCCCGCCGGGAGGGGGGAGAAGGCCCGGTGGACTACGGCCGGCTCTACGAGACCCGGTACCCCCTTCTGCGCCAGGCCCACGCCCGGTTCCGGCTGCGGCCCCCGGTGGAGTTTGAGGAGTTCCGGCAGAACTCCCCCTGGCTGGAGGACTACAGCCTTTTCATGGCCCTGAAGGCCCGGGCCGGCGGCGCCCCCTGGGGGGAGTGGGATGAGCCCCTCCGGGCCCGGGAGCCGGCGGCCATGGCCGCCGCCCGGAAAGAGCTCCGGGAGGAAATCTCCTTCTGGGAGATGGTGCAGTACCTCTTCTACCGCCAGTGGCGGGGCCTCAAAACCTACGCCAACAACCGGGGCATCCGGATCATCGGGGACCTTCCCATCTATGTGGCCCTGGACAGCGCCGACGTCTGGGCCGCCCCGGAGCAGTTCCTCCTGGACCAGGAGCTGCGGCCCCTGGCGGTGGCGGGCTGCCCGCCCGACGGCTTCACGGCGGAGGGGCAGCTCTGGGGGAACCCCCTCTTCCGCTGGGACGTCATGGCGGAGGACGGCTACGATTGGTGGATCCGGCGGATCGCCCACACCACCTCCATCTTCGACGTCACCCGCATCGACCACTTCCGGGGGTTTGAATCCTACTATGCCATCCCCGCCGGGGCCCCGGACGCCCGGCAGGGGGAGTGGCGCCCCGGCCCGGGAATGGCTCTGTTCCAGGCGGCGGAGCGGCGGCTGGGCCGCCGGGCCATTATCGCCGAGGACCTGGGCTTCCTCACCGACGGGGTGCGGCGGCTGCTGGCGGAGTCCGGCTTCCCCGGGATGAAGGTGCTGGAGTTTGCCTTTGACAGCCGGGAGGAAAGCGATTACCTCCCCCACAACTACTCCCGGGACTGCGTGGTCTATGTGGGGACCCACGACAACGACACCGCCCTGGGGTGGATGGAGACCGCCTCCCGGGAGGACACCGCCTTCGCCAAGGAGTACCTGCGCCTGACCCCGGCGGAGGGATGGGCCTGGGGGCTGATGCGGGGGGCATGGTCCAGCGTGGCGGACACCGCCGTGGTCCAGATGCAGGACCTGCTGGAGCTGGGGAGCGAAGCCCGGATGAACACCCCCTCCACCCTGGGGGAGAACTGGCGTTGGCGGATGGCCCCCGGAGCAGCCAGCCCGGAACTGGCCCGGCGCCTCCGCCGCCAGATGGAACTTTACGGCCGTATTCCTCGTCCGTAAGAAACGTTTCGGTTATCGAAGCATTGTGCCCCGCTCTCTGAACAGGCCACTTGGGCTGAGAAGGGCGCTGGTTTTCCAACCAAGCGCCTTCTGAATCCCAGGTGATATGCTCAGGGAGCGGGGCAGTCATTTGCGATGCTGCGTCCCTTCTCTCACGGACGCGAGAGCGGGGCAGTCATTTGCGATGCTGCGTCCCTTTTCTCACGGACGCGAGAGCGGGGCGGTATCTTGCGCTTCGCAGAATCTTTTCTCACGGACCTGAGTACCGGCTCCGGCCGGCCGGGGGCTACTCCGCCGCTTCCCCGAAGCCTTCGCAGAAGGTGGGGTGGGGGTGGATGGTCTCGGCCACATCCCGGAGGGTGAGCCCCCGGGAAATTGCCAGGGCGGCCTCCCCGATGATGTCGGTGGCCCGGGCGCACATCAGCTGGGCCCCCAGGAGACGGCCGGTTTCGGCGTGGGCCACCAGCTTCACAAAGCCCCGTTCCTGGCGGGTGAGCACCGACTTGCCGTTGGCGGACATCAGGTATTTCCGGGCCAGCGCCGGGATCCCGGCGGCCTTGGCCTCGTCGGCGGTAAGACCCACCGAGGCGATCTCCGGGTCGGTGTAGACACAGGATGGCACCACTGTCAGATCCTTATCCGGACCCGCCTCCTCCCCGAACATCTCCCGGAGGGCGCGGTAGCCCTGGGCGGTGGCCATGTGGGCCAGCTGGATCCCGCCGGTGGCGTCTCCCACCGCCCAGACCCCGGGGAGGCCGGTGGCGAAATGCTCGTCCACCTGGACGTAGCCTTTGGAGAAGATGAGCTTCTCCCGGCACTCCGGGGCAAAGGCCCCTTCCGCCAGACCCCGGCGGCCCACCGCCACCAGGAGCCCGTCGCAGGAAAGGCTCTCCTCCTTCCCCTTCTCCTGCCAGAAGCACCGCAGCCCCCCGTCAGGGTCCTTCTCCACCCGGGAGAGGGCGGCGCCGGTGCGGATATCGGCCCCCCGCTTCTTCAGGATCAGCCGGAGGTTCTGGGAGATCTCCCGGTCCATCCCGGGGAGGATCCGGTCCGCCGCTTCCAGCACCGTCACCCGGCGGCCCAGGCTGGTATAGAAGGAGGCAAACTCCATGCCGATGACACCGCCCCCCACAATAACCAGGTGGTCATAGAGGGTCTCCCGGCAAAGGAGGCTGGTGCTGTCCTCCACCCCGGCAAGGCCGTCCCCCAGCCCCGGCACCGGCAGCACCGCAGGCTCCGAGCCCGCCGCCACCAGGATATGGTCCCCGGTGATCTCCCCCGGTTCCCCTGAGAGGATCACCCGGCCGTCTCCCGCCGCCTGGGCCATACAGGGGTAGAGGTCGATCTTATGGGTCTTGAACTGGAGGGCGATGCCCCCCCGGAGGTTTTCCACCACCTCCCGCTTCCAGGCCATCAGGGCGGGCATGTCTACCGTCAGCCCCTGGGCCAGCAGCCCCGCCGGGGCCATGGAGGAGGCCTCCCGGTAGGTCTCGGCGGTGTGGAGGAGGGTCTTGGTGGGGATGCACCCCCGGTTGAGGCAGGTGCCTCCCAGCTCCCCGGCTTCCGCCACCGCCACCCGCTTTCCGGCCTTGGCCGCCCGGATGGCGGCGGGATAGCCCCCGGGGCCTCCGCCGATGACAATCAGATCATAATGGTTTCCCATGGACGTTCCACCTTTCCCCGTCTCCGGTCGCGAGACGGATGATTGTTGTGACTCTCCGCCGTCCCGGAGCCGGGACAGGCCCCGTCCCCGGTCATGGGACGGACTGTTTTGAATGCGTCTGCCCCGGCTCCGGGGCAGACAGATGGTTTTGAAAGAGTTTTCCCCCTGTGTCCCGGGGGAGGTGAAAAAGGGGTCCTCTCCCCGTCCGGGGAGGGGACCCCAGAGGGCTTCCCTGAGAGTATTGCCCTAAAAGAGGCGGTCCAACAGGGCGGCCACGTCCCCGGCCATCTCCTTTTCCTGGGAGGTGGGGGAGGGAAGGGCCGCCAGGGCCGCCGCCAGCTCCTCCCGGCAGAAGGGCAGCCCTTCCAGGGCCTGGGCGGCCCTGGGAAGGAAGTCGGTGTTCAGGGCGTCGGACCAGATCCGGGCGGCCTTCACCCGGCCCCCCTCCACCTGGAGCTGGAGCCGGGCCTCCCCCCAGGGGAAACGGGCCCCCGCTTCATCGCTGAAGGGGATATCCCTGCCGAAGCGCCAGTCCCAGGAGGCGTACTTCTCCCGGAGGGCTTCCGGCTCCCCGGCCGGGAGCCGGGCCATGTCAAAGGGCCGGGGCTCCCCGCCCCAAACCTCCCCGAAAGCCCTCAGAAGGGCCTCCTCCAGCTCCCGGAGGGAAAGGCCCGGGAGGAAATCCCGGAGGTTGGCCACCCGGCTGCGCACCGAGTCCACGCTTTTGGACTGGAGCTTCTCTCGGCTGACGGTGAGATACCGCTCCATGGCGGCCATGTCGGCGGAGAGGAGGAGTGTTCCGTGGTGGAAACACCGGTCCCCGCCCCGCCAGTAGGCGCTGCCGGAGCATTTGCGCCCTTCCAGGGCGATATCGTTGCGGCCGGTGGCCTCAGCCTGGAGACCCAGGGCCCGGAGACCCTGGAGGATCACCTGGGTCTGCCGGGGGACGTCGTAGTCCTCCCGGCGCAGGAGAAAGGTGAAGTTCAGGTTCCCCAGGTCGTGGAACACCGCCCCGCCCCCGGAGAGGCGGCGGGCAAGGCGCCCTCCTTCCTCCTCCAGGAGCCGGACCCGGCATTCCTTCCAGGGGTTCTGGTTCCTGCCGATAACCACCGTCTGCTGGTTCTGCCAGAGGTAGAGGATGCACTCCCCCGGCTCCACCCGGCCCAGGAGGGCCTCCTCCAGGGCCAGGTTCCGGAAGGGGTCATACCCCTCCCCCCGGAGCCAGGACAGCTTCTTAACCATGGGCTTCCTCCGGGAACTGGTAGTGGAGCACCGGGTTCCGGGCCGCGCCCACCTCGTCCAGGCGGCTCACCCGGGTGGTGTGGGGGCTGGACCGGATGTAGTCCGGGTCCTCCACCGCCTTTTCATGGATCTCCAGGAAGGCGGCGATAAGCCGGTCCAGAGACTCCTTGGATTCCGTCTCGGTGGGCTCCACCATCAGGGCCTCATGGACGATCAGGGGGAAGTACATGGTGGGGGGATGGATGCCGTAGTCCAGCAGGGCCTTGGCCACGTCCATGGCGGTGACGTGGATGTCCTCCTTCTCCGGCTCCAGGCTCATGACAAATTCATGCATACAGGTATGGTCAAAGGCCATCTTGTAGGCCCCGGAGAGCTTCACCCGGAGGTAGTTGGCGCCCAGCACCGCCCCGCGGCTGGCGTCCAGGATCCCCTGGGCCCCCAGGGTCAGGGCGTAAGTCAGGGCCTTCACCACCACCAGGAAGTTGCCGTGGAAGGAGCGCACCTGGCCGATGGACTGTTCCGCCTTGTGCCAGCGGTAGCCCGCTTCGGTCTTTTCCACCGTCTCCCCAGGGAGGAAGGGGGCCAGGAAGGCCTTGCATCCGGCGGGGCCGCTTCCCGGGCCGCCGCCGCCGTGGGGGGTGGAGAAGGTCTTGTGGAGGTTCAGGTGGACCACGTCGAAGCCCATATCCCCGGGACGGGCTACCCCCATTACGGCGTTGAGGTTGGCCCCGTCGTAGTAGCAGAGGCCTCCGGCGTCGTGGACGATTTTGGTGATCTCCAAAATGTTGGGGTCAAAGAGCCCCACGGTGTTGGGGTTTGTCAGCATCAGGCCGGCGGTGTCCGGCCCCACCGCCTCCCGGAGCTTTGCAAGGTCCACAAGGCCGTCGGGGGTGGAAGGGATGTTCACCACGGTAAAGCCTGCCATAACGGCGCTGGCGGGGTTGGTGCCATGGGCCGAGTCGGGGACGATGATCTTCTTCCGGGCCTCGTCCCCCCGGCTCTCGTGCCAGGCCTTGATAAGCAGCAGCCCGGTGAACTCCCCGTGGGCCCCGGCGGCAGGCTGGAAGGTCATGGCGTCCATGCCGGTGATCTCGCAGAACACCTTCTGGGCGGTGTGGATCAGCTCCAGGGAACCCTGGACTGTCTCCTCCGGCTGGAGGGGATGGACCCCGGTAAAGCCCGGCAGGGCGGCCATCTCCTCATTGATCTTGGGGTTGTACTTCATGGTGCAGCTTCCCAGGGGGTAGCAGCCGTTGTTGACCCCGTGGGTGGCGGCGGCCAGCCGGGTGTAGTGGCGGCTGATGTCGTTCTCCGACACCTCCGGCAGCCGGGGAGCCGCCTTCCGCTGCCGGGAGGGCAGGACCTCCGGCACATCGCAGGGGGGCAGCAGGTCGCACTGCCGCCCGGGGACGCTCCGCTCAAAGATCAGTTCCATCAGCCCAGCACCTCCTTCACCAAGGCCGCCAGCTCATCCATTTCCTCTTTGGTGTTCATCTCGGTGGCGCACCAGAGGAGGCCGCCGTCCGGGAGGGGCAGCCCTCCCAGGTATCCTTTTTCCGCCAGAGGCCGGAGGAGCTTCTCCGGCCCCACCGGGCAGCGGGTGACAAATTCGTGGAAGAACTCCCCGCTGTACACCGGGGCCAGCCCCGCTTCCGCCAGCTTCCCCTGGAGGTAGTGGGCCTTGGAACAGCAGAGCTCCGCCGCCTGGCGCAGCCCCTGGGGTCCCATGGCCGAAAGGTACACCGAGGCGGTCAGGGCGCAGAGGGCCTCATTGGAGCAGATGTTGGAGCTGGCCTTCTCCCGGCGGATGTGCTGCTCCCGGGCCTGGAGGGTGAGGACAAAGCCCCGCCGCCCCTGGGAATCGGTGGTCTGGCCCACGATCCGTCCGGGGAGTTTGCGCATCATCTCCTTGGTGGCGGCCATAAAGCCCAGGTAGGGCCCGCCGAAGGAAAGGGACATCCCCAAGGGCTGGCCCTCTCCCACAGCCACGTCGGCCCCTGCCTCGGCGGGGGTCTCCAGGAGCCCCAGGGAGATGGGGTTGACGCTCATAACCGCCTTGCCGCCGGCCTCGTGGACAGCGGCGCAGAGGGCGGAGGCGTCCTCAATGATCCCCCAGTAGTTGGGCTGCTGGAACACCAGACAGGCCACGGTGCCGTCCAGCATCCCCAGAAGGGCCTCCCGGTCGGTGGCGCCGTCTTTGGCCGGCACCAGCTCCACGGCGGCGTCCCTGCCGTGGCAGTAGGTCTTCACCGTCTCGATGATCTGGGGGTCGGCGGCGGCAGAGACCAGAACCCGGGTCTTTTTCCGGTCCCGGCACATGAATACCGCCTCGGCGGCGGCGCAGGCTCCGTCGTAGACCGAAGCGTTGGCGGCCTCCATGCCGGTAAGCTCACAGATCATGGTCTGGTATTCAAAGATGGCCTGAAGGTTCCCCTGGCTGATCTCCGCCTGGTAGGGGGTGTAGGCGGTGACAAACTCCTCCTTGGAGGTCACCTGGCGGACAATGGCGGGGATGTAGTGGCGGTAGGCCCCGGCGCCCCGGAACATATGGGGGAACACCTGGTTTTTGGCTGCCATGGCCTCCACCTTCCGGCGGACCTCCAGCTCGGAGCAGCCCTCCGGCAGGTCCAGAAGGCGGTCCAGCCGGACCTTGCGGGGGACGTCCTCAAAGAGGTGGTCAAAGTCCCGGTATCCCGCCTCCCGGAGCATCTCCTGCTCCTGGGCGGGGGTGTGGGAAAGATAAGAACCCATTTGCGTCTCTCCTCTTTCTGATTACTCGGCGGTTCAGGAAATCTTCTCTCCCGGACCCGGATTATTCCCCAATCGTCCCCAGGAACTCCTCATAAGCGGCGGCGTCCATCAGCTCCTCCTGGCCGCTGATCTCCTCCACCCGGATGAACCAGGCGCCGTTGGGGTCGCTGTTGATGGTCTCGGGGCTGTCCAGCAGGGCCTCATTGATCTCTGCCACCACGCCGGTGACAGGGGAGAAGACGTCGGACACCGCCTTCACCGATTCCACGTCCCCAAAGGACTCTCCGGCGGTGACAGGGTCCCCTTCCTGGGGAAGGTTGACAAACACCAGGTCCCCCAGCTGGGACTGGGCGTAGTCGGTAAGGCCCACCCGGGCGGAACCGTCCTCCAGGAATTCCACCCACTCGTGGCTCTTGGCGTACTTGTAGTTGGCGGGAATGTTCATGATGCTTCCTCCTGTTTCATAATGTTCTCTGATTCTCTCTGGGATATCCCCGGGAGGGAACCCCCGGGGCCGTACCGGTGAAACCGTCCCCCGCTCCTGCGGGGCCCCGGTCAGGGGTGCTTGTAGAAGGGAAGGGGAACTACCTCCGCCGCCACCCGGCGGCCCCGGACCTCAGCCTCCACCGCCTGGCCCGGCTGGGCGAATTCCTTTTCCACCAGGGCCATGGCCACGGGATGCCCCAGGAAGGGGCAGTGGGTGCCGGAAGTGGTATGGCCGATCTGGCGGTCTCCGGCAAACACCGGCTCATGCTCCCGGATGATGCCCCGGCCGGTGACCTTGAGGCCCACCCGGGCGATTTTGGGCTCCCCCTTTTCCTCCAGAGCCTTTTTCCCAATGAAGTCCGGTTTCCCCATCTTCACGGCGAAGCCCAGCCCCGTCTCCAGGGGGGTGATGCCGTCGTCCATCTCGTGGCCGTAGAGAGGCATGGCCGCTTCCAGGCGGAGGGTGTCCCGGGCCCCCAGGCCGCAGGGGATGAGGCCCAGGTCCTTCCCGGCCTCCATCAAAGCCTCCCAGAGCTTGGGGCCGTCCTCCCAGGCGCAGTAGAGCTCGTAGCCGTTTTCCCCGGTGTAGCCGGTTTTGGAAATCAGGCAGGGGATCCCTGCCGCTGTCCCCCGGGGGATGCAGCTGTAGTATTTTACCGGGATATCCTCAGAGGCAGCCACCTTCCGGAGGATCTCCTCCGCCAGGGGCCCCTGGAGGGCCAGCTGGCTGACGGTGGCGGAGATGTCGGTAAACTCCGCCCCGGGGAGCTGGTGGGCCTTCATCCAGGCGAAGTCCTTGTCCTTGTTGGAGGCGTTGACCACAATGAAATAGTGGTTGTCCCGGATCTTGTAGACGATGAGGTCGTCCACCACGCCCCCTTCTTCGTTGCACATGGGGCTGTACCGGGCCCGGCCATCCTCCATGTTGGTGAAGTCGTTGGTGAGCAGGTGGTTCAGGTTCTCCAGAGCCTTCTCCCCCTGGCAGAGGATCTCCCCCATGTGGGAGACGTCGAAGAGTCCGCACTTCTGGCGCACCGCCATGTGCTCGGCGATGACCCCCGTGCCGTACTGCACCGGCAGCATGTACCCCGCAAAGGGGACCATCTTGCCGCCGTACTGGAGGTGAAGGTCATAAAGGGCTGTTTTCTGTTCCATGGGACCGCGCTCTCCTTTCAAATTCTTCCCGGCAGATTTGTTAAAGAAAACACAAACAAAAAGGACACACGGCGAATAAACACCGTGTGTCCCTGTCTTCGTACCTGAAAGATTACCTCCCCGCCCGCCTGGGGAACCGCCGGGGAAGCTGCCTCGTCGGTGGCGCTGAACGCCTTTCCAGAGTTTCGTCCAGACCCGGTCCTTTTTGCCTGAGAGTTTTTGCCCCTTCGGCGCCGGCCTTTTGCCGCCTCTCCCGGGTCCTTCATCCGATATTCCTTTGTGACCCTATTTTAACACATCCGTGTAAAAACCACAAGTCCGTGAGAAAAGATTCTGCAAACCCCCGGGCAAGGGCCCGGTTCCAGGTCCGTGAGAAGAGGGACGCAGAGGCGTAAAATTGTGCCCCGCTCCCTGAACAAGCAACCTGGGCTGGGAAGAGCGCTGGACACACCCACAAAAGCGCCTGCTGAATCCCGCCCGGCAGGCCGGGTTTCCAAGTCCGTGAGAAGAGGGACGCAGAAGCGCAGGGCAGTACCCCGCTCTTTTCGGGTCCGTGAGAAGAGGGACGCAGAGGCGTAAGTTTGTGCGCCGCTCTCTGAACAAATAACAGGCGTTGGGGAGGACTCACAGGAATCCTCTCCAGCGCCTGCTGAGTCCTGGCTTAGGGAGCAATACGCTCTTCTCAGCCCAGGTGATATGCTCAGGGAGCGGGGCAGTATCTGACGATTCGCACAACGCTTCTCACGGACACAAAATCAGCGGGCGTGGGCCAGACGGTTCATAACCCCGGCCTTTTCCAAAGCGGCCCGGAGAACAGGGGCCAGAAGGGTGGCCACCACAATGGCCAGGGTGCCGTTGCTCACCGAGGTGACGGCCTTCACCGAGATGTCGGCAATGGCGGTTTCCAGGGCTCCTCCCAGGAGGAGGTCCCGGATAAAGTCCTTGGTGAGGTAGAGGACCACATAGGCGTAGCTCCCTGCCGCAGAGGCCAGGAGGGTCTTGGGGGTGCTGGCCTTTTTGCCTCCGGTGATAAGCCCGGCCAGGAAGCCGATGACAAACTTAAACACCAGGGTAAAGGGGGCGGAGCTGGCCCAGCCGTTGAAGATATCGAAGAAGAAGGAACCGATGCCGGCGGAGAGACCGCCCCGCACCGGCCCGAACAACAGGCCGGAGACCAGGCAGGCCACGGTGGCCATGTGGATCATGGTTTTGCCCATGGGAGTGGGAATCTCCACCCGGAGGGTGGTGGCCACATACACCACGGCGGCCATGAGGCCCACCACTACCATATCGTACACGGTGAATTTCTGTTTCTTTTCCATACAGTCGCGCCTTCTTCCATTTGTTGTGTGAGTAAACCGGTTTTACAGGCTCCGGAAGTCCTTGCTCACCTCCCGGCGGGTAAGCCATTCCAGAGTCCGCTCCAGCATGACCCCTTCCCGGGGATCGGTGCTGTAGCTGTAGGTGGTTTTGATGGTGAGTTCCACGTAGCGGGCCGCCCGGTCCACCGCCATGGGGAGGCTGTCTCCCTGGAGGAGGGACGCGGTGAGCACCGCCGCGAAGATGTCGCCGGTACCGGGGTAGTGGACGGGGATGTATTCCCCCGCCGACTTCCAAAAGGAGTTGTGCTCCCGGTCATAGCAGAGGTTGGCATATTCCCCGGTGGCCAGAGTGACCCCTGTCACCACCACCCGTTCCGGGCCCAGTTCCCCCAGCCGCGCCAGCATGCTCCTGGCGGCGGAGGTGGTGATGGCCCCGTTCCAGGGTTCCTCCCCCAGGAGGATGGCGGCCTCAGTGAGGTTGGGAGTGATTACCTGGGCCTCCTTGACCATCCGGCCGATGCCCTCCACCATCTGGGAGGTGAAGGAGCGGTACAGCTTCCCGTGGTCCCCCATTACCGGGTCCACCACCTTCAGGGCGGCGGGCCAGCTGCGGAAGAAGTCCAGGCAGTGGGCCACCTGGTCCGGGGAGCTGAGGTAGCCGGTATAGATGCACTCCAGCGCGAGGTCGAAGCTGCGGTAGTGCTCCAGACAGGGCTCCATGTAATCGGTAAGGTCCCGGCGGCAGACGTCGCCGAAGCCTCCGGTATGGGTGGAGAGGACGGTGGTGGGGATGGGACAGGCCTGAACGCCCATCACCGAAAGCACCGGCAGGATCACCGACAGGGAACAGCGGCCGAAACCGGAAAGATCGTGGATTGCGGCCACCCGGGGGGGTCTTGTTGTCATCAGTACGCACCTCTTGATTTCAGTATAGCCCTGGACGGGGGAAACCTCAAAAGCACCGGGACGAGCCGTTGAAGTTTCCGTTTTTATAAAAACGCGACAAATGGACATCCATATATATAGCACGGTTTTGCTGTTTTTTCCAGAAAAAATTTCCGCTCCTTTTGTCCGGCTTTGGGCCAATCGTGAAACTGCTCAAAAACCATTGGTGTTTTCCTAGCCCACATTGTGCAACAGGTAGAACAAAAATCCTCTGCCAGAATGTACAAGGGCTATCCGAACCGGAGAAGGAAACACTAGATACTGCGGATGCGGACTGCTTCGGAAACGGCGGAGCCGGGCCCGGGCAGAAGGCTCCGCCGGAAGGAGCATGGTCGATATGAATAAAAACATGGTATCCACCGCCGCCGGCCTTGCGGCCACCGCTGCTGCCGTAGGCGCCGCAGCCTATGTCATGAACTCCAAGTCCATGAAGGGCCAGCGCAAGGCCATTAAAAAAACCGCCGCCAAGGCGGGCCGGATGATGACCGGTATGGTAAGCGGCATGGTGGACAGCATGGCGGACCGGATTCTGGGCTGACGGGAAGACATCCATCCTGTCCCAACCAAGGGCCTGCAGCGTCCCCGGGCATACCGGGGCCGAGGCCAAGACGCACCCTCCAGGTGCGTCTTATTTTTTGCCCCCATGGCAGAAATAAATCCCATACCCCCCTCGTTTTATAGGTGAAGAAAAGGAAGAAAAGGGCTTGGGGTTCTCCCCAGCGCCGATTATTGTTCAGGGAGCGGGGCAGTCATTTGTGATGCTGCGTTCCTTCTCTCCCGGACCCGGAATTGAAAAACGCCTGGGGCCCGTGTTACAATAAACCCCATACTGCGAATTTTTCGGGTTGGCCCCGGGA
>JAHZBJ010000018.1:13543-14597 GCA_019423445.1 Oscillospiraceae bacterium
GATCCAGAAGGCAAAAGCCCCGGCGGCTGCGGATGGCCGGACTGGCAAGACGGGGCAGCGGAACAAGCCTGGACGGGGAACCCCCTGAAGGGCAGATAACAGGACCGGGGCCGGCAGCGGTCTCCGGCAGGAAAGGAGGGATCGAGATGGAAAGCAGGGCACTGCCTTTAAGCCCTGATCCGGAGCGGGAGCGCAGGCTGGAAAAGCGCGCCCTTTCCCGCTGCCTTTCGGCGGTGGGCCTCACCCTCCTGGTGTTCCTTCTGGCCGCCAAGTCCACCGGGCTGCCGGTGAACTTCCTCCGGCACTGGTGGGGGGAATCCGGGATAGCCATTACCCCGGCTATGGCCCAGGTGGTAAACATGGCCAGCTACGCCTATTCCATTCTGGTCCCCCTCTGCTTTCTGGTGCTGTTCCAGGGCCCCCGCCGCTCCGGAAGGCCTCTGTTTCCCCTCCGCCTCCCCAGGCATGGGGTCCTTTTCCCCGCCCTGGGGGTCTGCCTGGGCATCTGCACCACCTCCAACTACCTATCCAGCTGGATCTCCATATTCCTACAGGAGCGCTTCCCCCAGAACCTTCCCACCTATGGCGCCGCCATTCCCACCCGGGGCCTGGCCATGGTTCTGGGCCTGGTGTCGGCGGCGGTGCTTCCCGCCATTCTGGAAGAGCTGCTGTTCCGGGGGGCCATTCTCCAGTCGGTCCGCCCCTTCGGTGACGGCTACGCCATTTTCATCTCCGCCCTGGCCTTCGCCCTCTGCCACACCACGGTGCCCCAGCTTCTGCCGGCCTTTCTGGCAGGGCTCTGCTTCGGCTACTTCGCGGTGATGTCCGGCAGCCTGTGGGTCTCCATGCTGATCCACTTCTGCTACAACCTTCTGGCGGCAGCGGTGGAGATGGCAGGCTCCCTGGGGGGCGACGAAATGCAGACGCTGGTTTCGGTATCCATCTCCGCCGTCTCCCTCCTCTCGTGCCTGGCGGGGTTCCTGGCCCTCTGCCGCCGCTTCCGGGACGACCTGAGCCTCCGGGGCCGGTACCGGGGAGAGCTCTCCCTGCCCCG
>JAHZBJ010000018.1:14607-21747 GCA_019423445.1 Oscillospiraceae bacterium
CCACCAACCTCCCCCTGCTTCTGGCGGCGGCCCTCCTCTGCTGGACCACCTGGAGCCCCCTTCTGGAGGAGGTGCTCTTCCCATGACCGACGCCAGACGCCGGGAACACGAGGGCTGGATGTCCCTGGCCCTGGAGGAAGCCCGGGAAGCCGCCCGCCAAGGAGAAGTGCCGGTGGGGGCGGTGGTGGTCCGGGATGGCCGGGTCATTGCCCGAGGCCGCAACACCCGGGAAGAAAAGGGCTCCCCCCTGGGCCACGCCGAGATGGAGGCCATTTCCGCAGCTGCCCAGGCTCTGGGGGACTGGCGGCTGGACGGCTGCACCCTTTACGTCACCCTGGAACCCTGCCCCATGTGCGCCGGGGCCTGCCTTACCTCCCGGCTGGAAGCGGTGGTCTACGGGGCCGCCGACCCGGCGGCGGGCTGCCTGGGCTCCCGGATGAACCTTTTTGCCATGGACCTGGATTCGGTGGGGCCGTCCCCCCGGATCACGGCGGGAATCCTTTCGGAGGAGTGCTCCCGCCTCCTTTCGGAATTCTTCCGGCAGCGGCGCTGACCCTCTTCAAAACAGAAAACGGCCCCGGTGAAAAACCGGGGCCGTTTTTTCTTGGGCAGAAGACGCACCGCCAAAACGGGCAAAAGCAGCTGCCCATGAAGCTTTGCAATGGGGAATTCCCTGTTTTCGCTATTTTCGCGCAAAAAATTCCCCCTGTTTGAAACCGTTTCTCCTCCGGGAGCGTATCGATAGATGACACATGTGTGGGAGGAGATGCTCCATGAAGGATCGCGACGCCATCCTGGCCCTGGGCCAAGGGGATCAAAAGGCCCTGGAACAGGTGATGGCACAATATACCGGTTATGTCACCGCCATCCTCTGCAACCTCTCCAGAGGGGCCCTGGCGGTGGAGGACATTGAGGAGCTGGCGGCGGACGTCTTCTGGAAGCTGTGGAACAGCGCCGGAAGCCTGGACCCCCAGCGCCCCCTGAAGCCCTGGCTTGCCCAGGTGACCCGGAACACCCTCTTCAGCCGCCTGCGGCGGCTGGAAAAGCCCCGGGTGCCCCTGGAGGAGGACCTGCTTCTCTTTTCCGACTCTCCCCAGCCCCAGCAGCTGGCGGAGAACCGGGAACAGGCGGCCATCGTCCGGGAGACAGTGGAGGGGCTGGAGGAACCGGACCGGGAACTTTTCATCCGGTACTACTACTTCGGGGAGAAGCTGGCGGCAGCCGCCGCCAGGCTGGGGCTCCCCACAGGGACGGCCAAGACACGGCTTCGAAGGTGCCGCCTGCGGCTTCAAAAGATTTTTCAGGAAAGGGGCTATGGCTGTGAAGAAGATCTGGATTGACCAGCTGTGCCGGGACCTGGACGGCCTTGCCGGCGGATTGGAACCGGAAAACACCAGCGGCCTGACCCCCAGCCCGGACCGGATCCGGGCCCGGGTGCTGGAAAGGATCGCCCGGCAGGAGACGGCCCAGACAGGCGGGGAGAAAACCCTTCCCCCGCCGGGAAAGGAGAAACCCATGAAAAAACACACTTTCCGCATCATCCTTGCGGCAGCGGTGGTCTGCCTGTTCAGTGTAACCGCCCTGGCCCTGGGGGGCGCCGACCTCTTCCGGGCCGTCTTTGGGGAAGGGGCCGGGAGCCTTCAGGAACAGATCGAAACCCCCTCGGCGTCGGCGGAAGACCAGGCCCACCGGCTTTCGGTGCTGGCCAGCCTCTCCGACGGCTACAAAACCAACCTGATCCTCTCCCTGGAGAGCCTGGCAGGGGACGGCAGCCAGAAGGAAGCCCAGGACCGGCTGGGGGCCATGGTGGAAACCCAGGCGGCCAGCATCACCTGCACCCCCCTGGAGGAATTTGACCGGGGCCGGATCAGCTGCTACCGTCTGGAGGTTTCCACCCTGGAGAACCACCAGGGAAAGACCATCACCGTGACTCTGGATGGGGATACCCCCCTGCTTCTGGAGGTGACGCCGGAGAAGCGCCTGGCCTCCCTGACGGTGGAGATCCCGGCGGAGGCCTTCCCAGGGGAGAACTACCGCCCGGAGGAGGTCCAGCTCTCCCCCCTGGGGGTGCTGGTCATCGGCACCGAGGCGGAGATCTCGGGGCCCATCCCCAATGTGGAGATCCTGGCGGTGATGGAGGACGGCAGCAAAGAGGAGATCATGCCTCTGTGGGCTTTTGACGGCGCCGCGGACGCCTCTTTGGGGGGCGGAGGCGCCGCCACCGCCGGCCCGGGGGAGGAGGAGCCCCTGGTGGTCCATACCACCGGCGCCCGGAACCTGGACGGCAAGACGGTGACCACCGCCAACTTCACCAGGGTCCTGTCCCTGGACCAGGTGGCGGCCCTGGAGATCTCCGGGCAGCGGTTCCCCGTCTCCCGGTGAGGCGCCGGGGGAGCATGGGGATTCCCCGCCCCAGCTGCAGTTTCACAGCCGGAGGAATCCCCTCCAAGGGCGAGCAAGCGGCGCCGGAGGATTGGTTCCTCCGGCGCCGCTTGCTACAGGGAGAGGGACTATCTGTTATCCCTTTGCCACCGCGGGCAGCCAAAGGGTCATCCCCGGGATATAGGTAGTGAGCATCAATATGATGATGCCCAGGCCCAGCATGGGCAGGAGGGCTTTTAGGGTGCGCTCCAGGCGCTCCTCGGCGATCATGTTGCCGATCATGAGGCAGCCGCCCACGGGAGGCGTCACCAGCCCCAGGCAGAGGTTCATGGCCATAACCACCCCGAACTGGATGGGGGACATGCCGATCCGCTCCACCAGGGGCATCAAAAGGGGAGTCAGCATGACAATGGCCGCGTTCCCTTCCATAAGCATCCCCACAATAAACAGCAGAATGTTGATAAGGAGGATGATAACCGCAGGATTGGAGGTGATGCTCTCAAAGAAATCCAGGATCAGGGTGGGAAGGCCGGAGGTGACGATGATCCAGCTGGAGGCCTTGGAGACCCCCATGACAAACAGCAGGCTGGAGGTGGTCACCGCGCTTTTCCCAAAGATGGAAAGAACGTTTTTCAGCTTCAGATCCTTATAGATCAGCAGGGAGACCAGAAAGGCGTACAGCACCGAGACGGCGGCCGCTTCGGTGGCGGTAAAGATCCCCAGGAAGATGCCGCCCAGAATCAGCACCGGCATAAACAGCGCCCAGACGCTGTCCAGGGCGGTGCGGGCGGCCTGCTTCAGCGGGACCTTTTCCCTGGCGGGGAAGTTGTGCTTTTTGGCGTAAAGCAGGACATACACCGCCAGCACCAGAGCCAGGGAAACCCCCGGGATCACCGCCGCCATAAACAGATCCGCCACAGAGCTTTCGGTGGCGCTGCCGTAGACGATGAGGAAGATGCTGGGTGGGATCAGCGGGCCCATGGTGGCGGAAATCGCTGCCAGGGCTCCGGCGAAATCACCGGGATACCCCTCGTCCTTCATGCCGGGGATGGTGATGCCGCCGATGGCCGAGGCTGTGGCCACGCCGGAGCCGGAGATGGCCGAGAACAGAGCCGAAGCCGCCACCGTCACCACCCCCAGGCTTCCCTTTACCGAACCGAACAGGGCGTTGGCGGTATCCAGTATCTTCTGGGTGATGCTTCCCCCCATCAGGTTGCCGGCCAGGATGAAAAAGGGGATGGCCAAAAGGGGGACGGAATCCATGGCGGAAAACATCCGCTGGGCCACCACCACGGTGGGGAAGTCCGCCACCACCAGGGCCCACAGGGTGGAAACCCCCAGGGCAAAGCCGATGGGCACCCCCAGGATACTAAAGACCAGAAGGCCAAGGACCACAATCAAACCGGGATTCATGCTTCACCTGCTTTCTGTACCGCACATTTCTTTACCCGGGAGTGCTGTTCCAGGGTCTTTAAAAACAGCTCTATCCCGAAAAGCGCCATAAACGCTCCTCCAAACGGCACCGACAGGTAGGGGATCCACATGGGCACATGGGCTCCCAGGGAGTACTGATTCACCACCTGAAGGACCATGGGGACGCTGATGGGCACCACCGCCGCGGCAAAGGCGATGCTGATCAGGACGATCACCGCCTGCCAGATGTAGCGGATCCCCTCCGGGAGCTTGGTCAGAAGGAAGTCCACCTTCAAATGGCTGTTGTGCCGCATACAGATGGGAGAGCCCACAAAACAGACCCAGGCGAACATGAACTTTACCACTTCCTCGGCCCAGACGTTGGGGTGGTGGAAGACATACCGCAGGATCACCTGGTATACCATAATGGCCGTCATGGCCGCCAGCAGAAGGCCCAGGATGATGAGGAATACTTTTTCCACCGCGTCGAGAAAGCGCGAATAAGCTTTGAGCAAGGGAGCCGCCTCCTTTTCTGCGCCGTCAGGCATACTTCTGAATGGTGTCATAGATCTCCTGGAGCTCGGGATAATCCAGGATGAAGTCCTCCACCAGGGGATAGAAGGTGGACAGATCGGGCTCAATGATCTCTACGCCCTTCTCCTTGAACTTTTCAAAGATCTCCTCCTCCTGTTCCCGGTACACGCTGTTGCGCCAGGCGGCGGCTTCGTCCGCGGATTCCTCCAGAATCTGCTGGATATCCTCGGGGAGGCTCTCAAAATATTTCTGGTCGAAGATGAACACGTCGGAACCCATGGTGTGGTAGGTCTTGATGAGGTACGGGCACACGTCGTAGAAGGCATAGCTGTAGCACTCCAGGGCGGGATTCTCCTGGGCGGCTACGGTGCCCTGCTGCAGGGCGGTAAAGGTCTCGGTAAGGGCAAGGGGCATGGGGGAAGCCCCCAGGTCCTGCCAGAGCTTGATGCTGGCGGAGTTGTTGGGGACGCGGATCTTGAGTCCCGCCAGCTCGTCGGCGGTGGTGAAGGGAACGGTGGAGGTAACTACACGCCCGCCCCGGCGCTGGGGTCCCAAAAGCTTCATTCCCATTTCATTGCCCAGGTCCTCCAGAATCTTTTCGGCGTCCTCGGAAGCCCAGAAACGCTCGCAGTGGTCGTAATCCTTCATGGCGTAGGGGATGGCCTCAAAGGAGGCCTTGGGAGAGAATTTCTCCAGGGAGCCGATTCCCTCAATGACAATCTGCACCACCCCCAGGGACAGGCCCTCAGAGGTTTCGCTCCAGTCCCCCAGGGTCCCGCCGGAGTACACCTGGATATCGATGCGCCCGCCGGATTTCTCCCGGGCCAGGTCGGCAAACATAATGCTCACTTCGTCCTTGATGCTCCCCACGGCGTTGGCGTTGGCCAGCTTCATGGTGTACACCTCTCCGGCGGGGGCGGAAGCGGAGGCTCCTTCCTCCTCACCTCCGGCGGAAGCCTGGGAAGCCCCAGACGTACCGCAGGCAGCCAAGGAGATACACAGCAAAAGAGCAAGACATTTCAGCAGATTCTTTTTCATTCCTTCTTCTCTCCTTTTTTGAAAACATTGGCGCATGGCCTGGGCCACGCTCTTCGCAATTTTTGAAAAGCAAGAATCGTGCCAAAGGCCGCCTAGGGGGTTTCCCCCTTGTTTTCAGGGGATGTTTTCCGGCTTTTGGGGAAATGCCGTGTATTTTGCGAGATCAGGGTGTGGCTTTTTGCGGCATTTTGGCGGTAAAACAACAGGACAGCCCCCGATGTTTCCATCGGGGGCTGTCCTGTTTGTTCCCGAGCCGGGGTGCTTCCCCAACACCCAGCCCAAGCAATATGCTCAGGAAGCGGGACACTGTGTTCTGATGGGCACGGCGCTTCTTACGGATCCAGGGTCCGGCTCTGTCCGGCCCCGTGGCCATGGCCGTTTCCGCCGTGGCCGCCGCCCATGCCGGACATCCCGCCCATCCCGGAGCCGCCTTCCCCCCAGGAGGAGCCGCCGGGGGAAAGCTCCTGAATCCACTGGCGGATCTCCCGCATGGTAAGATCCTGAACCTCTTCCGGCGTCACGCTGGGATCCAGGGCCTGGAGTTCCAGGAAAGCCCGGTACTTCCCGTAGGAGAGTCCCGCTTCATGGGCCGCTTCCACCTCTCCGGGAGCCGCCTGCCAGCAATAGGCGTTCCCGCACCCGGAGGTGCAGGACTCCATATCCTCCAGGATCCTTCCCCTCTGTTCCAGGTCCTCCCCCACCACCACAATGGAGAGGACCTCGTCCCGGGCCAGGCAGTCGGTGACCACGGGGGTGGCCAGCACCTGCTCCACCGCCTGGGTGTATTCCATAAAATCCACATCCAGGCCTGCCGCCAGGGCTTCGCCGTCGTCGTTCCAGCCCCGGACCGAGATGACCCGGTCGAAGCGGTTCACCTCCAGTTCAATGGAGGGGTTGATGTCGATGCTGATCACCGAGGTGGGGGTGAAGTAAAGCCTCCAGCCTCCCAGGGCAGCCGCCGCCACCAGGAGGAAACAGGCCAGGGCGGGGACCAGCCCCCGGTATGCCGGAGCGGACCATCCGGTGCGCTGCTGCCGCTCCCGGACCTTCTGGAGCACAAAGTCCCGGGTGGCGCTTTTCAGCTCCTCCTCCGCCCGGACGCTGTCGAAAGCCTCTTTCAGCCGGTCACGCATACTCCTCACCTCCCAGCTTTTCCCGGAGCAGCTGTTTTGCCCGGGTCAGAAGCGTATATACCGTGTTCACGTTCTTCCCCAAAATCCGGCTGCTCTGGGGAGCTGTGTAGTCCTCATAATAGTGGAGGTAAACCACATCCCGGTACTTCCCGGGGAGGGAGAGCACCGCCTCCAGCACCTCCCGGTTCTCCTCCGGGGTCTGGTCCGGGAGCTCCAGAACCTGGTCTATGGATACCGTGCGCCGCCGGAAAAAACTTTTCAGCAGGTCCCGGCAGGCGTTGATGGTGACCCGGATGAACCACGCCCGCTCATGTTCATCGCTTTCAAAGACAGCGGAGCTGAGGGCATACTTCAGAAATACCGTCTGAAATATGTCCTCTGTGTCGGCGTGATTCTTCAGATGTACCATGCAGAGGCGCCGGACCGTATCCCCATGCCGCTGGATGGCTCTTGTTATCTCCTCTTCGCTCCGCATCTTAAAACTCCGTCAGCTTTTTTCTCAGCCCCGGCAGCCTCTCCGGCAGCCGCTGCCCTGGTTGTCGCAGATTCCGTCGCCGTTCTCATCCACAAAGTACCGGCCGCAGCCGCTGCCCTGGTTGTCGCAGATTCCGTCGCCGTTCTCGTCCACAAAGTACCGGCC
>JAHZBJ010000018.1:21847-23542 GCA_019423445.1 Oscillospiraceae bacterium
CGCTGCCCTGGTTGTCGCAGATTCCGTCGCCGTTCTCGTCCACAAAGTACCGGCCCTGGCCATGGCCCGCCGCAAAGGCGCTGGCCGCCCCCACAGAAAGGACCACCGCAGCTGTCAGGATTCCCGCCATGAGTTTTTTCATTGTTGTTTCCTCCATATCGTAAGTTTTGTGTTGGCCGTTTCCGACTTCACCCCTAATACGACTGGGGAGAGGAAATCCATTCATCCACCTGGAAAAATTTTTATTTCTTTCCAGGGGCCTTGGCGCTCCTATTTTACCACCATCCCCAAGGGCGGGAAAGCCCCTTTTTCCTTTCCGGGATATGCCTCCAGGGATCTTTTCTCCCGGGGGGACTCCACAAGGGCGTCTTTTTTTGTTATAATATGTAAAATTAGGGGGAGTGTGGGCTCCCCGGGGCCTTGAGGCAAAATCTCCAAAATCCACAGAAGCGCCAGGGGGAAATCCCAGCCTCCTGTCTGGAACGGAGAAAAAAGCTCATATATTTTGTGGAATCTACCCGAAAACCTCCCTTCAAAACCCCAGGGACCGGGTTTGACACGGAAAAACCCATGGAATATAATAGGCTGCGCTTCAGGGGGACCTCCCCGGAAGCCCTTCCCGACGGGGTATCCCCTGGGGAGCGGACAACAGGACGGCCTGGGTTCACGGCCCGCCGCCTGAAAACAAGGAGCGAGAATGGAAAAACCAGACCTGAAACGGTGGGGCAGAATACTGCTGCGGGGGGCGGAAGCCTTTCTGCGGTGCGTTTTCAGCTCCGCCACTGCGGTAGGCATCGCGGCGGTGGCCCTGTCGGCCATGATCTTCACCGTGGTCTATCTCAACAACGTGGTTTACATCGTGGACGGGGACAGCGCCACCGTTACCGTCACCGCCGAGCGGGACTATATGAAGATCCTGGCCAATGAGGAGATCCGCCTGGACCCCAACGCCTTGGTGGAGTTCCAGCCCGGGGACTCGGAGAGCTTCAGCCAGATCGCCATCACCCATCCCTTTGAAGTGACCCTCACCGTGGACGGCGGAACCGAAACCTTCCTGTGTATGGAGGGGGACACGGTGCAGGATATGCTGGACCAGAACGGCGTGGAGCTGCGCAGCGCCGACAAGATCACCCACCCCCGGGCCACGGTGCTGATGCCTGGGGACGATATCACCATCGTCCGGGTGGATTCCCGCCGGGTGGAGGAAGAAGTGGTGATCCCTTACGAAACCGACGAGGAGCACACCAGCCTCATCAGCTACGGCAGCACCTACACCCTCCAGTACGGAGAAAACGGCCTGAAAAAGCTCACCTGGGAGGAGATCCTGGAGGATGGGGAAGTGGTGGACCGCTACGTGGTCCGGGAGGACATCCTCAAGTATTCCACCACCGCCAAGGTGCTGGTGGGAGACGGCAGCGCCATCTCCAACTTTGACTTCAGCGACCAGTGCCCCCTGGACGAAAACGGCAACCCCATAAACTACATCTCGGTGCTCCGCAACCAGAAGGCCACCGGCTACCACCGCTCCGGCAACGCCTGGGGCGCCGGCTACTGGACCACCAAGGGGCAGTACGGGGAGACCTACTGCCAGGAGGGGACGGTGGCAGTGGTACGGCTGGACGAAATGCCCTATGGCACCAAGCTTTACATCAAGACCCCGGACAACAAGTTCATCTACGGCTACGCCGTGGTCAA
>JAHZBJ010000019.1:0-18171 GCA_019423445.1 Oscillospiraceae bacterium
TCGAACTCCGGACCCTTTGATTAAAAGTCAAATGCTCTGCCAACTGAGCTAATGGATCACATAACAAAATTATGTCCTTGTGGGACAGCTTCATTATTATACCAACCACTCCAAGGTTTGTCAACCATTTTGCGGGGCGAGAGGGGATTTTTCCGTTGGGATAATGACATCCCGGGGGGTTTGGTCTATAATAGAGCAAATGAAGCAAAGGAGGGATGGAGATGGAGCTTACTCTGGAGAGCCAGGTGCGTTTCCTTCGGGGCGTGGGAGAGCAGCGGATGAAAAGATACGAAAAGCTGGGAGTTGTCACCGTGGAAGACCTTCTGAGACACATCCCCCGGAGCTATGTGGACCTTCGGACGCCATGCTCCATCCTGGAAGCGCCTCTGGGGGAGCGGGCGGCGGTCCGGGCTGTGGTGGCGCGGAAAACCGGAGAAAAACGCATCCGAAAGGGCCTTTCGGTATCCAAAGTGACGGCGGTGGACGAGGCGGCCACCCTTACTCTGACCTTTTTCAATGGCAAATATACGGCCGATGCCTTAAAAGAGGGACAGGAATATATTTTCTGGGGCAAAGTGGAGGGGACGCTTTTGCGCCGGGAGATGAATACCCCTGCCGTTTATCCAGGGGGGAGCAGCGGCCTTTCCCCTGTTTATCCCCTTACTGCGGGACTCACCAATCGGGGGATCGCCAAGGATGTGGCTACCGCCCTTGCCGCGCTGCCGGAGCTTCCGGATCCCCTACCGGACTGGATCCGCCGGGAAAACAGCCTTTGCACCCTGGACTACGCTTTGCGGACCATCCACGCCCCAGCTTCCCCCCAAGAAGCGGAGGTGGCCCGAAAGCGGCTGATTTTCGATGAGCTGCTGTCCCTGAGCCTGGGGTTCATGAAGATGAAGAAAGGCCGCTCGGGGGAGCGCACCCAGCCCATGGAGCAGGTGGATATGTCGCCCTTCTACCAAGCGCTGCCCTTTGCTCCCACCGGGGCCCAGAAGCGGGCCATTGGGGAGGCGGTTGCGGATCTCTGCTCTTCCGCGCCTATGAACCGGCTCGTCCAGGGGGACGTGGGCAGCGGCAAAACCCTGGTGGCGGCTGCCTGCTGCTGGTTTGCCTGGAAAAACGGCCGGCAGAGCGCTCTGATGGCCCCTACTGAGATTCTGGCGGAGCAGCACTACCGCAGCCTTGCTCCCCTTCTGGAGCCCATGGGGATGCGTCTTGGACTTCTCACCGGTTCCTGTACCCCCAAGGAGAAGCGGGAGCGCAAAGCGGCTCTGGCGGCGGGAGAGCTGGACCTTTGCATCGGTACCCACGCTCTGCTTACCGGAGATACCGCTTTCCGGAACCTGGGACTGGTTGTCACCGATGAACAGCACCGCTTCGGGGTGGCCCAGCGGATGAAGCTCAAGGAAAAGGGGCAGGGGACCAATGTCCTGGTGATGTCCGCCACCCCCATCCCCCGGACTCTGGCGTTGATTATCTACGGGGATCTGGAGCTTTCCGTGCTGGATGAGCTGCCTCCGGGGCGCCAGCCCATCGCCACCTATTATATCGGCGGCGACAAACGCCAGCGGGCCTTCGGATATATCCGAAAACACCTGGACCAGGGGTACCAGGGATATATCGTCTGCCCCCTGGTGGAGGAGGACCCGGAGACCGGCCAGCCCGCCATTCCAGGGCTTACCGCCGCTGTTTCGTATTTCCAGGAGCTAAAGGAAGGGCCCTTTGCCGGATACCGGCTGGGGCTTCTCCACGGCAGGATGAAGGGAAAGGAAAAGGAGGCGGCTATGGCGGATTTTGCCGCCGGGCGGACCCAGCTCCTGGTGTCCACCACCGTGGTAGAAGTGGGGGTGGACGTGCCAAATGCCGTCATCATCCTCATCGAAAACGCCGAACGTTTCGGCCTCAGCCAGCTCCACCAGCTTCGGGGCCGGGTGGGGCGGGGAAGCGTCCCGTCCTGCTGTATCCTCATCTCCGACGCCAAGGGGGATGGGGCCCGGGACCGTTTGGGGTTTCTCACCAAAACAGGGGACGGCTTTAAAATCGCTGAATTTGACCTGCGGACCCGGGGACCGGGGGATTTCTTCGGAATGCGCCAGCACGGTCTCCCTCAGATGCAGGTGGCGGACCTTGCTACCGACAGCCAGGTCCTCTACCGCACCCAGGAGGCGGCTGCCCGGCTCCTTCGGGAGGACCCGGACCTTGCCTCGGTGCCTCTTTTGGCCCGGAAGGTGGAAGGTATGATGGGAATGGTGTCGGGAGGGCTTTAAATCATGCAAAAAGGAGGATGCTTTATGAAGGAAGATATCCCCGGCCTGGAGAAGCTTCAGGAGCTGGTGGACGGCAGCCGGAACATGGTGTTTTTTGGAGGGGCGGGAGTTTCCACCGAAAGCGGCATTCCGGATTTCCGGAGCCAGGACGGCCTCTACCGGCAGCAGTGGGCCTGGCCTCCGGAAGTGATCCTGAGCCACAGCTTTTTTGTGGAGCATCCCCAGGAATTCTACCAGTTCTACCGGCAAAAGATGATTTATCCCGGCGCAAAGCCCAACGCCGCCCACCTGGCTCTGGCCCGTCTGGAGCAGAAGGGGAAGCTCCGGTGGGTCATCACCCAGAATATCGACGGCCTGCATCAGGCGGCCGGGAGCCGCCGGGTGCTGGAGCTCCACGGTTCTGTGCTGAGGAATTACTGCATGGACTGCGGCAGGACTTATCCTGTGGAGGCCATTTTGGAGAGCCAGGGGATTCCACGGTGTTCCTGCGGCGGCATTATCCGCCCGGATGTGGTGCTGTATGAGGAGGGGCTGGATCAGGAGGTCCTTGGACAGGCGGCGGAAGCCATCGCCCAGGCGGATCTGGTGGTGGTGGGAGGCACCAGCCTGGGAGTCTGGCCGGCGGCAGGCCTTTTGGACTACCGCCGGGGCGGAAAACTGGTCCTCATCAACAAATCTCCCACCCCCCGGGACAGCCAGGCTGACCTGGTGATCCCGGCCCCCATCGGACAGGTGTTGGGAAGCCTGGAGTTGTAGTGGGGGCGGGACAGGCCCCGCTGCCGCGCGCATAAAAGAAGCGCCTGGGGGCCGTGGTTTGTACGCTGCTCTCTGGGCCTATTACCCGGGCGGAAAAGAGCGGCAGAGGGTCATGGCTCAGAATTCAAAAGGTGTTGTTGAGGGGAAGGCTGTTTCCGCGGCGAAGGGAAGAAAATGGCCTTCCCGTCCGGCCGGAAAGGAGAAGGAATGGAGAGGATCAGAGGTCTGGGGCGGTACCAGAAGGGCGTCCTGTTGGTTATCGCCGTGATGGTGCTGGTGTTCACCGTCCTCTACCCTGTCACCATAGACCGGAGGGGCTTTCTGTACCAGGATGCCATCCTGGTTCCCCGGGAGGAAAACGGCGCCACGGTGTATTCCGGCAAGGTTCAGGGGAAGGAAGCCGTCTTCACCGTCCACGGGGATAAGACGGTGGAATTCCGGTACGGCGAGAAAGCCTACGGTCCTTACACCGCCTGGGAGGACTCTTCCGCCGTCCCGGAGGAAACCGAGCTGGGGCTGGCGGGGGAGATGACAGGACTGGAGGTCCGCCGGGGGGACGAGGTGATCTTCCGGGGCGGGGTGCTGGACTATGGGGATATCCGCTGGCTCTACAACGAGGACGGGAGCCTGGAAAATCTGGGCTTCACCGCGGTGATGAGCGACGGCACCGTCATCGACGGGGACGGGAACGAGATCGACCCCATGGAGCCTTCTGTCTCCACCGTCCTGGACCTGATGTCCGGCCCGGAGCTGGAGCACAAGGGGGAGTGGTACGGCTGGCTTTGCGGGATGCTCCTCTGCGCCGCCACAGCGGTCCACATCCTCTTTGCCGACGAGCTGTTCCGATGGAACCTCTCCTTTCAGATCCGGGATGCGGACCGGGCGGAGCCCTCCGACTGGGAGATCGCCGGCTGGTACATCGCCTGGACGGTGCTGCCCCTGATGGCGTTGGTGGTCTTTATCATTGGCTTGCAGTAAAAAACCTCCGGGAGAAAGCTTTGCTTTCCCCCGGAGGTTTTTCCATTAACCCATAGGGAAGATCAGCGCCCAGAGGTTGAGAAGGGCCAGGACTGCCGCCAGAAGAAACAGCAGGACGTATACCGTTTTCATCAGCCGGGAATGGGAGAGGCGGAAGGAGACGGCGAGAAAGGCCATCCAGATAAACATGGATGCCACAGTAAGGATAGGGTTTCCCACCAGGATGGCAGCCAGAAAGAGAAAATTCACAGTGCCCATTCCCCGGTCGGAGAGGAGCCACTCCACCAACCGCTCTTTAAAAGTCAGTTCCTGTTGGTCGGGGACCATGTTTTCTTGGCCATCCATGAGAAATACCTCCTTTGGAAACCGTGAGTATCAAATCAGCTTCCGGTAAGCCCGGAAAGCGGAGGGAAGAGCATACTCCGACGCCAGCTCCTCCCGGGTGACCCAGACAAAACCGTCTTCCTTGGGGCCGGGCCCCTCCACCTGGGTTTCCCAGCCGGTCATCTGCCACTCCACATGGGTGAAGATGTGCCGGGAAGGGGGAAGGGATTCCAGGGAGAGAACCTTCCAGCCCTGCCCCTCCAGCCAGCTCTGTGCTTCTGCCTGGGAGAGGGTACCGGGGAGGTTGGGCAGCTGCCACAGTCCTCCCAGGAGTCCGCCTTTGGGGCGGCGCTCCAGGGCCGTGAGTTTTTCCTGGGTGAAAGGGCCGCGGCGGAGCAGAAATACCGTCAGTTCCTGGACCTTCCGGGGCTTTTTGGGGGCCTTTACAGGGATCTCCCCTTGGAGGCCGCCGGCATTGGCCCGGCAGAGTTCCCGCAAAGGACACTCCCCGCAGAGGGGTTCCCCGTTGGGAAGGCAGACAGTGGCCCCCAGTTCCATAAGAGCCTGGTTGAAGTCCCCGGGGCAGGGAGGCATAATCTCCTGGATATCCCGGCTCATCTCCTGTTTTACCTTGGGGTCGGCAATATCCCGGCGGCTGCCGGTGACCCGGGAGATGACCCGGAGGACATTACCGTCTACCGCCGGGTAGGGGAGGCCAAAGGCGATGGAGGCGATGGCCCCGGCGGTGTAGTCCCCGATCCCCGGCAGGGCCCGGAGGGCCTCAAAAGAAGGGGGCAGAGAGCCGCCGTACTGTGCCACTACCACTTGTGCCGCTTTCTGGAGGTTCCGGACCCGGCTGTAATACCCCAGGCCTTCCCACAGCTTCATCAGAAGCTCCTCGGGGCATTCCGCCAGGGCGGGGATATCCGGCAGGGTTTCTATGAACCGTAGGAAGTAGGGCTTTGCCGCCTCCACCCGGGTTTGCTGGAGCATGATTTCGCTGACCCATACCCGGTAGGGAGTGGGGTCGCTCCGCCAGGGCAGGACCCGGGCACAGCGGCGGTACCACGCCAGCAGGGGTTCCGGCACCTGGGACAGGAGGCTGTCTTTTTCCCGGGGGGCTGTCACAGCGTCACCCCGAAGAGGCGCTGGAAGTTGCGGTACAGGATATCGTCCCGGACTTCCTCCGTCAGTCCCAGGGCCAGGAACCGGTTCAGTTCCTCCTGGTGATCCCACATGGGGAAATCGGTGCCGAACAGGAAGCGGTGGTGTCCCAGTTTGTCCAGCAGTTCCAGGGCCCGTTCCCGGGGGAGTTTGAAAAGGCTGCTGCTGGTGTCAAACCAGACATTGGGCAGGTCCTGATAGACCTCTACATCCTGCCAGTGGTTGTATCCGCCGAAGTGGGCGGCAATACAGGTAAGCCCCGGGAATTTCCGGGCCACCGCCGCCATCCGGGCGGGGGCGGACCAGTCGTAGCGGTTGTCTCCGGTGTGAAACAGGATGGGGAGCCCGGCCTCGGCGCAAGCCCGGTAGATGGGCTCCGCCTCCGGCGCGTCGATATAAAACTCCTGGAAATCGGGGTGGAGCTTTACGCCGTGTAGGCCCATGCCGGCGATGCGTTCCACTTCTCCGGGGATATCGGAAAAGCCGGGATGGAGGGTGCCGAAGCCCAGAAACTCAGGGTGGGCGGCGCAGCAATCCCGGATGAAGTCGTTGATGGAGATTACCTGGCCGGGCCGGGTGGCAGTGGAACAGACCAGATATTTTTTGACCCCGATGGCCCGGCCGCTTTCCAGCAGTTCCTGGCAGGAGCCGGCGTGGCACATGGGGATGTCGTAGAATTCCCCGATATGTCCCACCGCCTTGGCGGCGATTTTGTCGGGGAAGATGTGGGTGTGGGCGTCTGTAATGATCAGCTGCTGGGGGTGGTTCATGTGGGTTCCTCCTGTGGGTGGCAAAGGTTTTCCAGGCGGGAAAAATGCCGGATATGGCCTCAGTATATCACATTTGGAGAAAAAAGGCATGGGGATGGGGCAAAATCCCCAAAAAAACTTTGTTAAAATATTATCGTTTATTGGCTCTGTCCATTGTTTTACCCCGGGACTTCTACTATAATGAAAATGCGGATCAGAAGGTGGGACCCTCACCCACCTCCGCTCATTTTCTTTCTTTTCTTGTAGACAGAGCCCCCCGGCCAAGCCGGGGGGCTCTGTTGCCCAACATTTCCTGGAAAAGATTGTAACCACCCAAGGGGTGTGGTACAATAACCAGGTGGACCGCACCCCGCAGCGGGGGATGATAGTCAGGCCCTGTTCTTTTTTAAGTAGTCGGCCAGCAGGTCGATAAAATCTTTGGTAAAGGGGCGGCGCTCATAGGTCAGGCCCAAAAGGGACTCCAGCTGTTCTTTGCCGCCGTTTTCCCAGCAGGCGGCGATGATTTTCCGCAGGTTTTTTTGAACGCAGGAGCTGGTGGTGTGGTGGATCTCCGCCACCCTGGGGTAAAGGTCGATGGTGACGTTGAGGAGCCGGTCCTCATCCTCAATGGCCAGATCGATAGCGGTCACCATCTGTCGGTATCCCTTGTAAGTCCCGGGGATTTTCAGATAGCGGAGCAGGTCTTGTGTGGAAGTGAAAGTTTTTGTCGTCGCGTCCAAGATGTCATACCTCCAAGGTTGTTGTGATGTTCTGCCGCCCCGGCGGGGAAGCGGTTTTTCCCCCGAAAAAACCCTTCTCCTCGGACAATCTAAGGCTAACCCATTTTGCAGTTACATCGAAAATTTTCGACCATGTTCAACTAAAAAAGACTTTTGAAAATTATTCTGTGGATTGAAAGGAAGGAAATCACTCATGGCGATTCAATATGACCTGGACCGGACGGTGGACCGTGCAGGTACATACAGTGTCAAGTGGGATTGCATGCCGGAAGGGGCCCCTGGGGACGCCCTGCCCCTGTGGGTGGCGGATATGGATTTTCCCTGTGCCCAGCCCATCCTGGAGGCTCTCCACGCCCGGGTGGACCGGCGCATCTTCGGCTACACCAACTATGAGGACCCCCAGGTAAAAGGGACCATCACCGGTTGGTATCGGAAGCGGTTTGGCTGGGAGGTGGACGCCGGGGATATTTTTTACAGCCCCGGCGTGATGCCCGCCGTGGCCTTTCTCCTGGATATTCTCACCAAAGAAGGGGACGGGGTGGTGATCCAGCGCCCGGTGTACTACCCCTTTACCAAGAAGATTGAGATGGCGGGCCGCAGAGTGGTGAACAGCCCCCTTCTTTACCGGGACGGGGACTACACCATGGACTTTGAGGACCTGGAGGAGAAGCTGAGCCGGCCGGATACCAGCGGTATGATCCTCTGCAGCCCCCACAATCCGGTGGGCCGGGTATGGACCCCCGAGGAATTGAGCCGGGTGGCGGAGCTGGTGGTTCGGTATGACAAATGGATCATCTCGGACGAGATCCACGGGGACCTGGTGCGCCGGGGCGTCACCCATCACCCCTTCACCAAGGTATGTCCCCAGTGCCGGGACCGGGCGGTGGTCTGCACCGCCCCAAGCAAGACCTTTAACCTGGCGGGAATGCTGCTTTCCAACATTGTTATCCATAACCCCGCCTGGAAAGATGCCTGGCGGAAGCTGGTGATGGACCGGTATGCCATTATGGACGCCAGCCCCCTGAGCCTTGCCGCAATGACGGCCGCCTATACCCAGGGTGAGGAATGGCTGGATCAGGTGCTGGACTATGTGGACGGCAACGTGGCTTTTGCCCGGCGTTTTCTGGCGGAGAACCTTCCCGGGGCCCGGCTTGTGGAGCCCCAGGGAACCTATCTGCTGTGGGTGGATCTGCGGGGCTGCTGCCCGGATCCCCAGGAGTTGAGGGAGCGGATGCTTCAGAAGGCTCGGGTGGCCCTGGACGAAGGGTATATTTTCGGGGAGGAAGGGGCCGGTTTTGAGCGGATCAACGCCGCCTGCCCCAGGAAGCTTCTGGAGGAGTGCCTCCGCCGGATGGCCGCAGCTCTGGGCTGATTCCGGAAGGGAAGGTTGTGCCCTGTCCCCCGGCCGGGGTCAGGCCGCCGGAAAGCGATACTGTACAGAAATCCGTCATATGCATGTAGGAGAACGATAAGAAAGGGAGGAGAAAAAGATGCGCTTGTTGGGAAATCTCATCTGGTTTGTTTTTGGCGGCCTGTGGATGGGGCTGGGCTGGACCCTGGCAGGGGTGCTGTGGTGCATTACCATCTTAGGGATTCCCATCGGCCTTCAGTGCTTCAAGTTCGCCGGTCTTGCCTTCTTTCCCTTTGGCAAAGAGGTGGTCTACGGCGGCGGGATGGGCTCCCTTTTCCTCAACATTCTCTGGCTGCTGATCAGCGGTATTCCCCTGGCCCTCCAGGCGCTTTTCACCGGTTGTGTTTTTTGTATCACCATTGTGGGTATTCCCTTCGGCCGCCAGTGTTTCAAGCTGGCAAAGCTGTCCCTGATGCCCTTCGGCGCGGTGGTGACGCGACCTTTTTAAAGAACATTCCAACAGCCCCCGAACCCGCGGAGTTATGCCCCGGGCCGGGGGCTGTTTTTGACGCTTTTTTGGGAAAAAAGACTGGAAAAAGAGAAGGAAATAGGGATTTTTTACCAATCTGTAAATTCCCCGCGCAAGGCCTTGACCGCAAATACATAGCGTGCTATATTTATCCGTGAGCGTACCAAAATCCGGCAGGGGAGGTGTAAGGATGAAAGGGGTTTGCTGTCAATACGATTTGGAATCCCTGAGCCAGAGAATGGAGTTCCTGCGGCTGTTCAAGCTGCTGAACAACACCTTTCTGGAGGAGATCAACCGGAGAATCCGGGAGCTGGATCTCACCGCTTCCCAGGTGGATGTGCTGGTAAGTATCGCCAAGTACCGGGGGGAGGCTGTCAACCAGAAGGACATTGAAGGGGAGCTGCGGCTTTCCAACCCCACGGTTACCGGTATCCTGAAGCGGCTGGAAAACAAGGGCTTTGTGGAGCGGGAGGTAGACGAGAAGGACCGCCGGTATAAAAAGGTTCGCCTGACCCCCAAATGTGAACAGCTGGGAGCCCGGATCCATGCCAGTGCAGAACGGATGCTGGAGCAGACCTTCCAGGGATTCACCTCGGAGGAATTTTCTTTTTTGAACCAGATGCTGGCGCGGCTGCTGGAAAACTGCGTGGCGTCCGATGAGACAAAGACCAAACTGGAGGAAACAACATGAGAGAAAAGAAAGAGCTTGCAAACCGCCTTCTGGCCCTGGCTGCCGCGGGTGCTATGGCCTTTACGGCGGTAGGCTGCGGTGCGGCGGCTGAACCTCAGAATGAGGCAGAGGTGGCAGAACCTCAGGCCATTGAGGTGGAGACCACCACCGCCGTCTATGACACCATCGACCGCCAGACAGAGTTTGTGGGAAGACTGGAGGCGGCCAGCAGCACAAAGGTGTACCCCTCTTCCGCCGGGAAGGTGCTGAAGGTCTACGCTGCCCCCGGGGAGTATGTGGAAGCGGGAGAGCTGCTGTTCGAGCTGGACACCGAGGACCTTGAGACCGCGGCGGAGACCGCCCGGCTCCAGTATGAATCTACCCTTTCGGCGGCGGACACCTCCATTATTTCCGCCAAGCAGAACTATGACACTCTGGGGGACGCCTGGCTCACCGCCAGGGATTACGAGGATGCTGCTGAGGATGCCTACGACGCCGCCAAAAAGGCCCGTGACGATGCCCAGACGGCGGTGAACGAGGCTCAGGCAGCCTACGACGCAGACCAGAGCGATGAGAACCTGAAGGCTCTGGAAAAGGCGAAAAGCGATCTTACCGTTGCCCAGAACGCCCTTACCGCAGCTTCCAAGAACCTGGACGATATGGAGAACAGCGCCGACAGCGCCAGGAAAAAGATGATCACCGCCCGGGATACATATTACAACACCAAAGGCAATGAGGACGAGGGGATCGCTGGCACCGTCCAGACCCAGGTGGACCTGGCCAAAATCAGCTATGACAATGCCCTGAAGGCCCTGAACGAGGCCAAGGTTTACGCCCCTGTGTCAGGCACCATTTCTGCCAGGAATGTAGGGGAGAGCGATATGGTCTCCGCTACTACCCCCGCCTTTGTCATCGACCAGGACGGGGAGGCGCCTGTGGTGTCCTTCAACCTTTCCCAGGATGGCGCCGAGGCCCTCTCGGTGGGGGATCCGGTGACGGTGATCTACAATGGCCAGGAGTATTCCGCCAGCATCACCGAGATCGCTGGCAGCGCCGACCCCACCTCCGGTCTCTATGCCGCCAAGGCTCAAACCAATGAAACCCTGGGGACCAGCCGTTCCGGAGGCGTTGTGAAGGTGAAAGCCTCCACCGCAAAGGCGGAGGATGCCCTGGTGATCTCCCTGGACCTGGTGGAGTACGATGGGAACCAGCCTTACGTTTATGTTTACCGGGATGGCAAGGCGGTCCGTACCGATCTTGTCACCGGTATCTCTTCCTCTGAGGAAGTGGTGGTTCTGGAGGGGCTTACCTCTGAGGACCAGATTATCACCACCTGGCATCCGGACCTGAAAGACGGGGCGGCGGTGACGCTGAAACAGCAGGAGGGGGAGTAAGGCGATGTTTTCACTCCCCAAGTTTAGTATCAAAAGACCGGTATGTATCCTGATCTGCATCGCCAGCCTGATCATTTTCGGCACTTCCTCGGTGTTCCAGATGCCTATGGAATCCACCCCCGAAATGGAATTCCCGATCCTTATGGTGATGACCTCCTATTACGGGGCGTCGCCGGAGGAGATCGACGAGTCGGTCACTGATAAAATCGAGTCTGCCCTCTCCACTGTTTCCGAGGTGGAGACCACTATGTCCGTCTCCATGGAAAACGTGGGGATGACCATGCTGGAGTTCAGTTACGACGCCGACATGGACAAAAAATATCAGGATGTCACCTCGGCCCTGGCTATGGTGAACCTGCCGGACGGATGCAGCGACCCCACCGTGATGGAGATGAACATCTCCAACATGGCCAACAGCAGCATCATGTCCCTTTCCATTGAGGCCAACAGCGGTGATAACCTGAAGGCCTATGTGGAGGACACCATTGTCCCTGAGCTGGAACGCATTGAAGGGGTCTCGGACGTCTCCATCTTTGGCGGTTCCCGGCAGTATATCCAGATCCTTCTGGATGAGAACAAGATGACCCAGTACCACCTTAACATGTCCGCCGTGGCCAACGCTATCGCCTCGTCGGAGTTTGAGATCACCATGGGCTCCCTGGACCGGGGGAACGTGACGGTGGAGCTTACTGGCAGCCAGAAGATTGAGAATTACCGTACGCTGGAGGATGTTCCCATTACCTTGGCGTCGGGGGATGTGATTCGCCTCTCCGATGTGGCCCAGGTGAATATGGCGGATGAGAAAGTTACCTCCTACAGCCGCCGGGACGGCAAGGACACCATGACCCTTTCCATTATGAAGGATCAGAGCGCCAATACCGTCAGCATCTGCAACCAGGTGGCCCAGGTGGTGGACCAGCTGAACCACAGCAACCTGGGACTTACCATGGAGATCACTTCCAACAGCGGCCAGGACATTATGGATAACCTGAGCCAGGTGGCTTTGGCTCTGGCTGAGGGTCTCCTCATCGCTGTGGCGGTGCTCTGGCTCTTCCTGGGAGAGTGGCGTGCTTCCCTGATTATCGGCCTTTCCATGCCTTTCTCGGTGCTGGCCACCCTGATTCTGATGTCCGCCTTCGGCATGACCATCAACCTCATCTCTCTGGGAGGCCTGGTCATCGGCATCGGTATGCTGGTGGATAACTCCATTGTGGTTATCGACAGCTGCTTCAAATCCGGAACCATGGAGCGCAGCTTTGAAGACAACATCATCAAAGGTGCCGAGCTGGTGATGGGCTCCATTACCGCCTCCACCCTCACCACCGTAGTGGTGTTCCTTCCCATCGGCCTGATGGATGGTCTGGCAGGGCAGCTGTTCCACGATATCTGCTACACCATCGTCTTTTCTCTGACGGCGTCCCTTATCAGCGCCATTACTCTGGTTCCCCTCCTTTTTGTGAAGCTTAAGCCCAAGGAAAAGACCGACTTTCTGGGGAACCGCCTGGTCCACCGCCTGGAGGCCTGGTACGGGCGCATTATGGCGAAGCTGTTTGATAAGCGGGCTCTGGTAGTAATCACCGCCGTGGCGCTGATGATCACCGCTGTGGGGCTCTTCGCCGTGGTTCCCAAGGAGCTGATCCCTGATATGACCAGCGGTCAGATTCGCCTGACCGTGGAGACCAAAAACGGCCTGAACCTGGAATCCACCAACGAGATCATGGAGCAGCTGGAGGAGCTGGTGAGCCAGCAGCCTGATGTGGAATCCTATTCCATGCAGGTGGGTGACAGCAGCGGCCTTGCCACCCTCATGGGGAGCGGAGCCGGTACCATCACCGTCACCCTCCGTGAGGACGCCTCCATGACCGAGAGCGAGTTTGTCCAGACCATCCGGGATCTTTCCAAGAACGTGCCCAACTGCAATGTGGATGTTTCCTCGGTGAGCATGATGTCCATGCTTTCTGGCGGGACGGTGGAGCTGAACCTCAGAGGCCGCAACCTCAACGACCTGAATGAGCAGGCTGTTATCATCCGGGACCGTATGGCCCAGATGCCGGAGTTCGACAGCGTCACCACCAGCCTCACAGACGGAGCCCCCCGGGCCAAGATCCAGGTGGACCCCATCCTGGCGGCTTCGGTGAACATGACGCCGGCGTCGGTGCTTGCCTCGGTACGCAGCCAGCTTTCCGGCGTGGAAGCCATTACCATTCAGGACAGCGGCACCGAGTATTCGGTGGTGGTGGAACTGCCCACCGACCGGTTCCAGGATGTCAGCGACCTTTATGGTATGATGGTTGACACTCCCACCGGCGGCAAGGCGGCTCTCACCGACATGGCGGAGATCGTTTACGCTGAGGCGCCCACCTCCATTACCCGCGAAGGCGGGGATTATCTGGTGACCATTACCGGTACTCCCAAGGTGGGGCTGAACATCGCCCAGCTGAGTACCCAGGTGATGAATGATATCACCGCTAACGTGGAGTTCCCGGAAGGGGTGGAGATCGACCAGGGCAGCATGATGGAGCAGATGTACGAAGAGTTCGCCGCCATTGGCAAGGCGCTGCTCATCGCTGTCTATCTGGTGTTCGCCGTTATGGCCATCCAGTTTGAGTCCATGCGTTTCTCCGGCGTGGTGATGATCTCGGTTCCCTTCGCTCTGGTGGGTTCCTTCCTGGGTCTTGCCATTACCGGTTCCTCGGTGAACATGGCATCCCTCCTGGGAGTGGTGATGCTGGTAGGTATCGTGGTGAACAATGCCATCGTCCTTATCGACTACACCAATATCCTCCGGCGGGAATACGGCATCGAGATCCGCCAGGCCCTGCGCCAGGCCGGCATCTCCCGGCTGCGTCCCATCCTGATGTCCACCCTTACTACCATTGTTGGGCTGCTCCCCATGGCCCTGGGTTCCGGGGTGGAGATGATGGAAAGCATGGCGGTGGTGGTGATCGGAGGACTTCTTATGTCCACCCTTTTGACCCTGGTGCTGATCCCAACCTTCTATCTGATTTTTGACCCCGAGGACCGCCGGCGCCGCAAAGAACAGCGCAAAGCGGCCAAGGAAAAGGCCCAGGCGGCTCAGTAATTGCCAATAAAGCGGCTCAGCGCTCCGCACCGGGAGACCGGTGCGGGGCGCTTTTTGAAAAGTTACATTTTGCCAGGAACATTCACAGTGCCTTCACACAGCCCACATGGGGAAGTCACCCCAGTCCGCCATAATAGGCCAAGGATAAGCAGTTTGAAAATTGGAGGTTACAAAGAATGAGATCGGCAAAAAAGACCTTTTTGGCCGTCCTGCTTTTTATGGGATTGGCGGTGCTCTCCGCCTGTTCTTCCCAGGAGGCGGAGGTTGGTTCCTCCTCCTCCAGCCAGGCGGCCGCCCCCTCCCAAAGCCAGATGGCGGAGACCCAGATCACCCTCTCCCAGAACGGGGTGGACATCCAGGGGACCGGTGCTGCGGCTCTGGTGGACGGGACTGTCAACATTACCGCCGGAGGGGTTTACCGCCTTACCGGCACCTTGGAGGGCGGGGTGGTGGTCCAAGCGGCGGGGCAGACAGTGGAATTGGTGCTGGATAACGCCCAGATTCACAACCCCGACGGACCGGCGATTCTCTTCCAGGAGGGAGAGGAAGCTCTGATTACTCTGACCAGCGGCAGCGTCAATAGTCTTTCTGACGGCGGGGAGAGCCAGTATGACGGGGCTCTCTACAGTGTCCCCAGCCTCACCATCAGCGGTGAGGGCGCTTTGACAGTGGAGGGGAATGTGGAAGAGGGTATCGCCACCGAGATGCATCTTACCGTCAATGGCGGCCAGATTGCGGTGACCTCCCAGGACGACGGTTTTAACGCCAACAACGACGGCGTCAGCACCATCACCATCAATGGCGGGGATGTCTGGATCAGTGCTGGCGGAGATGGCATTGATTCCAACGGCAGCATCACCATCAATGGCGGCAGGATCCTCACCATGAGCGTCACCAGCGACATGAGCGGCGGGCTGGACTGCGATGGGGAGCTGATGATCAATGGCGGGGTGGTGATGGCCACCGGGGCCAGCAATACCATGCCTTCCCAGGAATTTCCCCAGAAGTCGGTGGTGATGAACCTCAGCGGTGTCCAAAGCGCCGGAACACTGGTGGAAGTTTGCCAGGGGGAGAATCTGCTGGCAGCCTTTGCGCCAGCCCGGGAGTACAGCCAGGTGCTGTATTCTGCCCCGGATCTGGCGGATGACACGGACTACACCATTCTAACGGGAGGTTCCGGCAGTGGAGAGGACGCCTCCCTTCCCGGGGTATACGAAGAGGCCCAAGGTGGCCAGGAGCAGGGTACCGTCACCACTGAAAGTGTCACCCAGACCTTGGGGATGGGCCCTGGCGGAGGACGGGGCCCCGAGGGTGGACGTCCTCCTGAAATGCCGGAAGGCGGGGAGGGCCGCGGCCCGGCTCCGGATGGACAGGGGGAAGGGGGAGAACCTCCAGCGCCTCCTCCGGAACAGGAGCAAAAGGAATAAACAGAAAGCAAAAACAGGAAGGATCTGTACACAGATCCTTCCTGTTTTTTACCAAGAAAGAAGTCCAGTTTTAGGCGGATAGCTGAAATGAAACAAGAAAACTCTCACGGCCTTGAGTTTCAGCCCGGAGGATGCTGCCGCAGCTGAAATTCCTTCAGCGCCCGGCGTACCTGGCTGAGATTTTCCCGGGGGATGGAGATAGAAGAGCCGTCCAGCATCACCAATTCCCGGCCCTGGATGGAATCCATATACTGAAGATTGGCGGCGCAGGCGGCGGAAATGCGGATAAAAGAACCCTCTTGGATCAGAGGAGCGGAGAGAGTCTTGAAGGGGAGACGCAGGGTGCTGGTCAGAATACTTTCCCCGTTTGACATGTGGTAGCGAATCCGATGGTCATGATAGCGGGCGAAGGCGATGCGGTGGAAGGGAAGGTCCCGGGGTCCATTGGAAGTCTGGATGGTCAGAACGCGGGAAAAGAGGACCTGGAGTTTGGCAAAGGCGCGGTCCAGGACAGGGAAAAGCTCTCCGCCGCTGATGGGTTTGGAAAGGCAGGCGAAAGGCCGTGAAGTGTCGGTGCGCCCCAACTCCACCACAGTGGAGAGGGTAAGGATCAGGGTGTCCGGTTCCATTTGCCGCACCGCCTCCGAGGGAGAGGTTCTGTCGCCGCTCCATGAGATATGCAGGTCCACCAGGCACAATGGAAACTGAACCCCTGCCTGAACCTGCACCTCCAACTCCTGGAGAGAGGAGAAGCGGTGAACCGAAAAATCAACATTGGGCCGGAGGTTCCGGTAGTCCTCCATCAGGGCTACCAGTTGGTCAAGTTCCCGGCGGCTGTCGCTGCAAAGGGCGATATTTAACATCATCAGAACCTCCGTTTTTGTGGAATACCCCATCTATTGTACCCCAACCGCCCCTTTGCTGTCAAAGCGAAAAAACAGGGAGAGCAGCGGGATGGGAGCCTGTAGCGGGGACAGGGAGGGATAAGGTGCTTGGTGCTCTGGATCCCTCTCTTTTTGGTGGATTCCACTCATGAGCCAGAAAGCAGAAAAGAACCAAGCAGGGGCCGCGGGTTGACCCCGCAGCCCCTGCTATATCCTTAGAGAAAATGGGAAACTCCTTGCGTTACAGCAGCTTTTCCGCCAGAAAGACTACGGCGGGCATGGTAATTAGGGAGAAGATGGTGCTTAGGCAGACAATCTCGCCGGCATAGACGTAGTCCTGGCCCATCCGCTGGGCGTAGACCGCTACGTTGGATCCCACCGGGGCGCAGGCGGCCACCAATAGGGCCATTTTGATCTCCCTCCCCACCCAGGGGAAAAGGAACATGAAGGCCAGGGTGCACAGAGGGATCAGCAGCAGCCGCACCGCCGAAACCCCGTAGGCGCTCCGGCGCCGCACCATAGCCCCCCAATCCGCCTGGGCCAGGTAGACTCCCAGCACCACCATGGCAACGGGAGCATTCATGGAGGCCAGGGCGCTGACACAGCTGGAGAGAAGGGAGGGCAGACGCAGATCCGCCAGGAAAAACACGATCCCCAGCAGGAGGCTCAGCACCAGGGGGCTTTTCAGAATCCGGGTGAGGGAGAAGGGACTCTTCTTCCCGGAGAGGAGGCTTTGACCATAAAACCATTGGAGAATGTTCAGCATGGCAGTCATCCCCGCCACATAGAACACCGCCTGGGCTCCCAGCATAGCGGTGATAAGGGGGATGCCCATAAAGCCGGCATTGGAGAAAGCCGCGCCGAAATTATCCACTGGGCTCCGGCGGTAGATGATGGCCGCCAGAACCACGGCCAGGAGAAGGATCAGGGTCCCCAGAAGGAAGGACCAGAAGAGGGAGGCGATTTTTTCGGGGGTTCGATCCGTCTCAAAGGAGTGGAAGATGACGCAGGGGAGGATGAGGAAGATCAGGAGGTTGGCAACGCTGGCGCTGCCCTCCCGAGTGATCAGATTTTTCTTGTAAAGCAGGCAGCCGCAGCCCATGTAGACGAACATGATGAGGATCTGCCGGAAAAGGGTCACCGCGTTTTCCATGTTGTCGCTCCTTTCACAGCTGCTCAGCCCATAGGGATAAAGATCCCCACCGCGGCGGCCAGGGCGATGTAGACCACCGGATGCTTGTTGAACTTTACCAGCAGATAGTAGATGGCGGCGAAAAGAAGAATGGCTGGGAGGTTAAAGAAGTCAGCCACCTGAGAAATGGGGACGGTCTTATCGATGAGAGTGAGGCTGATGATGTCCCAGGCAGCGTAACCGATAAGAGCGGCCACTGCCGGGCGCAGACCGTAGAAAGCGCCCTGTACCAGGGGGCTTTCCTGGAATTTCCGGAGCATCTTGGCAATGGTGATGACGATGAAAAAGGCGGGGATGGTGGTGGAGATGCTGGCGATCAGGGCTCCCAGGACACCGGCAGCGTTGTAGCCGGCGAAAGTGGCCATATTGATGCCAATAGGGCCGGGGGTGGACTGGGAGATAGCGATCATATCAATGACTTCGGTGCGGGTGAACCAGTCGAAATTTTCAGCGATATCGTAGAGGAAGGGCAGGGCCGCCAGGCCTCCGCCCACGGTGAAAAGGCCTACCTTGCAGAATTCGATAAAAAGCTGGAAATAGATCATTTCGCCTCGCCTCCCTTCTTAGGGGAGAACCGGCGGAGGAGAACTCCCACCACCGCAGAGGAGATAATCACGGGGATGGGTGAGATAGGAGTAAACAGGAGAAGGGCCAGCACCACCAG
>JAHZBJ010000019.1:18193-18800 GCA_019423445.1 Oscillospiraceae bacterium
CTTGTCCACGACACCCTTCTTCCAAAGGCCCACCGCTGCGTGGAGCACCAGGGCGCAGACGGCGATACGGATACCGGCGAAGGCGTTCTGCACCACGGCAATATCCATGATGTTCTGCAGGAACATGGCGATCACCATGATTACCACCACCGAGGGAGCGATGACCCCGGCCACCGCGGCGATGGCCCCGGCCAGTCCCGCCACTTTGTACCCAATAAAGATAGAGGTGTTCACCGCGATAATCCCGGGGGTGCACTGGCCGATGGCGTAATAATCCATAATCTCCTGTTCAGTAGCCCAGTGCTTCCCCTCGATGACTTCCTTCTGTAGGAGGGGCATCATGGCGTAGCCGCCGCCGAAGGTGAGTCCCCCCACCTTGGCAAAAACGAGAAACAGTTCCCACAAAATTTTCATACTATACTCCGTTCAGCCGCAAGCCCCCGCCCAAGCAGCAAGGTCGGGTGGGGGAGGGCATTTTTCAAATATGGGAGGCGGGGAGAGGGCGCCGGAGCGTCCTCTCCCCGCCTGGCGTGCCAACGGGGAGAACGGCGCCGGGAAAATGTAGAGGCCCGGCGCGGGGGAAGAATCAGTCCGGATGGCCCAGGTC
>JAHZBJ010000019.1:18810-23526 GCA_019423445.1 Oscillospiraceae bacterium
CGGCTTCAGCCAGGTCGCAGTCCACCACCTGGCTGAAGCCGGGGCGGGAGAGGACTGTTTTCCAGGGACGGATCAGCTGGCCCACAGGCTGGAGCTGGCCGTAGGAATCAGGCAGCTGCCAATCTCCATCCTCCAGAGAGAAGAGGGTCAGGTCCCCGAAATATCCCAGTTTCAGGGCCCCCAGGAGGGGCAGGCGGTAGATGGCGGCGGGGACAGTGGTAACCTTGGTCACCGCATCCTCCAGGGACATCCCCAGGGCCATGAGCTTGCTCATCACCACCGCCAGGGACCAGACAGGCCCGTTCATGTTGGCGTTGTAGATATCGGTGCTGATGCTGTCGGGGACAAATCCTTGGGCGAAGGCTTTTTGGTACACCGGCCAGGAGAAGCTCTCCCTGCCGTGACCCACGTCGATGTAGACGCCCCGGGCCCGGGCGGCCCGGAAGGCTTCCTTGGGGGTGCCGTCCGCTTCATAGGGGGAGATCTCCTTGCCATGGTAGCTGTGGGTTACCACGTCGCCTTTCCGCAGCAGGGAGACAATCTGGTTGGGGTCAGGGGGGAAGCGGCCGATGTGGACCATTACCGGCAGATCCAGGGCCTCCCCAATCTCCACTGCGCGTTTCACCAGGTCGTAGCTTTGGGTGCCGGCCAGGGAGCCGCTGCAAAGGCATTTAAGCCCCTTTACCAGTTCGGGGTGGGCTTCTTTGGCAGCCCGGAAGTATTCCAAGCGGATGCTGTCCAGATCCAGGACCTTATGGTGCGGGAAGTCGCCCCGGGTGACATGACAGTTCAGCATGGTGTAATGCCGGGTCTTTTCCTGAGTTACCTGGGCAGCGAAGTCCTCGATGTCCAGTGCGGCAGTAGTTCCTGCCTCAACAACGGTGGTCACTCCCCGCCGGCAGCCCAGATCGTCTGCGTCAGGGGCGCCGTCGGCGATTCTCCGGGTCTCTCCCCGGGTATGGACGTGAATGTCCATCATGCCAGGGGATATGTACATCCCGGTGGCGTCCAGCACCGAGGCGTCCTCCGCCTGGAGGTCCGGCCCGATCTCCCGGATCAGGCCGTCCTCCAGCAGGACATCCAGTTTGGTGCGGAAATAACCCTGGGCGGGGTCAATGAGGGTGCCGCCCTTCACCAGAAGTTTGTTCATGGCGTTTTCCTTTCTTCCCGGCTGAGCCGGGATCCCAGGGGTTTTTCCCGTCTGTGGGGTTAGAGGAGGCTCTTGATCTCAGCGTAAGCCTTGGCGGCCAGCTCGGGCCGGGTGAGCTTGGTTTCCTTGTCGATGATGGAGGTGTAGATGTGGGGGATCACTCGCTCGCAGCCGGCGTCCAGGCAGATCTTCACCACTTCCCGGACGTTGTCGGGGGAGAGGCCACCGGTGGGCTCCATGACGGGAATGCCGGCCTTGACGGCGGCCGCGGCCACCGACTTCAGCTCCTCCAGGTGGGCGGTGCCGTGCATGTCATAGAACTTGATGGAGGAGAGACCCACATCCTTCATCATGGCCATGGCCACGTCCACATCCACTACCAGGTCGGAGCCCTGGCAGCTGACGGGGCCGGTGGAGATTTTCACCTTTCCGGGGATGCCGGTGGGGCTCATGAGGCAGTTCACCAGGGTGTGGTTGCAGCCAGCGGCATCCAAAGCGCCCTGGCAGTACATGGCGCCGGTGTAGACCTCGTTGGCGTGACCGGGGTCGGTCTGGGCGGCCACCTCGGCAACCATCTTCCACTGCTTGGGGTCGCCGGCACCCAGGCCCACGGAAACGTTGGTGAGCTTTGCCATGTAGGCCTTTACATCAGCCACGCAGGACTCAACGGTGGAGTAGTTCTTGGTAAGGACCCCCACCAGAACATGGCCGTCCAGGGCCTCAGCCACTTCCACGGCGTTGTCCAGATCCCGGGCCAGCAGGTTGATCATCACTTTGTTTTTATAGAAATCCAGTCTTTCCAGGGTCATAAAAAATCCTCCGTTTTCTGCCGCCCCCGCCGGCGGGTTTTTATAGAAACCTTCCGCACCGGGGGTGCAGCGGAAGGGGAGAAGGGGTTTAACCTTCCAGAATCTTCTTCATTTTTTCGGCAATGGCTTCCACATCGCCGGGCAGGATGGGCCGGGGATCAAAGAAGATGGTGCCCACATTGGCGAAGTGGTCCCGGGTATAGATGGCGGGGTCGCCTTTCTTCAGGGCGGCCACGATCTCCAGAGCGGTGAGGGGACAGCTGGGCTCCACGTCCACGCGGCACCGGCTGATGTTCCGGCCTGCCTCGTCCCAGGACTTGCCCACCTGGATGTGGGGCAGCCCGGTGAGGGCCTGGATCAGCTGATCCACAGTGGCGTTGAGCTGGGCCTCGTGGGCCTCCATGTCGCGATTGGTGTAGATCTCCGTCGCCGTCGGCAGGCCCATCATGCTCTCCTTGCCGATCTTCATGGGACGGCCAATGCCCTTATAGTGGAGTTTGGCCGCGTCGGTGAGGTCCTTCCGGCCGCAGATGAAGCCGGAGGTGGGGCCTTCAATGGCCTTGGCACCGCTGTAGCAGACCAGGTCTGCCCCCATGGCGATGTATTTCTTCAGGTCCTCCTCGGCGGAGGCGTCGATGATCAGGGGCAGGTCGTGGTCGTGGGCGATCTTGATCATGTCCTCCAGGGAGACCATCCCCTTCTGGACGCAGTGGTGGGATTTGACGTACATCAGGGCGGCGGTTTTGTCGTTGATGGCACCGATGATGTTGGCTTTGTCCACCTTGTTGGCGCAGCCCACTTCCACGGGGATGGCGCCTACAGTGCGGATCATCTGGGTAACAGGGGCGCCGTAGTTGACGCAATGCCCTTTCTGGATGATCACCTGATTCTTCAGACCGGTGGTGTCGGGGATCTTCTCCACCAGGTCCAGGTTGGGACCGGTCATCACCGCGGCGATGGAAAGGCAGATGGCCGCGGAGGTGTTGGCTGTGACACAAGTGCCCTCGGCTCCGGTGAAGGGGCAAAGGAGCTCGCCCACCCGGTCGATGAGTTCGTCGATAACCACGTAATTCTGAGCGGCTTCCACCATGGTTTTGCCGGTTTCGTCGTGGATGGTAGAAACTCCAAGGGCGGTCATCCGGCCGCTGGCATTGATAACCCGGCGCAGGCCGGCTCTTTGATAGATTGTTTCCATAATAGCCTCCTGGTTTATTGAATTCCGCTACATATTATAGCGTGTGTTTGGCGAAAATGGAAGATAGTGTATTCGCCGGAACAACCGCAGAGGGAGAAAGGGAGCGAATCCCTCTCTCCCTCTATACTGCTGTGAGAAAGAGCTTTTTATGCGGGGATGGGGAACAGGAAAGCCAGGAACATAGCGCCCAGGATGGCGCCGCCCACGATGGCCTTATCCATCTTGAAGAAGATGGCGGCACCGATGATGGAGCCGATGCCAGCGGGGATGCTGTAGCTGATGGCAGACAGGATGATCAGGGGTCCAAGGTAGCGGCCGGTAGCGTTGCCGGCGCCCATCATGATGTTGGTACCGGAAGCAGCCATTCCCTGGGGCATGGTCTTACGGACAGCGATGATGACGATACCGATTACCAGGCCGACAACAGCACCGCTCAGGAGGGACAGGACGAAGTTGTTCACCAGCATGTCAAGACCCATGGACATGAACAGAGCGGTGAAGCCGGTGCCCACACCGGTCATGAAGGAGCCGCCGATGTCCATAATACCGACCAGAGGACCTTCCATGACACGAGCCAGCAGGAATCCAGCGGCATAACCCACGGGGGCAGCCCAGTCGCCGGTAGCCATACCTTGTTTGATCATTTCAGCGTGAGCAATTTCGTTGAAGAAGCCGAAACCGTGAGTAATAAGCATGTGACCACCGCCGATCATGGTGGCACCAAGCAGAGCAGTAAGAATGGGGAAAGTCCAGTCGCTCAAAAGAGCCTTACGCAGTTTATCCATAGTTCAATCTCCTCTCTCTGATTAGCCCAGGAAATTCGAGAAGGCAGCGGCCAGGTTGCCCCAGAAACCGCGGCCGATACCGATAACGATGAACAGGGCAGCGATAACAGCCAGCATGATCTTGACGGTCTTGTTGTAACCGTTGTCTTCCACAGACTGACCGATGATGATACCCAGAACGCAGCCGGGAACGGCGTTGCCCATGATGAGGTAGCCGAGACCGCCCAGGATGGTACCCCAGATACCGGTGGTCTTACCGGCATCCAGCGCGGCAAGCCAGAAGATAATGGGCATCACGGTGTTGATCATCAGGTTGGCAGCGGGGGTCAGGATGCCGCTGGCAATGACAGAGAGAGATTCGGGGATGGCGTTGGCGATGAGGTTCAGCAGAGCCACGGTGACAGCACCGATCACTGCGCCCACGACGCCCATCTTGGCAGGATCCTGAAGGGTTTCTTCCACATTTTTGTTTTTCACCAGAAGAACGCTGGCAGCCCAGTTGGGGACGATACGGTGCAGAACATCCTGAGTCAAAGCACCGGAGCCGATGACGGCGCCTGCAGCGTTGAAGAAGAAGCCCAGACCGAAGGAAAAGTGGGCAACGGGGTCGCCTTTGCAGGCGTTGAGCTCGCCCAGGGTCCGGAAGGCGCCCATGGCCTGGACCTCAGGAGCGTGGAACATTCTGGCAGCACCTGCGGAAACCGCAGCGCCGCCCAATGCGCCGATAATTAGGGACTTGATGAGAACTTCAAAGAACATAGTACCTCTCCTCTCGCG
>JAHZBJ010000002.1:0-2153 GCA_019423445.1 Oscillospiraceae bacterium
AACTTTCTCCTGGCGGTGGTGGTGGACAAGGTCATGTGCGGCCTCAACGCCGGAAAGGTGGGGCTGGTGGTGACCCGCCGGGGGGTTGAGGTCTGCACCCTCATCGATCAGACCACACGCCGCGGCTCCACCATCCTGGAGGCGCGGGGCGGCTACCTCCAGGAGGAAAAGCAGGTGGTAATGGTAGCCTGCAACTCCAAGGAGATGTATCAGATTCAGCAGGCGGTAAAGGCCTTTGACCCCGAATCCTTCCTCATCATCATGGACGCCAACGAAGTCCACGGAGAGGGGTTCCGGGTCATCGGCTGAACCGCCCCGCCTGCGACAGGGTTCTCCCTTCTTCCCCCTCTCTCGGGTGGTACAATCATTCAAAAGGGAATCTTCTCCATTTACCGGAAAGGGGGCCGCCGCCATGGCCGAAACAGCATCCAAAAGGATCCGCAGGACCCCGGAGGAGCGGGTAGAAGAGATCAACAGCAAGATCCGGAAGCATCAGGAAGCCATCAGGGTTTTGGAAAAGAAAAAGTACGACATCCTCCATCCCCCCAAGCGCAAAACCGAGGCCCAGCTCACCCGTGAGCTCCTCCTCAAAGCCCGGAAAGCCGGGCTCACCTCCCGGGACATCGCCCAGAAGCTGGGGCTGGAACAGGAGGAGTAGCCCTCTCCCTCTTCCCCGGGAAGCCAGGCGTCCAGCGGAGTCTTTCGCCGGGCGCCTTTTCGCCTGTTTTCATCCCCTGTACCCCGCCGGAAAGCTGTCCCGGGGCTTCTGTCCCGCCTTGACAAGGCCGGGGTTTTGTCCCATAATGATTTTAATCCGAGAAGCTTCCGGGAGGTGCCTTTTATGAAGCAGTGCATGGATGCGGAAAACCTTCACCGCCGCCTGAAAAAGATCATCGGCCAGGTCCAGGCCATCGACAGGATGGTGGACCAGGACGTCCCCTGCGAGGATATCCTGGCCCAGATCAACGCCGCCAAATCCGCCCTCCACCGGGTGGGCCAGGTGGTGCTGGAAGGACATATCAACCACTGTGTCCGGGACGGCATCGAACACGGAGACGCGGACCAAACCATTGCCAGCTTCACCAAAGCGGTGGAGCGGTTCGCCAATATGATCTGACTGTAAACCAGGGGAGCCTCAGGCTCCCCTCTTCTTTTTCCCTGGGGACAGGCCCTGCCCTTGACAAACCTATACCCCTATAGGTATAATAAGCCTGGCTGAAACCCAGCCGGAAAGGAGCATCCTCCCATGGAAAAACTGGAACATCTCCTGGAATGGGGCGGCGTCAAGCGGGACATCGCCTTCCTGGTTCTCTCGGGGCTGGCTCTCCTGGCCAGCATCCTGGGCTTCCGGCCCTTCCCCTTTGATATGGCCTGGGTGGCCATCCTCCTCTGCGGCGTCCCCATTATTCTGGAGGCGGTTATCGGCCTTGTCACCGCCTTTGACATCAAGGCGGACGTGCTGGTGTCCATGGCTCTGGTGGCTTCGGTGCTCATCGGGGAGGACTTTGCCGCCGGGGAGGTAGCCTTCATCATGCAGCTGGGGGCTCTCCTGGAGGACCTGACAGTGGCAAAGGCCCGGGCCGGCATCGAAAAGCTGGTGCGCCTCACTCCCCGCACCGCCCGCCGGGTGGCCGGGACCGGGGAGGAAATCATCCCCGCCCAGGAGGTCCGGGTGGGGGACCTTCTCCGGGTGCTGCCGGGAGAGACCGTGCCGGTGGACGGGGTCATCCTTACCGGCCAGACCTCCATCAACCAGGCGGTAATGACCGGGGAATCCCTGCCGGTGGACATGGGTCCGGGGGACCAGGTCTCCAGCGGTACCGTCAACCAGTTCGGCTCCTTCGACATGGAGGCAACCCGGGTGGGAGAGGACAGCTCCATCCAGCGAATGATCCGGCTGGTCCAGTCCGCCGACGCAGGCAAAGCGAAGATTGTGGGCATCGCCGACCGCTGGGCCACCTGGGTGGTGGTCATCGCCCTGGCAGCGGCCGCCGCCACCTGGTTCGTTACCGGGGAGGTCATCCGGGCCGTCACCATCTTGGTGGTGTTCTGCCCCTGCGCCCTGGTGCTGGCCACCCCTACCGCCATTATGGCGGCCATTGGCAACGCCACCCGCCACGGTTTCCTGGTCCGGGAAGGGGACGCCCTGGAAC
>JAHZBJ010000002.1:2163-29839 GCA_019423445.1 Oscillospiraceae bacterium
TCGACAAAACCGGCACCCTCACCTGCGGCGTTCCCCGGGTGGTCCAGGCGGTGAGCCTTCTGCCGGACCTCTCCCGGGAAGATATTTTCCGCCTGGCCGCCTGCGCCGAGAAGCGGTCGGAACACCCTCTGGGCCGGGCGGTGGTCCGGTGCTGGGGGGAGGAAGCCCCAGGGGAGCTTCCTCAGCCGGAGGAGTTCCGGATGATCCCCGGCCGCGGGGTCACGGCTCTGGCAGAAGGCCGCCGGGTGGCGGCGGGGAACCCGGAGCTTCTGGCCCAGGAGGGGATCCCCCTTTCTCCCGCCGCCCTGGAACAAGCGGACGCTTTCCTCAAGGAGGGGTGCACCGTTATCTGGCTTGGGGTGGACGGCCGGGCCGCCGGGTTCCTGGCCCTGGCGGACACCCTCCGGGAGGAAGCTGCCGCCGCCATCGCCGGGGTCCGTGAAGCAGGGGTTGAACCGGTCCTCCTCACCGGCGACAACGAGAACGCCGCCCGGCACATCGCCGCCCAGCTGGGGCTGCAGGAAGTCCGGTCCGGCTGCCTGCCGGAGGATAAGCTCCAGTGGATCGACCAATCCCAAAAGGCAGGCAGGAAGGTCTGCATGATGGGGGACGGCGTCAACGACGCCCCGGCTCTGAAGCGGGCCTGGGTGGGCATCGCCATGGGGGGCGTGGGAAGCGACATCGCCGTGGACGCCGCCGACATCGCCCTGGTCAGCGACGACATCCGGGAACTGCCCCACCTGCTGCGCCTTTCCAAGCGGATGATGAAGGTCATCAAATGCAACCTCACCTTTTCCATGACCCTGAACTTTCTGGCCATCGCCCTTGCCATCTCCGGCTGGCTCAACCCGGTGGTGGGGGCTCTGGTCCACAACGCCGGCTCGGTGCTGGTTATCATCAACTCCGCCTTTCTTCTGAGCTGGAAGGGGAAGCGCCGCTCCTGACCTGCCAAAAGGCCCCCGCATCGGATGCGGGGGCCTTTTTCGCCCAGGGGTCACTTTCCTTGGGAGGCGGAGCCCAGAAGCTCTCTCAGGGCGGCGGCCAGGCGCCGGTTCTCCTCCGGCAGCCGTACCGCAACCCGGATATACTCCCCCTGGAGTCCTTCTTTCCGGCTCAGGGGCTTCACCAGGATGTTGTGCCGGTCCAGCAGCCCCTCCGCCAGCTCCTGGGCGGAGGCCCCGCCGGTGAGGCGGCACATGACAAAGCTGGCCTGGGAAGGAATGGCCTGGAGCCCGGGGATGCCCTCCAGCAGCTTCAGGAATTCCCGGCGGCTTTCCCGGAACCGTTCCATGGACGCCCGGTAATCCTTCTGATACTTCTCCATAATTTGAAGGAAGAATTCCCCCAGGGAATTGATGTTCCAGATGGGAAGGTCCGCCGCCACCCGGTCCACCAGCCCGGTACCCCCGCTGGCCAGCAGCCCCAGACACAGTCCCGGAACCCCGTGGGTCTTGGAGATGCTTCGGATTACAATGAGCCTGGGATGCCCCGCCAGCACCTCCTTCCGGAGAAGGCTGGCGTCCTCCTCCCCGGCGAAGTCCACAAAGCTCTCGTCCACCACCAGGAAGATCCCCTTCTCCTCCGCCCATTCCATCAGGCGGCGCACCTGGCCCTTGTCCAGGTAGTTGCCGGAGGGGTTGTCCGGGTTCACCAGCACCAGGGCGGAAAGCTCTTTGTCCCGGAAAAAGGAGATGACCTCCTCCGCCGTGTAGGAGCAGTCGGGGCCGGAGGGGCGAAAGGCCACCTCCTCCCCCTTTTCCATCCGGCGGGGATACTCCTCAAAAACCGGACGGATCACCCCTTTGGGACCTGGGAGCAGCTCCATCAGGGATTTGATGAGTTCCGCCGCTCCGTTGCCCACCACCACCTGCTCCCTGCCGATGCCGAAGGTCTTGGCGGCCAGAATGCGGTTCACCTCCATCCCCGAGGGATAGGCTGTCAGCAGCTTTTCCATGTTGGCCCGGATTTCGTCCACCAGCTTCCCGGAGGGGAAGAAGGGGTTCCCCTGGCTGCAGAAATCGGTAAGTCTGGGGTAGCGCCAATAGCCGCCCCGGCGGCCCTCCAGCCGCCGGAACCGGTCTTCCGCCTGGGGGGAGAAAAGGGACTCGGCGATATCCAGGTCCTGGAGGTCGTCAATTTCGTACCACAGGGCGTCGGTAAGCACCTTGGCCCGGATCTCCGGGCGGTCCAGGAGGGAGATCACTTTCAGCACCTGCTCGTAATACTCGTTGTCCCCCAGGGCCCTGCTGTAGGCCTCCAGGAAGGGGACGTACCGGTTCTGGGAAAACTCCCGGCTGAATTTGTAGATGTTCACCGTTTTGTAGTACTGGGGAATCTCCGAGAACTGAAAATGGTCCTTGTCAAAAAAGCCCTGGATGCCTCCGTCCCCGTCGATTTTCAGGACGGTGCCGTCCATCCAGCTCTCGTATTTCGCCACCAGGGCCAGGGTGGGGTAAGGGTCCTTCACCAGGCACTCCAAAGCGCTGTCCTCAAAGATCAGGTCGGATTCCAGAAGAAGGGTATCCTCCTCCTGGAGATGGTGCCGGGCCAGATAGAGGGAATAGATGTTGTTGGTCCTGTAGTAGATATCGTTGCTGACATAGAGGATGGGGGTCCTGATCCCCAGGGAGTCCACATATTCCCGGAGCTGCTCCCCGTGGTACCCCACCACCAGGATGATCCTGGACAGGGCCAGGGCCTCCAGCTGCCGGAGCATCCGCTCAATGAGGGTGACCCCGTTGACCCGGACCATGCACTTGGTGTTGTTGGCGGTAAGCTCCTTGAGGCGCTTGCCCATCCCCGCCGCCAGTATGATTGCCTGCATCTGCCATCTTCCTTCCCGCTTTTATTCTTCCATCAGGTTTAAGAACCACTCCAGGTTGAAGATCTGCCATTTCTGCTCCCCGGTGAACCGGTCCATCTTCCCCCGGAGGGGCAGAAACTCCGGCCGCTCCGGCCCCTGCCAATCCTTCATCCACTGGTCCATGGCCCGGGCCATGGCGATCTTCTCCGGCCAGGGCAGGTCGGGGTATCTCCTGGAAAAGAGTTCCCGAATCAGGTATTTGCTCTCCCCCGCCCGGATCCGCTCCAGGTCGTAGGGGGTGGGGAACCCGGGCTCATCCATCCGCATGTAGGCGTAGGGGTCGAAAAAGGGGAGCCCCGCCAGACGGAAAGCGTTGGTGTAGGAGCCGGTGGAGGAAATGGCAAAGATGTCGTTCATGAAGCTGATATAATCCACGCCGTTGAACCAGGGGGCGTCGGAGCGGTAGCGGGCGAAGAGATAGTCCATATCCACCGGCTCCCGGAGGACCGCCGCCGGTTCCACATAGGTGTACCGCTTTTTCCACTCCTCATAGGTCCAGTCCCGGGAGAGAAGCTGGTCGTACCCCCCAAAGGCCATGTCGGCGTTGTCCCCGAAGATCATCAGCCGGACCCCGTCCTCCACCGCCCTGCGGGCCAGCTTGTAGACCTGGGGTTCGTTGGCGTGGATGGGAGAGCCGTCATGGCGCATCAGCTCAGGGGAAAGGCGGAGGTAGTCCTCCCAGGAAACCTCCACCACAACATGCTCCAAACCGCACCGCCGGGCGATCTCCGCCGCCCGCTCCGTCTCGTCCACAGCTCCGGGGGCGCTGCACCGGGCGGTGTAGGCCCGGGCGCCCCGGGGCATATAGGAGGCCACAATGGCGGAATCGGCGCCGCCGCTGAGCATGATCCCCAGGCTCTCAGGGTGGTCCAGCTTCCCTTCCAGAAGCTTCTCAATCCCCTGGTGAATCTCCTGAGCCGTGTTGCACACCATCTGTTCCTCCGGGGGCACCGGCCGGTGGAGGGGATGGGGCAGGTCTTTTTTAAACCAGATGTCCTCGTCTTCAATAAAGCGCAGGGCCAGATAGGAACTCATGCAATAGTTGGGATCCACCCGCACGATCATCACCGCTTTCCTTGTTTTTCTTGGAGCCCCGGGGCTTCTTCCCGGGGCTTTTTGATCAGCTTTCCGTACTCTGCCGCCACCCGGTCCCCGGCCCTCTGAAAGGCCCGGAGAAGCCGGGGATCCTGGACCATGCCGTACCGGGCCTTTCCCTCCCGGACCGCCGCCAGAGAAACGGCCTGGTCCAGCCAGAGGAAGTAGGGGGTATCCCGGCAGTCGGGGCGCACCACCAAACCTCCCGCCACCACAAATTTCGGGCATTCGGCAAAGGTGGCGGTGTGGGCCGCGATGCGCCCTTCCCGGCGGATGATGAAGCTCCTCCCCATGCCGGTGGCCATCCGCTCCCGAAGCTGGGCTGCCAGCCCTTCCACGGTGTACTGGGCTCCCAGCTCCGGGTCGGCGCAGATGAGGGCGGCAATCTCCAGGGCATCCTCCTCCCCCGCCTGGCAGACGGCCCCGCCGCTTTCCGCCAGGCGCGCTTCCAGCCTGACGGCGGGGGGGAGGCGGTGCTCCACCACAAAGCCGTATTCCGCCGTGAAATCCGGCAGGTCCGGGGCCAGGGCCTCCACAATCTCCCGCCGGGCTGAGATCCCCCGGGGGGCGCGGGAGCGGATCAGTTCCAGGAAGTCCCCGGTGTCCCCAAAATCCCGGTCCCCCCAGAGCTGGAAGCTGCTGTGGTACTCCATGGCCACCTTCCGGACCCCCTCCCCGTCCTCCTGAAACCACACCTTCATATGGGGATTGTCCAGTCCGTAAACCCAGATGTCGGCGTAGAGATACAGGCACCGGGGCAGGTCCTTTTCCAGGCAGTCCAGCACCCGGGGCAAATCCTCCCTTGTTACCGGCTTCATTTGATCTCCTCCTTACAGGGCCTTGATTCCGGGGCGCCGGAGTCCTCCTCAAAAAACGCCACCGGGGTCCGGGAGAGGATCCTTTCCACCGTCTTTCCCTCTCCCCGCTCCTCCATCACCGCCCAGGCGATGCGGAAGATCTCGCTGTCAAAGGCGATCCCCAGCCGGAATCCGGCGTACTTCCGGATGGCGTCCAGGAAATCCCCCAGCTCCCCTTCCAGGGCGTCCAGCTCCCCCTTCCGGTACAGCTCCCGCAGCTCCTCCCGCCGGGGAAGGTACTCCTCCCGAAGGCGGATGCGTTCCACGCTGCGGCAGAGAAGGCGCCAGCACCGCTGGATGTAGAACCAGTCGTTTTTCCGTTTTCCCAGCCGGGCGGCCTTCCCCCGGGCTCTTGCGTAAGGGGCGGCAAGCCCCTCCCGGCGTATCCGCTCCATGTATTCCTCACCTGGGACATGGGGTTCGATGAGATAGGGGAATTTCCCCTGGAGTCCCACAGGGCCCCCGTGGTTCCAGCCCGGGGACACCACTTTGCTTAAAAAGGTTTCTGTATCCTCGGGAACCGGGAACTCCCTCCCATCCAGGAAGGCCGGCGCGGAGCGGGCGAAGTCCAGCTCCCCCAGCCAGGTGGCCCTGGCCCAATAGGTTTTGATCCACCCCCCGATCCTCAGATCCTTTTTCCCCGGCTGGAAAACCCACCTCCAGCAAAGTGCCTTGGCCCGGCCCTTCCCAAGGAGGGCCATCAGCCCTCTGGCACAGAACCCTGCCGCCATTTTCTTCCAGGATGGGTTGTAAAATACGCTGGGGAGAGCCGCTCCTTCTACCGCGGCGTTTACCGCTGCGGCCAGCTTTCTTCTCAGAGAGGACTCCACCCAGGGACGGACAAAATAAATCTGGACAGCGATGCCCTGGCAGCGGTACATTCCTTCGGTCCTGACATCCAGCATCAGACTGCCGGTGTCGCAGTACCGCATGGAAAAGTCCCCGTAGCGGGGGTTCACCTCAAAACAGTCCAGGGCCCGTCCCGGGGGCAGGTCCTTTTGAACCTCCTCCAGAAATACTCTTCGGAAGGCCGGGTGCATGACGATATAGTTGGAGCAGCACTCCGGGGCGAAGGTCCCCAGCTCCGCCGCCTGGGCCGCCAGGAGCCCCCCCAGAAAGTAGGGGACCCCGGCCCTGCGGCAGATGCCGTCCACCTCCCCCAGCAGCTCCAGAAGCTTTTGCTGAACCTTTTGGGCCTTTTCTCCCCTTCCGGGGTTCTGGGAAGGCTCCCCGGGGCCTTCCGGGGTTTGGGGCTCCTGGGGCCGCAAGGCCCCCAGCTCCTTCAACCTCCCCTGGGCCTCCCGGCGGAGAAAGACATCCCGGGCCTCCCCTGCTGCTTCCTCCAGGAGGGGAAGGGCATCCCCTTCCTTTCCCTGGATCAGAAGGGCCTCCGCCAAAACCCGCTTCAGCCGGGCCGAGGCGGGATGGTGTTCCAACCCCTTTTGGGCCTCCCCGGCCACCTGGACAGCGGACGCCGGATGGGGATCCCTTTGGAGGCGGCCCCAAAGACACACCGCCGCCAGGTCCTCCTGGAGGGGGTACCGCCGGAACCAGGGCTCTGCCAGCACCGCCGCTTCCTCAGGGTCGTCCCGGTCGTAAAGGGCCTGGGACACCTCCCGGGAAGCCTGGATCCGCTCCTCCAGCTCCTTCCAGTCCTCCCCGGACGCCCCTGTTTTCCCATGGATGGCAAGGACTGCCTGAGCGTCGTAGTACCGCCCTTCCAGGATCAACCAGCGCCCCAGGGTCAGGAGAAGGCTGTCCCCAATGGGCGCCGGCACCGAAAACGTCCTCAGAGGCCGGCCCAGCTGCTGTTCCACATATTCCCCAAAGAGCTTTTCCAGCTCCCGGAACCTTCCCTCCACAAGAAGGACGGCAGGATCCTCCCCCAGGGCCCGGAGCCTTGCTTCCAGGGCCATGGCGGCTCCCAGGGCGTAATACCGGGCGGCCAAAATCTCCCCCCTGCGGAACCAGGGGGCCTGGCGGCTCCGGATGGCCTTGTCCCGGAGGAAGGCCCGTTCCAGCCGCTCCTGATCGATCCATGCCTGGCAGTCCTCCACCGCCTGAGCGTAGGGTTGAAAGGTGTAAGCCGTGGTGTGGAAGTGCCGCTCCGACTCCGGGGGCGCCATCATCCAGCTGTCCCCGTAGACATGGCGCAGAAACTCCCTGGGCCGGGGCGGCGCGTAGAAGGAGTACCCCTCCAGCTCCACTTCTGCCGGCTCCCCCAGGAGTCCGTCGGGGCAGGTCCAGTTGCCGTCGTAAAAGGTGGTGGTCTGGATCCACATGGTCTCCTCCCCCTGGCACAGCGCCTCCATCCTCTCACGGATCCAGCTGAGGACCCGTTCTCTGCCCCAGAGGCGTTCCAGGGTCTTGCAGCGCCGGTAGAGGGCCCAGTCGGCATCCCTGCGGATGACGTACCGGCGGCACACCATCTCCCCCAGTACCAGCAGCCACCGCTGGTACTCCTTCTGCTTCTCCGGGTCCACAGGGATCCGGTCAAAGATCAGGATATCGATGGGGATGCTGTCATAACCGGTGTTGGCGGTGCCGCTGATAAATGCCATGGTGGTGGTGGTATCCAGATACCGGGGGAAGAGGCGAAGGTTCCGGGGGTGGCGCTCGGAACACTCCAGGGCTCTTCCAGGAAGGGGGGACCGGTCAAAGGCGGCCAGAAATTTCTCCCAGTTCTCCCGGGTCATGATAATGTCCCCGTCGTCGTCCCAGGGGAGAAAGCCCCCATGGCGCACCGCCCCCAGAAGGGTTCCGGCGTGGAGGTAGTAGACGATTCCGTTTTCCCGGCAGATCCCGTCGATCTCCCGGAGCAGCGTCAGGATCCGCTGATGGATGGGCAGCACCCGGGATCCCCCCTTTCCTTGATCATAGTCCTCAAAAGCCCCGGCTCCCCGTGGCCGGGGAAGATGACGGTATCCGGTCCCAGGGCCGCCAGCACCGGGGCCGCCTTCTCCCGGAAAACCCGCCGGCTCCCACCTGGGAGGCGGGTCACCACCCTGCGGCCGGGAATAAGGCTGTCCCCGGTAAAGGCGTATTTCCCTTCCGCCAGGATCAGCTGGCTCCCGGGGGAGTGGCCGGGAAGCTCCCGGAGCTCCAGGGCCAGACCCTCCCATTCCAGCTCCAACCGCCCCCGGTAGGTGCGGTCCGCCTGACAGGCATAGGCCGGGTCGGGAGGCATGGCGCCGTTTCTCCGCCCCTGGGGGAACAGCGCCTCCCAATAGGCTGCGGCGTTTTTTCTGGGGTCAGCCATGCCCTGGGCGCAGGCCTCGCTGCACACCACCCGGCAGGGGAGCAGCTCCCGGAGGCGGTTCACCCCGGAAATGTGGTCGTAGTGTTCGTGGGTCAGGAGGACCAGAAGATCCCGGGCGCCCTCTTTCTCCAGAAGGGCCTCCGCCTCCCGGGAGTCACAGGGATCCACCGCCAGCCCCCGGCCGTTTTGGAGCAGCAGGTACATCCGGGAATCCAAAAACGGAGCAGGGAAAAGATGGACCGGGATCTCAGAGATCCGATAGGATGTTTTCACAGAAGTCCAGCTCCCCCAGCTCCATGGTCATAGCCCCCCAGGTGAGCCCCGATCCGAAGGCGGAAAGGCAGCACCGGAACCGGCCCTCCCGGAGCTCCCGGGAGAGGTTGTGGGCCGCCAGGATGGGGATGCAGGCCCCGCTGGAGTTTCCGAACTCCTCCACCAGGTTCATGGGGACCTTCTCATAAGGGATCCCCAGTTTTTCCGCCAGCTTCCGGAGCATAAACCGGTTGGGCTGGTGGAACAGATACCAGTCGATGTCCTCCTTCCCCAGGCCGGCATAAGCCAGGGTCTCCTCCACCAGGGGCGGCACCCGGGTCTGGACAAAGGTGAACACGTCGGCGCCCTTCATCACCAGGTGGTCCAGGGCCCGGAGATTGCCGTCCCCGTCCTGGTCCCGGAGCACCGCCGTTTCGGGGGTGGAGGGCATCCGGGAGCCTCCGGCGGGAATCTGCAGGGCGTCTCCCAAAGAGCCGTCATTGTAGAGGATGGCGTGAATGTCCCCGGCCCGGGGGTCTCTCTCCACCACCCCGATTCCCGCTCCGTCCCCGATGAGGGGGTAGCTGTTCCGGTCCTGGGGGGAGGTGCGGCGGCTCAGAACGTCGGCGGCCATCACCACCACCTTCTTCCCCGCCAGGTGGTCCAGCATCATCAAAGCCTGGATGGTCCCCACCAAAAACGCTCCGCAGCCCTGGCTGATATCCAGGCACATCACCTCCGGGTCCAGCCCCAGCCGCCCCTGGACGATGCTGCTTACCGGAGGGATAAAGTGGTCCGGGGAGGTGGTGGCCACCACCAGCCCCCCGATCTCCTCCCGGCGCAGCCAGCCCCGGTCCAGGAGATACCCAAGGCCGGCGCAGCACAGGTCGGAGGTGGCAGTGGTCTCCTTTACCACCCGGTGGCGCTTGTACCCCATCACCTTCTGGAGCCGGAGAGTCTGCTTGGGGGGGAAGGTGTAGTTCCCCACCTCCTCCTCAAAGTCCACCGACCGCTCCGGCAGTACCCCCAAAAGGCCGGAGATCCGCTTTCCGTGAAATACCGTTTTCACACCGCACCGCCGTTCTTCCGCACCGTCCCGGCGATGGCCTGAGCGCTGGAGAAGTTCTCCGGGACAATGTCCAAAGCATCGATGCGGATGGAAAACTCCTCCTCCAGGGCGCTTACCAGGGCCACCATGTCAAAGGAATCCAGCAGGCCGTCGGCGATGTAGTCTCCGCTGGCGGTAAAGTCGATTTCCGGGCGCAGCTCCGCCAGGATGGCGTAGATCTTTTCCATTGTTTTTCCTCCCATTGGGTTATCTTGGCAGCCGGACCACAGTATTGTCCGGCACGTCCTTATACACATGGCAGCCGTTGTGGATGGTGACATTGCTGCCGATCTTCACCCCGGCGTAGATGGTGCAGCCCTGGCCCACCAGGACGTTTTCCCCCAGGACCACCTTCCCCGCCAGGACGGCGCCGGAAGCCACATGGCAATGGTCGCTGATGACGCATTCATGGGAGATCACGGCGTTGACGTTGATGACGCAGTCGCTGCCCAGCCGGGCCTCCTGGCCGATGAAAGCGCCGGCAAAAATGATGTTTCCTTCCTCCATCCGGACGTCCTGGTCGATGACCGCCCGGTTGTGGACAATGTTGGGGAACTCAAAGCCCCGCTTCTGCACCGCCTGGAAGATATCCCGGCGGGAGAAGGCCCCGGGGGTCACCGCTACGGCGTTCACCACCTTCCGGCAGCCCTCCCCGTAGAGGCGCTCCAGCTGGCTGTTTTCCACAATGGGGATCCCCATGATGCTGCCCTTGTCCCCCAGGTCCCCCACTCCGCCGATGATGCAGTCGATGTGGTAGGCGTGGGTCTGGCGGATCATGTTGATGATCTCCCTGGTCCAGCCCCCGGTGCCGTAGATCAAAAGGTGCTGGCTTTTGGTCTCCCGGATGGAGAAGGCAGGCCCCCCCATGGCAAGAATATCCTGCTCCCGGATCATCCGGTCCCGGGGCAGGGCGCCGAGGTCAATCCCCCGCTCCCGGGCCAGGAGAAGGGCCTTTTTGGTGATATTGGGAGGCGCTTCCCCTCTTCCCGCCTCCCCCGGAACCGCCGGAGATGCTTCCTCCGGAGCCTTGGCCGCCAGGGACGGGGAGGGGGATTCTCCCTCTTCCAGAAGCCGGGCAACCACTGCCCCCACCTCCGCCTCCTCCCCCTCCGGGAGGAGGATGTAGAGGATGCCGTCCCCGGGGGAAAGGAGCTGGCTGGTCTCCTTGGTGCTTTCCAGCTCCGCCAGGGCCTGCCCCCGCTGGACCCGCTCCCCCTCCGCTGCATTCCACAGCGCCAGGAAAACGGTGTTGTCGTTGGCCCCGATCCGGGGCATTTTGATCTCCTTCATTCCGCCATCTCCTCCTTGATCCTTGTATAAACCGATTCCTCACTGGGGAGAATCAGCCGTTCCAGCTCTACATTGGTGGGAAGGGGGCAGTTCCGGGCCCCGATGCGCAGGTACTCCTTTCCCGGGAAATCCTGGCAGCAGCAGGCTGTCACCTCGCTCCCCCAGCCTCCCCGGACCGTCCCCTCCTCCAGGGTCACCACCCGGGGACTCTGCCGGAGGAAGGGCTCCATCTCCTCCCAGGGGAGGGGGGAGATCTGGGTCAGCACCAGGACGTCCGCCATAATCTCCTCCTCCACCATCAGCCGGGCGGCGGCCCCCAGGGCCGTCTCCGCCATAGCCCCGTAGGTGACCACCACAAGATCCGGGGTCCCTTGGGGATCGTAGCTGAGGCGGATCACCGGGAGAGCGGAACCGGTCTCCTCTACAAAGAAGCCGTCCCAGCGGCCTTCCCCTACCTCCAGAAGATTTTTCCCGTAAAGGGCCTTGTTCTCCACCAGAAGGGTGGGCCGGTCCAGGGTATCGTGGAGGCGCTCCAGAAGCTTTTCCGGATCGTGGAGGGGGGACACCGCCGCCACCCGCAGGCCGGGGATACCGGTGAAATACTTTTCCAGGGTCTGGCTGTGGGTGGCCCCATAGCCCCGGCCGCCCCCCATGGGGGCCCGGATCAGCAGGGGTACCCGGACCTTTCCGGCGTACATCCAGTGGTATTTGGCCGCGTGGTTCAGGATCTGGTCAAAACCCAGGGTGATAAAATCCCCGAACATCAGGTCCACCACCGGGCGCATCCCCCGGAGGGCCATCCCCACCCCCAGGCCGATGAATCCCGCCTCGCTGATGGGGGTGCTCCACACCCGGTCGGGGAAATCGGTGGAGAGGCCCCGGGTGGCCTTGAAGGAGCCGCCGTAAGGGTCCCCAATGTCCTCTCCCAGGATCACCGTTTCCTGGTCCTTCTCCAGGAGCCTTCTCAGGCCACGGTTGATGGCGGTGACGCACTTGGTCCTGGGCCTGCGGTTGAGAAGGCTCTCCCAAGGGCCCCCAGGAGGGGTATAGGGAAGGTCCTCCAGCTCCGGCACCGGCTCTCCCGGGAGGGAGGAGCACTCCTGGGTGATCCGGCGGATCTCCTCCCCCACCCTCCGGCGGATCTCCTCCGCCTCCTGGGGGTCCAGCTTCGCCTCCGCCAAAAGGAGAGGGTCGCTTTTCCGGTGTTCCGCCAGCTCCGCTTCCTCCCGGAAATCGTCCCCCTTGCTGTGGGGGCCCAGACGGTAGGTGTGGATCACCAGGCAGTAGGGACGCCCCTCCTGGCGGATATAGTCAAAGGCCGTACCAAAGGCCGCATCCAGTTCCTCCACGTCGTTGGAGGCAATCTCCCCCGTCTCGATGGCAAAGGCCCGGGCCCGGGCGGGGATGGACCCGGCCACCCCGTCCCGGGTGGAGGTGGTCATGGCATAGCCGTTGTCCTCCACCACATAGAGAATCGGAATCTGCCAGAGGGAAGCCATGTTGAAGCTCTCATAGACCACCCCCTGGCCCAAGGTCCCGTCCCCCAGGAACACCATGGCCACCGCCCCGGTTTTCTTGTACTTTTCCGCCAGGGCCATGCCGGTGGCGTTGGGGACAATCCCCCCCTGGATGCCGTTGGTGTAGAAGTTTTTCCAGCAGATGTGCTGGCTGCCGCCCCGGCCGCGGCACATTCCCGCTTCCTTCCCCATGATCTCCGCCAGAAGGAGGTCCCCCCTGCCGGAATAGGCCAGGAAGTGTCCGTGGCACCGGTGGTTGCTGAAGACGCAGTCCCCTTCCCCCAAATGCTCCATGGCAGCCACTGCCACCGCCTCCTGCCCCAGGTAGGTATGGGTGGTGCCGAAGAGTTTGTTCTGGGAAAAAAGCGCCAGAAGGTTTTCTTCAAAGGCCCGGATCCGGACCATTTTCTCGTATGCCTTTTTCAGATCCATTGGGTTTTCCTCCTTCCCACGTCATGGGTTCACCTGGTTTTTCAGGGCCAGCCTGTCGATTTTTCCGTTGGTGTTCCGGGGCAGCTCCTCCATCCAGACAAACCGCCCCGGCACCATGTACCCCGGCAGGGCGGTGAGAATGGCCTTGCGCAGCCCGGCCACCGGCAGCTCCTCCGGAGTCTCGTAGAAAAAGACAATCTCTTTCCCGCTGTAGTCGTAGACGGCGCAGCCGTTTTTCACCAGCTGGAGGGTATTGACCACCACATGCTCAATCTCCCCCAGCTCGATGCGGTAGCCGGAATGCTTCACCAGAGTGTCTTTCCGGCCCTTGAACACCAGCTCCCCCCGGTCATTGGTGCAGACCATGTCCCCGGTGCGGTATATCAGTTCGGGGTAGGCGGAGTTCAGGGGGTTCTGGACAAAGGCGGCGGCAGTTTTCTCCGGGTTGTTGTAGTAGCCCAGAGCCAGGGAGGAACCCCGGACGCAAAGCTCCCCCTCCTCCCCCGGCCCCGCAGGGCGGTCCTCCTCGGTGAGCACCAGGACATCGGTATTCCGGCAGGGGAAACCAATGGGGATGGGCTCGTCATCCGGGATGGGACGGTCCACGATAAAGTAGGTGCAGTCCAGGGTGATCTCAATGGGCCCATAGAGGTTGATGAACCGCGCCCCCGGCAGCCGGGAGCGCCAGACGTTGAACTGCTTGGTGGGGAACACCTCCCCGGCGAACCACACCCACCGCAGGGAGGGAAGCTGGATCCGGTCCAGAAGCCCCATGTTGGCGATATTCACCATGATGGTGGGGACCCAGAACAGGTAAGTGATCTCCCGCTCCCTCAGGAGCTCCAGGATCTTCGCCGGGAAAGCTGCCCAGCTGTCCGGGATCACCACCAGGGTGCTTCCCCCGGCCATGAGCATACAGAGCTCAAAGCTGTAGATGTCAAAAACAATGGGGGAAAGGCTCCCAATAACTTCCTCCTGGCCGATGCCGGTGGTGGAGAAAGCCCATTCGGTGAAATCGATGAAACTGCGGTGGCAGAGCACCACCCCTTTGGGGGTGCCGGTGGAACCGGAGGTGTTGATGAGGCAGAGGGGATCGGTGTCGATGATCCCTTCCAGGACCTCCGCCAGGGCTGCTTCGTCCCCGGGGCCGTCCTCCTCCCCCTCCCCCAGGCAGAGGGTTTTCTCCTCCGGCCAGACCTCCCGGAGGGCCCCCCGGTGGGCGGGGTCGGTGATCACCAGAATGGGCTCTGCCAGTTCCAGGATGTTCCGGATCCGGGAAAGCGGGGTCTTGATGTCCAGATTCATATAGGCGTTGCCGCTCCAGACGGCGGCGATATCCGCCGTGACGCTTTCAATGCTCTTCCCCAGGTACACCCCTACCGGGCGGCGGATCTCGCCGCCGGTCCTCCCCCGGATGGCCCAGGCCAGGGCCTTGGCGCTCCGGGAAAGCTCCCGGAAGGTGATGGTTCTCTCCCCGTCCACCACGGCGGTGCGGTCCGGCCGCTGGGCGGCGGTGGCCTCAAAGTACTCCAGAATGTTCTTGATCATGGGCATCTCTCCTCCCGCGTCAGCAGTGGGTGACGCGCTCCCCGTTTTTCCCGAAGGTGTATTCATGGGTCAGGTCCTCCGGGGCGAAGGGCTCCACAAAGCTGTTGATATTCCGGGTGATCCGTCCGGCCACCTCCCGCCAGGCATCCTCCTCGGAGATACAGGCCACCTGGGAATCCCCCAGGGGGGCCGCCCGGAGGACCCCTGTCTTCAAAAGCTCCTCTTTCATGGCCTGGAAGTTTTTCAGCCGCACCTTGCCGCAGGCGGTGTGGATCATCTGAGTGGCCTCCCAGGTGTTCCCCTCCCAGTCGGTGATCCGCCCATGGAAGGGCATATCAAAGCGGTAAGGGACCTCCAGCATCTTTTCCACATAGTGGACATAGGTGAAGTACTCGGCAAATTCCGCCCCGAAAAAGAGAAACTTCACCCCGCCGGCGCGGTGGAGGTGGTCGAACCCGCTGCCGGGGCCCAGGGAGTGGTTCCCCAAAGGGAGATCCATCAGCCCCGCCTCCTCCCCCACGGCGATCATGGAGAGAAGAGGATCCAGGGAGCGGTGGACCCCCGGTTGTTTCCGGACATGCTCAATGAGGGCCCCCATAGAAGTCCGGGAGGAGCGCACATCGAAGTCCTCTCCGTTGCAGAAGCTGTAGGTGAAGGCGGGGAACACCAGAGTCCCCGCTCCCAGCTGCTGGAGGAGGGCCCAGAGAGCGTCCAGGTAGCCCTTCCGCCCCAGGCCCGGGGCAGGAAGGCCGAAGGAAAGGTCGGTGTGGACAAAGAGGATGCGGCAGTCCCCGGCCCCTACCTGCCGGAGGGCTTCCAGTACCTCTCCGAGTGAATACTCCCGTCCCCGGGAGTCCCGGAACAGCGCCCCGGTCACAGGACGCCTCCGTCGGCAAAAAGGCAGCGGCCGGTGATCTTCCCGGCGCTGTCGCTGAGAAGGAAGGCCAGGGCCTCGGCCACCTCCTCCGGCTCCGACCACCCCAAAAGGGTGGCCCGGGCGTTTTCCTCCATGGTTTCCTCACTTCCCAGGCGGGCGGCGGTGGAGAGGGCCATGGGGGTCCTTACCGGCCCCGCCACCACGGCGTTGACCCGGATCCCCTTTTTGGCGCACTCCATGGCAAGGGGAGGGATGGCCGCCTCCATCGCTCCCTTGGAAGCAATGTAGGCCAGCTCATAGGGCCTGGGCCGGTGGACCAGCACCGAGGACACCGCCACGGCGGAGCCCCCGGGGAGGGAGTATTTTTTCTTGGAAAACTGCCGCACCAGTTCCACAAAGGCGTAAAAGTGGATCTCCATAGGCCCCTGGAGCCGCTCCCGGGTCAGGCTCCCCAGGGGCATCACCCCCGGGATGCCGGCGCAGTGGAGCAGCCCGCTGAGCTTCCCTTCCGCCGCAATCCCCCGGAACATCTCCTCCAGGTCCTTCCCGGCGGCAAGGTCCATGGGACAAAGGGCGTGGCCCTCCCCGGGGAGGAGGGACATAGTCTCCTCCAGGCGGGCCCGGTCCCGGCCGGACAGCACCAGCCGGGCACCCAGTTCTCCGCAGCGGATGGCGGCGGCCCGGCCAATGCCGGAGGAAGCCCCGGTAATGAGGATCCGCTTTCCCGAGAGGTCCATGGGCTTTTTCCCAGTCACTTCTCCATCACCGCCAAAAGGTCGGAGACGGTTTTCATCTCCCGGAGGCTGCCTCCTGTCACTGTTTTTCCAAATTCCTCGTCCATCAGGGCTATAAAGGAGAGCAGGGCGATGCTGTCCCACTCCTCCAGCTCCTCCAGCACCGTTTCCGGCGTCAGGGAGCCGGGTTCCAGCTCCATCATATCTTCCAGCAGGGCAAGCTTTTTCTCCTGGGTCATCTTTCTTACCTCCAATTTCTTATTCCTCAGGGGGGATTCCCAGCTTCTTCAGCAGGGCCTCCAGCACCTCCCCGGTAAACTCCGGGGGACGCATGGCGCCATGCTCCCCCAAGAAGCTCCCCGGCAGGGACCAGTAGTCCCCATAGGCCGCCTGGAGCATGGCATCCCAGTCCCGGGGAACGGGCTGGGGCGCCCCCTCGAACTCCAGCTCCCCCAGGGGAAAAACCCTGTGGGCGGGCCAAAGCCCCGGCCAGTAGGTGAAGTGGCCGTCCAGCCCCAGGTAGAAGCAGTCTCCCTCCTCCTCCCTGGGAAGCGGCCCAAGGCTTCTTTCCAGGACTTCCGCCACCTTTGCCCGGTCCTCCGGGTCCCGGATGGGTTCCTCCCAGTAGTCCCGTTTCAGCCTCCGGGAAACCCGGGCCAGCTGCCGGGCAGCCTCCTCCAGACGGGGGCGCAGTTCCCTCCAGACCCGCTCCCGGTCCCCCTCGGAGACCCGGAGAAAGGCCAGGGGAAAGATATCCACCCAAAAGGGCCGTTCCATACCCCGGAACGTCACTTTATAGGTTTGCCACGCCCCGCACCCATAAACGGTCCTTCGGGTGGAAAAATATGGCTGCATTTCCAGGCGGGGGTGGTCCGCCAGAATCCTTTCCAGCCGGCGGAAGTCCCCCCAGGGCATGTAGAGGTCGATATCGTCGTCCCAGGGGATGAACCCCCTGTGGCGCACCGCCCCCAGAAGGGTCCCCGCCGCCAGACAGTAGGCGAGGCCGGATTCCCGGCAAAGGTCCCCCACCTCCCGGAGGATGGCCAGGTTCCCCAGCTGCGCCGCCCGGAGGGCCCCCTGGGCCCGGGGCATCTCCCGGAACACCCTGCGGCGAGTCTCCCCTGCCGTCTCCCCGGGCCGGGCCGCCTGGAGCCAGAACAGCCTCTCCTGGCGGTCCAGGAGCCGGGCTTCCATCCTCTTCTGCCCCTCCTCCACCCGGCGGAGGGTCCGGTAGACAGGGCTCAGCTTTTCGTACCAGTATTTCAGCTCCCTGGACATCCTCATCCCTGCCCTCTCCTTTCTCCAGCGGACCCCCTCCGGTTGGGTCTCTGCCGCTTTTTTCATTCTCTTCCGTCAAGGCCGCCGGGAGAGGGGCCTCCATCTGTGGTTTCCCCCTGTGGTTTCGGGAGGGGCAGCGGCTCCCACCGGCTGCGCCGGTTCCGCCTTTTTTCATGTCCCGCGGCCGCCAGGGCCCCCAGGCGGAAGGCCCACCTCTCCTCCCGGAGAAGCAGCCACGCCTTGATCCCCCCCGCCTTGCCGGGATACCCCGCCAGGGCTTCTTTCCGGCGGAGCCGCAAAAACTCCAGAGCCTCGTGGATCTCCCCCCTCCGGCGCCGGAACTCCTCCGGGGAAGCCTGAGCGGCGGCCAGCCCCAGGGCGGAACACCCCACCAGATAGCTCCCCATCAGCTCCGGCACCAGATCCGGGTCCTCCCCCGCGGCCTCCCGGAACCGCTCCCGGAAGGCCCTGCAGAGGGCCAGCTTCTCCCCAAGGGCCGGGGTGTGGGAAAGGCTGTCCGGGCGCTGGCGGTAGTAGTACTTGGGCTCCGGCAGCCGGAGGACGGCCCCCGCCCGGCGGAACAGCCGGTGGGTGAGAAGGATGTCCTCGAAGTTTTCCACCTCCGGGAACCGCAGCCCCTCATAGAGACTCCGCCGGGCCAGCTTATTCCAGAGCCAGTTTTTGATGATGTCGGCGTAAAGCTGCCGCCGGGCCTCTCCGGGGGGAAGGATCCCCTCCTCCCCGGGGGACACCGCCGCCGCCATTCCCCCCTGCACCAGGTAGCAGCCGCAGAACCCAAGGGCGCAGCCGGTGCGCAGAAGCCCTTCCATCAGGTATTCCACCATGTCCGGGGCGGCCCAGTCGTCGCTGTCCACCCAGGCGATATACTCCCCCCGGGCAGCTTCCAGACCGGCGTTTCTGGCCCTGGCCACCCCGCTGTTCTCCTGGTGGATCACCCGAACCTGAGGAAACCTGGCCCCATAGGCGTCGCAAAGGGCCCCGGCCCCGTCGGGGGAGCCGTCGTCCACCAGGATGATCTCCAAAGGTTCCCAGGTCTGGGCCAGCAGGCTTTCCACGCACTGCCTCAGATACGCCTCGGTTTTATACACCGGGACAATGACGCTTACCAAAGGATTCACACCTTCTCCTCCCCCTGTCCCAGTTCCAGGATGGCCCGGTAGTTCCGCTCACAGTTTTCCCGGTCACGGAAGGCGAAAAACGCCTCCTGCCGCCGGCGGTATTCCTCCGGAAGGGAAAAGCCCCTCTCCGCCGCCCCCCTCAGCTCCCGGAGAAGGTCCTCCTCCCCGGTGCAGACCGGGCCGAAGCCGTCCCGGCGGTAGTCAAAGTACCCCTGGGGCAGGTGTCCCTGGCGGTACTCCTCCTGATCGAACTGGTAGTACAGAACCGGCCGCCCCAGGTATGCAAAGTCCATGGCCACGCTGGAATAGTCGGTGATGAGAAGCTCCGACTCCCCCAAAAGGGTCTGGATATCCGTCTCATCCCAGGCCGCCCGGGTGATCCGCCCGCCCCCGGCGGGGAATGCGTCCAGGTATCCCGCCATCTTCCTGTGGGGGCAGAAAATCAGGGTCAGATCCCTCTCCTCCAGCAGAGCCGCCAGCCGGGGGTCCTCCAGAAAGGACCTCCAGGCCCGACAGTAATGGGTTTCTAGGAAGGCCGCCGGATCTCCCTCCGGGCATCGGTAAAAGATGTAGTCCCGCCAGGTGGGGACCACCGCCACCTGGCGGGGTTTCACCCGGCCTTCCCCCAGGGTGTCGTACCTGCAGAAACCCAGTTTCTGTACCGCTCCAGTGGGGTACCCGAACCGCTCCAGAACAAAGCGGTACTCTGGATTGGCGGCACAGACGAAAAGGCGCATCCGGGTGTCCTGCCAGTGGAGATAGGGGACGTCGTCCTTGGTGACGCCGTGCTGCAGAAAGACCCGGCAGTTCCGCAGCAGCCCCAGCTTCACCTCCAGGAGGTAGCAGACTGCGGCGTTGGGCTTGCCCCCTTTCTGGGTGCTGATGTTCCGCTGGGCCGCAAGGTAGAGGACCCAGTGGCGGAAGCTGCCGTATTCCACCGTTTCCCCCAGCGCCACCGCCTTCCCCCAATCCCGGGAGGAGGAGCGGATGGCGTAGACGGCGTCCTGTTCCGGATGGCGTTCCCGGAGATAACGGAACAGGGCCCAGGCGTTGTCCCGGGCCTCCTCCCCCGTTTCGCAGAGGAGCCACAGGCGGGGCCGCCTGCGGCGGCACACCGCCGCCACCGGGAGGGCCGCCAGAAACAAAAAAGGTGGAGGATATCCCCCAGGCGCACCCGCCGGAGCTTTTCCCAAAGGCTGTGATGGATGGTCCTCCCCTCCTCTTTCCCGGTTTCCCGCGGCGGCCTCAGCCCATCTGCCGGCTGTAGGCCTCCAGCACTTCTTTCGTCTCCCCCAGCATCCGCACCGTCCCCTTCTCCATCCACATCACCCGGCTGCACAGCTCCCGGATGGTGGCCATGGCGTGGGAGACGATAATCACCGTCCTGTCGTCGCCGCTGATGAGCTCCTTCATTTTGGCGAAACTCTTTTTGTTGAACCTGGCGTCCCCGACGCTGAGGACCTCGTCGATGAGGATGATATCCGTTTCCAGGATGACGGTGATGGCAAAGGCCAGCTTGGAATACATTCCGCTGGAATAGGTTTTCACCGGTTTTTCAATAAACTCCCCCAGCTCGGAAAACTGGATGATGCTGTCCATCCGCTTCTGGATCTCCTCCAGGGAAAAGCCCAGGAGCAGCCCCGCCAGGACGATGTTGTCCCGCCCGGAAAGCCGGGGCTGGAACCCCACCCCGATGGCCAGAAGGGAGACGGAGTTGCCGAAGGTCTCGATGCTCCCCTGGTCAGGGGAAAAGATCCCGGCGATGGTGCGCAGGAGGGTGGACTTGCCGCTGCCGTTGGATCCCACCACCCCCAGGATCTCCCCCCGCTCCACCTGGAAGGAGATCCCCCGGAGAGCCTCATACCGGGAGCTGCGCTTCCCCTCGGCCCGGGAAAGCCCTTTCACCGAAACCGGGTTGATGGTGCGGTAGCTCATATGCACATCTTTTACATCAATTGCCAATGCCATTAAAGCACCTTCCCGTAGCTGTTTTCATATCGGTAGACCATAGCGGTGCCCCCGGCGGCCGCCAGAAGGGCCGCCGCCGTCCACCCCAGGAGATACCCCCAGTCCGGGCCTGTCCGGTAGAGGATGGCGCCCCGGCACCCCTGCATCACCAGGGCCACCGGGTTCAGGGTGATGAGCCACCGGTTGTAGGGGGCCGGAACCATGGTGGTGATGTCGTAAAACACCCCCGAAAAGTAGAACATCAGCTTCAGCAGCACTGTGGAAACGTTCTGCAGGTCCTCAATAAACACTCCCAGGTGGAGGCACCAGCTCCCCGCGGCAAAGACCAGCAGGAACAGCAGGACCAGATGGGGCAACAGCCAGAGGATCTGCCAGGTGAAATCCACCCCAAACAGCAGCATCATCCCCAGGATCAGGAGGAAGGTGATGAGCATCTTCACGCCGTTCACCGCCATCCGCTGAAGAAGGAGGATCTGTTTGGGCAGATACACCCTGGTGATGATACCCCGGTTGGCTTTGAGGAGGGACACCGACTGGACCAAATTTTTTTCAAAGAAGTTCCACACCGCAAGGCCGATAAAAACAAAGATGGGGAAATACTGGATCTGGGTCCGAAACACCACCTGGGCCACAAAGGTGTAGACCAGCATAAACAGCAGCGGGTCCAGCACCCACCAGGCCCAGCTCAGGTAGGACCCCGCCACCTCCGACCTGAGGATGGCCCCGGCGGAATAGGTGATATAGCGGTGGTATTTCTTTAAGTCCCTGAAAAATCTCACAGGAAACCCTTCTTTCCTCTTTTCCGCCCCCGCCGGGAATGGAGGGGCCTTCTCTGGTAGTATGCCCCCTTCCTGTGGAAACTTCCCGTCCTCCTGCCGGAGCTTTCTCCGGGTTTCCTCCGCCGCATCTGAGCGTCCCGGGAGAATTTCCCACTTTTTCCCTTTTTCCTGGGGAAAACCTTATCCCCGGAGCTTTTTCTTCCCCTGGCTGTCCTCCGGAGAAGGCGGGCAGCCTGCCGGCGGGCGGAAGCAGTATCGGTGCTTCCAAAAAAGGTGGGCCAGACCCTTCAAATGCTCCCAGTTGATCCGGCTGAACCGTTTCTTTCTGGAAAGGCGCTGCCAGTGGTGGAGGATCCGGGCCCCGGGACAGAAAACCACTTGCCGCCCCGCTTTCCAGACCCGGAGGCAGTACTCCGCATCCTCCGGGGCGTAAAAAATCTTTTCGTCCAGATATCCCGCCTCCCCCAACAGGGTCTTGGGGAAAAGCCAGCAGGCGGACATGAGATATCCCACCGGGTAGGGTTCCGGAGAACCGTATCCCCGGGGCTTTTCCATGGCCTCCCCCAGGGCCTGGAAAAAAGGCAGGGGAATGGCTTTACAAAGTTTTTCCGGAAGGGTTGGAAGGTTCCGTCCCGACAGCTGCTCTTTCCCGTCCCCGGAAGCCATCCGGGGGCCCACCAATCCGTATCCGGGGTGGGCCTTCAGCTCCCGGAGAAGGGCTTCCATCGCCTCCCGGTTCACCTGGGTATCGCTGTCCAGAATGCAGACAAATTTCACCCCCGGTTCCACCAGGGCCAGCCCCTGGTTCCTGGCCACAGCGGTACCCAAATTTTCGGGATTCTCCACCACCTCCAGGGTGCAGTGGACGGGGCACCGGGCTTCCAGGCGTTTTAAAAGCTCCCGGGTGCCGTCCCGGGAGCCATTGTCCACCACGATGATCTGGGCCCCCAGGGAGGGGATCCCCCAGATGGAAGCCACACACGCTTCGATATACGCCCTGGAGTTCCAGGTGAGGATGACATAGGCGATCCGCTCCAACCGGCCGCCCTCCTTCCCATTATGCCTGGCTGGTTTCCTTCTCCTCTTCCGTCCCTCCCAGGCTTTCGCTGTCATTGAACATAGAAAACGCCGTCATAGCCATGATCTTTACATCCAGAAGCAGGCTCCAGTTCTCTATGTAGTATAAGTCACATTTTATACGTTCTGTAATAGACGTATCCCCCCGCCAGCCCTTTACCTGGGCCCAACCGGTGATTCCGGGGCGGACCAGGTGTTTGAGCATATACATAGGGACCTCTTCCCGGAACTTCTCCACAAAATAGGGCAGCTCCGGCCGGGGACCCACAATACTCATATCCCCCCTGAGAACATTAAAAAGCTGAGGCAGCTCGTCGATGCTGAACTTCCGCAGAAAGGCCCCCACAGGGGTGCGGCGGGGGTCGGTGCGGGTGCTCCAGGCGGTTTTGTCCCGGCCGCTATTGTCCTGGCGCATGGAGCGGAACTTGTACATCACAAAGGTCCTGCGGCCCAGGCCAACCCGTTCCTGCCGGTACAGCACCGGCCCGGGGGAAGTAACCTTTACCAGAACCGCCACCGCCAGCATCAGGGGAGAAAGAACCACCAGGGCCACAGAGGCGATGACAAGATCCAGCAGCCGCTTCAAAACCCGGTTCAGGGCCTCATCCAAGGGGATGTGCCGCAGGTTTACCAGGGGCATCCCCTGAATCTCCTCCACATAGGGCTTTGCCGGAAGATAGCGGCAGTAGACCGGGAGGAGGCTGGACTTGACTCCGTATTTTTCACAAATCTCCAGCAGGTGCTGAAGCTGGGGATACTGCTGGTACTGCAGACAGAACACCACCTCGTCGGGAGTATGGCAGGCCAGGTATTTTTCCAGATCCTGGATCCGCCCGGCCCTGGGGATAAAGGACAGCTTTTCACTGGGTTCCCCCTCCCCCAGGTAGGCGTCGATATAACAGCCCAGGCTCTTGTTGGAAATGAGGCGGCCGCAGAATTCCTCCGCCATATCATTCCACCCCACCACCAAAAAATGCTTCAACTTGCGTCCCCTTGCCCGCATCCACCGGAGGGTACGCCGGAGGAGGTACCGCATCAGACCGCTCCCCACTGTGTTCAAAACAAAAAACAGCCCCAGCACCATCCGGGACAGATGAACCTCCCGGCTCAGGAAGGCCAGCATCAGGACAGCCCCCAGCCCCACCAGGCTGGCCTGGATGATCTTCCCCCCCTCCACCAGGAATCCCCGGTAGCGGAAGGAATCATGAAGGCCGAAGCCCCGGTAGATCAGGAGAAACGCCGGGATCACCGCCGGCAGCAGCCGCCAGTAGGCCCCGATCCCCAGATGGAAGCCCTCTCCGTAGTTCCAGAAGCGGAGGTAATAGGCGCATGTCATTGCTGCAGCACAAACTACGGCGTCCAGCAGGATCAATACCCAATTAAGGATCTTCTGATTGGCTTTGATCATGTAGGAGAAACCCTTTCTTCGTATTCTTCTGCAACAAAACAATGCTGTTTGTATATATTCTACAATGTATAGTCCTTTTTGTAAATGCAAAATTGGCTTTTTCCACAAATTCCCGGATGCACCTCCCAGAAGCCCCAGGAAGCGGCCGCCATTTAGGCGGCCGCTTCCTGGTGCTCTTTTTCCACCACCCCCTCCCCCCTTGGGGAAAAAATTTCCGGAAACCAGCGGTTCCCATGGAAAAACATATAAAAAAGGCCCGCTTTGGTGCGGGCCTTTTTTGTGTTGGACCAAGATTCAAGATGTCATAACTTCCGGACCTTTGCGCGCCTCTCTCTTTTTCTCGGAGGCGGAAACGATCACCGTTCCAACCAGGTCGCCCAGGCAGTTCATCATGGTGAATCCCATATCGATGAGGGCGAAAATACCGGAAACGATTCCCACAACCTCCAGGGGAAGCCCGAAGGCGTCGATGACAATTGCGATGGTGACAATGCCGCCGCCAGGGACGCCGCCGGCGCCGGTGGTCAGAATCAGGGAGATGAGGATTGCCTTCACCAGCATGCCCACAGACAGGGGGGCGTTGATGGCCTGGGCCGCGAACAGGAAGGTGATGGCCAGCATGATGCCGTTGCCGTCTTTGTTCACCTGAGAACCCAGGGGGACAGTGAAGCTGGAGATGGAGCGGGGGCAGCCCAGATCATCGGCGCAGCCCAGGTTCACCGGGACGCAGGCCAGGCTGGAGCTGGTTCCCAGGGCGGTGATGATCAGGGGAGAAGCTTTTTTCAGGAAGGTAATAGGAGCAGTGCGGGTAAAGATATACAGCAGGATGAGATAAACACCGATGTGGATCAGCACGGCGCTGTAGGAAGCTCCCAGGTATTTTGCCATGAAGCCGAAGAGCTGGGAACCGTATGTACCCACAGTGCAGGCCATCAGGGCGCAGATACCGATGGGGGCATACCACATAATGATGCCGATCATCTTGTTGAACAAAGCCGCCAGGGCGTTGAAGCCCTTGGTGAGGATCTCCCTCTCCTCGGGTTTGAGGAAGAGGACGGCCACGCCGGTGAAGGCGCTGAACACCACGATTTTGTCAAAGCTTCCGGCGGTGAGAGCCTCAAAGATGTTGGAGGGGATCAGCCCCACCAGGGTCTGGCCCAGGGAGGGGATGGTCTGGATGGCCTCATCATAGCTGCCTTCCAGGACGAAGCCCTTGCCGGGCTGGAACAGGTAGCCTACCACCAAGCCCAGGATAATAGCTCCCGCGGTGGTCAGGGTGTAGTAGACCATGATTTTGGCGCCCACCCGGCCGAAGATCTTGGGGTCGCTGAGGGAGGAAATACCGGAGATAAGGTTCACCACCACCAAGGGGATGGCTGCCATCTTCAGCAGGTTCAGGAACACGTCGCCCAGGGGTTTGATCACCGTGATCTCTTTGCCGAATACTGCCCCCAGGATAATACCCACCACCATGGCAAACAGGAGTTTGGTCAGCAACGGGATCTTCTTGTACTTCTGCCACATACGTTCACACCTCGCTTCTTATTTATGAGCCAGACTCGCCACCTGGTGGAGAGCCTCAGATACGATTTCCATCTGCTCCATAGTGTTGTAGAAGTCGATGCCGAAACGGATATACCCTCCCCGCATGGTGCCATGGATCTTGTGAGCCCGAAGGATGGCAACCACTTCCTCTTCTTTCTCGGGGGGATAGTAGACGCAGACCACCCCGGACCAGTTCTTGGGATCCTGGGCCTGAACCACATGGAGAGGAAGGTCGGCGATAAGCTCACGAAGCCGTACTTCCAGCGCCCGGACGTGGGCTTCGATGTTGTCTATCCCCAGTTCCAGGATCAGCTCCACCCCTTTGGAGATGGCCAGAATGCAGTTATAGCTGAGGTTCCCGGATTCGAATCTTCTGGCATGGGGATACCACTCCAGGAACTCGAAGTTGGAGGTGACGGAAGGCGGCGCCACATGGCTCACAGTGCTCTGGTAGCCTGCATAAGGGGGAATGATGTCCTTTACGATCCGGTCACTGCAATAGACAAAGCCCGCCCCCAGGGTGGCCAGAAGACCCTTGTTGCCCCCTGCCACCAGGTAGTCGATGTTCATCTGAGCCACGTCGATTTTCAGCCGGCCCAGGGCCTGGATGCCGTCCACCGCGAAAATGACCCCCCGCTTCCGGCATTCCTCACCCAGAACAGCCAGGTCCGCCATGAAACCGGTGGAGAACTGCACCGCCGAGACCACCAGTATCTTGGTGTTCTCATCGATTTGAGCCAGCATATCCTGGCAGCGGACTTCCCCGTTTACGCTTTTTACGATGTTGAGGCTGATTCCCCGCTGCTGGTGGGCGTTGATCCAGGGAAACAGGGTGGACTGGTGCTCCTGATCCGCTATCACCACGTTGTCCCCCGGCTTCAGGGGGTAGCCCATGGCCAGAATGGACATACCCTCAGCGGTATTTTTGACAAAGCCGATCTCGTGGGGATCCGCCGCACCTATCAGCTTCGCCACATTCACCCTGGCCTCGCTCACCATAGCCCAGGCTTTTGGGACGATGTCTTCCCCGAGGTCCTTCACATAATCTGCCATGAAATTCCCATATGCCTCCTGGACCCGCTTTGGAGGCATCACCACCTGGGAAACGTTAAGGAAGATATCCTCCCCCAGAAAACCATATTCTTCCTGGATCAGTTTCTCATTGAGCATATCCATTCCTCCTCCTTTTTCATGCTGCATTTCTCTTTACTGCTGGTTGGTTTCCGCTTTGCTCTCCCCGTCGTTTATGTAATTGTAAATGGTGTACCGGGAGATGTCGTAATAACGGGCCACCACATTGGCGGCGTTCTTGATCTTGAAAGCTCCCCGGCGGTTCAGGTACCGGATCCCCTCGATTTTCTGTTCCCGCGTCATCAGGGCCGCCGGCACCCCGATATAATTGATGGAATCGGTGATCATCGCCACCAGGAGATCCTCCACGTTCTGATACACCACCGTCTCCACCTGGGCGCCGGGCTGGTTGAGGCCGATGAACCTGTCCATGAAGTTCCGGGCGCTGATCATGTCGGTGATGTCGAAGTTGACGCAAAGGGAACCCATCACCTTGCCGTCGTCATCCTTCAAATAGATGGTGCTGGAGCGGAGGAGGCGCCCATCCTGGGTCTGGGATACATAGTTGTATTTCCCGTCCTCCTCTTCGTTCCCCTGCAGGACCCGCAAGCCGACGCCGGTCCCCCCTTTTCCTACGCTGCGCCCTGTGACCTCTCCGTTGGAGATGGCCACAATGGTGGAGGAAAACTCCTTGGAGTAATCGTGGACTACAAATTCGCAGTTATCGCCAAAATGCTTTGCCATTCCTTCAATGAGAGCGGTAAGGAGGGGGAGGGCTTCTTCGATGGATTTCATTATTTGCTTCCTTTCATTTTCAGTGTTCCGGGTTATCCAGCAGGGCGATCATATCGATCTCAATGAGGATCCCCCGGAGCTGCGCCCCGAAAGTGGTCCGGGAGGGGAAAGGCTTGGGTACCATTTCCTCATAGACCTCATTCATGGCCGCAAAGTTTGCAATATCCGAAAGATAGACGGTAGCCCTTACTGCATTTTTCAGGGATGAACCCGACGCCTGAAGCACCGCTTCCAGGTTCTTTATAACCTGTCTGGTCTGCTCCTGAATGGTGCTTCCAATCTCCCCTGTAGCTGGATCCACCGGGCGCTGGCCTGAAACAAAGACAAATCTGTCTCCCACGATTGCCTGGGAATAGGGCCCTGCCGGCGATGGAGCTTCAGAGGTAATGATCTGCTTCTTCATCTGTTCCATGGACACGCATCCTTTCTTTTCACGCTGGGAAAACGTTTCTTTCATCTTCAGTATAATTGTTGTTTTTTTGTTTTTCAACTTATTTTTTAAGGCTTAAACAAATTTTGTAATATAGCTCAATCTACTCTGTCCTCTTTTGTGCGGTTTGCAGAGATTTTCCTTTGGATTGACATGACCCCTGTAAAAATGCGATAATAAAATAATCATCAAAAAAGCCGGTTCCCATTGGAATGGAACCGGACTTTGGGTCAGGAAGGAGCGGACAGAATGGAAAAGGTCAGGATGAAAACACCCCTGGTGGAAATGGACGGAGATGAGATGGCGGCGGTCCTTTGGAAACAGGTAAAGGCGGAGCTGCTGGAACCCTTTGTG
>JAHZBJ010000002.1:29849-49097 GCA_019423445.1 Oscillospiraceae bacterium
CTGAAAACCCTCTACTACGACCTGGGGATCCTGAGCCGGGAAAAGACTGCGGACCAGATCACCACCGACTCGGCCCTGGCCACCCGGGAACTGGGAGTAGCAGTGAAATGCGCCACCATCACCCCCAACATGGACCGGGTGAAGGAGTACGGCCTGACCAAAATGTGGAAGAGCCCCAACGCCACCATCCGTGCGGTACTGGACGGCACCGTTTTCCGGGCCCCCATTCTGGCAAAAGGTATTGAGCCCTACATCAAAAGCTGGAAACGCCCCATTACCCTGGCCCGCCACGCCTACGGCGACCTCTACCGCGGAGTGGAGATCCGGGTCCCCGGCCCGGGGAAGTGCGAGCTGGTGTACACCAACGAGGAGACCGGGGAGGAAATCCGGGAGCTGGTGCACCAGTTCAAAGGTCCCGGAATCGCCCAGGGGGTCCACAACCTGGACAAATCCATTCTCAGCTTCGCCCGGTGCTGCCTCAACTACGCCCTTTCGGTGAAGGAGGACCTTCTTTTCTCCGCCAAGGACACCATCTCCAAGGTCTACGACCGGAACTTCCGGGACCTGTTCCAACAGGTTTACGAGGAGGAGTTTGCCCAGCGCTTCCAGGAGGCTGGGATCACCTATCAGTACTGTCTCATCGACGACGCTGTTTCCCGGGCCGTTCGGGACGAGGGGGGCTACGTCTGGGCCTGCCAGAACTACGACGGAGACGTTATGAGCGACATGGTGGCCAGCGCCTACGGCTCTGCCGCCATGATGACTTCGGTGCTCATGTCCCCGGACGGGTGCTTTGAGTATGAGGCAGCCCACGGCACGGTGCGCCGCCACTACTACCGCTTCCAGAAGGGAGAGCCTGCGGTGGCCAACCCCATCGCCATCATCTACGCCTGGGCCGGCGCCCTGGAAAAGCGCGGTGAGCTGGACGGCCTGGAGGATCTCTGCGCCTTCGCCCGGAAGCTTCGGGACAGCGCCCGCCTCACCATTGAGGAGGACGGCATTATGACCCCGGACCTTGCCAAGATTACAACCCATCCCCACCCCCAGTCAGTAACCAGTCTGGAATACATCCAGGCGGTACGCAACCGTCTTTCGCGTCCGTGAGAAGCGTTTCACCAATCGAAACGCTGTACCCCGCTCCCTGAGCATATCACCTAAGATTCAGAAGGCGCTTTTGCGGACATATCCGGCGTTCTTCTCAGTCCAGGTTGTTTGTTCAGAGAGCGGGGCACAATTTTACGCCTCTGGGTCCGTTTGCTTACGGACGCGGGTGCGGCCCCTGGGCCGCCAGAGAGCGGGGGACAATTTTACGCTTCTGGGTCCGTTTGCTTATGGACGCAAAAAAACCGCCCCGTGGAGAAGGGGCGGTTTTTTCAGCCTTTCGGCTTAGTTCCTTGGGAGAATAAGCTCAGCTTATTTCTTCAGGGAGACAGCGGCGGCGGAGACCAGGGCAACAGCGCCCAGGGCAGCGGCGATGCCGACGACATCGTTAGCACCGGTGTCGGGGTTCTCCACATCCTCATCGGTGGTGTCCTCGCCGGAAGCATTGCTCAGCTTCTCGGTGGAGACAACATACTGTCCCAGGGTGCGGGCCTTGACAACCCAGCAGCCGTCATCCTCAGAGTAGGAGCCAGCCTTAACCAGCTTGCCATCTTTCAGCTGATAGACATACATGTCCTCATCAGCATCATTAAAGTACAGCTTGGCGGTAGCATCGAAGGTGGGCTCACCCTCAAAGTTGTAGAAATACATGTCAGCGTCGCTGTCAGCGTTGGCCTTCAGGACAGAGGTGACAGGGTCAGTATCGCAGTTCAGGAACAGCTTGTTGCCGTCGTAAACACGGACTTCCAGGGAGACCTCGCTGCCCTCGTAATCCTGATACAGGGTAGCATAGGAGTATTCACCCTTCTTGAACTTGATCAGGTCGTTGGCCAGATCATACCCATCGACATTGATGTCCTCGTCGTCCAAAGCGACTTCCTGGAGGGTGTAACCAACAGTGCCCTTGATACGAACATCCACATCGGGAACGGAAACGTTCTTGTCATTGTCATCCTTATATTTGCCTTTGCCCTTGATGGTGAACTCGATGTCGAACTCCTTATTCTTGGTGTTCTCATAGTCCTGCTTCAGAGCAACCACAACCTGCTCCTCATCATCATCGATCTTGATGGAGTCGATGAGGGATTTGCCCTCGTTGTACTTGATGCTGGTGATGGAATAGTTGTCGCTGTTCAGGGACTTGGCCAGCCAGGTGTTGTCACCATACTCGAATTCGCAGACAGCGCTAGCAGCATCGGCAGCACCAATGATACCAGAATCAGCCGCCCTCTCCAGTTTGATCTTCTTGCCAGGAACCAGGTCAGCCGCCAGGGCCACGGTGGCCAGCATCATGACGGCCAGCACAAGAGCGAGTACCTTTTTCATGTGTGTTTTCCTCCATTTAAAATTTCAATCTTTGGGGATCGGGCTCTCCACTTCCCTTTCCCTGTGTTCATTGTATTACAAGTTGTAACCAATTGCAAGTAAAAAGTTACTTTATTGTAATATATTAGATTTTCCTCTTGAAAAGTTTTGAGATTTTACGAATTTCTTCTATTTTTAGTAATTTTACCACAGTTTTTGTTTCACTTAACCTTCCCATCCTGAGGGGATCTCAGAAAAAAGCCCCAGGCGGCGAAGGGCTTCGCCGCCTGGGGCTAAGGAACCAGGACAGGATTCAGCTTTTGCGGATAAACTCGTGCCGGCACTTGGGGCAGGTGATAACGATCCTGCCCCTGCCCCGGGGTACCCGAAGCTTCTGGCCGCACTGGGGACAGCGGTAATACCGGTGGGTCCGGTCCCCCAGCCGCGCGGAAAACCGCTGGAAAAAGCCCTTCACCCGGTACCAGTACCGGAGAAAGATGCCGTTTTCCTGGGCCCGGGCGGAAATGTTCCGGGAAAGCATCCGGAAATAGGCCCAGATAAGAAGAAGAAAGCCCAGCACCGACAGGGGCCAGAGCCTTCCCCGGGTGAACATTGCAAGAATCATGGAAAGAAGGAGGGTGGCAAAGGTCAGCTGATCGGCGCCGTACCGCCCCATCATAAATCTCCGCAGCCAGTTCACAAGGATCCCTCCATCAACAGAATCTATTTCTGTTTCTATCATAGCATCAGGGGCGTGGGCAAATGGTGAACAGAGTGAAAATTTTGTTGGATAAAACCGTTACATCAGCCTCTCCGGGGCTTTTCCACCGTTGCCAAAAGGCGCCGGGGATGATAAGATAGTCCTGACAGCCCAGGGGTGCATCCCGGGCGCCAAGAGAGGAGAAAAACCATGTTTAACGGAAGCATAACAGGAGGAAAAGGAGAGCGGTTCAAAAAGATCTACTCCCAGGGAACCATTGCGGTGGTCAATGAGATCTGGGTGGACACCGTCACCGGGGTCAACTATCTCTTCCACCGGGACGGCAGCGCGGCAGGATTCTGCCCCCTCCTGGACGGAGAGGGGAAACCCGTCGTGACCCCTTCCGGCACTTCTGGAAACAGCAGCCCCCGACAGGGATGACCTTCGGAGAATTGCACCGGTCCATTTCTGGGCCCCTCAAACAGCAGAGGCGGCGGACCCGCCTCTCCCCCCCACCGGCCCCCGGCAGGAAATTCTTGCCCGGGGGTCGATTTTTGTGTTATCATGATTAGAAAAGGACCTGACCGGCGGCGGGGTTGAGGAGGGACCTGCCTCCGGCCAGAAAGGAAAAGGGACAAAAGGAGAGATGACGGTGGAAGAACGAATTCAGGAGCTGGGACGGCAGGTCCTGGCGGAAACAGGCAAGATTATCATCGGGAAAGAGCGCCAGGTGAAGCTGACCCTGGTGGCCCTTCTCTCCCAGGGGCATATCCTCCTGGACGACCTCCCCGGGGTGGGGAAAACCACCCTGGTAAAGACCCTGGCCATCGTCCTGGGACTGGACAGCAAGCGGATCCAGTTCGTCCCTGACCTGCTGCCGGCGGATATCCTGGGGATGAACATCTTTAATCAGAAAACCGGGGAGTTCCAGCTGATGCAGGGGCCGGTGATGACCAATCTCCTCCTTGCGGATGAGATCAACCGGGCCATTCCCCGGACCCAGTCCGCCCTTCTGGAGGCCATGGAGGAGGGCCAGGTCACCATCGACGGTGAGACCTACCCCCTGCCCAGCCCCTTTGTGGTGATGGCCACCCAGAACCCTGTGGAGTCGGAAACCACCTTCCAGCTCCCTGCCGCCCAGATGGACCGGTTCCTGGTGCGCCTTTCCCTGGGCTACCCCAGCCCCCAGGAGGAACAGCAGATGCTGGACAGCCTGGGAGACGGCATCCCCTTCTCCTCGGTGAACACCGTCACCTCCGGGGAGGAGCTTCTCGCCCTCCAGCAGTCGGTGCAGGAGGTCTTTGTTTCCCAGGAAGTGGCCCGGTACATTGTGGAGCTGGTAGCCGCCACCCGCCAGACCCCCATGGCCAAAATGGGGGTAAGCCCCCGGGGCTCCCGGAGCCTCTACCGGGCCTCCAAGGCCTGGGCCGCCCTGGAAGGCCGCCGGTTCGTCACCCCCGACGACGTCCAGCAGCTGGCCCACCCGGTTCTGGACCACCGCCTCCTCCTCTCCAATGAGGCCCGGCTGTCCGGCGTGACTGCGGAAGGCCTTCTGGACACCCTGCTGGCCCAGGTGCCCGTCCCCCCGGCGGGGGAGGAGCTTCTCCGTGGATAGCCGCAGTCCCCGGCTGGGGAACGGTTCCAGCCATCTGGTCTACCTGGGGAGTCTGGGGCTCTGCCTCATCTGCTCCCTCCTGGCCAGCTTCTTTGGGCGCACCGCTTTGGCGGGATTCCTGCTCCTTCTCTTTGCCATAGGGCTTGGCTCCCGCCTGTGGGGGATGGCCTCCCTGAAACGGGTCTCGGTGGAGCTGGACTGCCCCTCCTACCGTTTCTTCCCCGGCCAGGAAACCACCATCCGCTGCCGGGTGAACAACCAGAAGCTTCTTCCCCTTCTGTGGCTGGAGGTTTGCCAGCTGCTCCCCGATGACGGCTGCCTCATGCCCCGGGAAGGGCTCCCCATCATCCAGACGCCGGTTCCAGCCCGGGACGGCACCCTCCAGGACCGTCCGGCCCTGGGGCAGAAGTTCACCTTCCTCCTCTGGCACCAGTCCCTGGAGTGGGAGACCTCCTGGGAGGCCCGGAGCCGGGGAGTTTACCGGGTGGAGTATCTCTCCCTCCGGGGCGGAGACGGCCTGGGCCTTACCCAGGCGGCCCTGGAAATCCCCCTTCCTCTGCCCCGGGTCTTTGCCGTCTATCCACGGATCCAGCCGGTGCGGGGGGAGCTGTTCCTCCGGGACCTGTGGGACAGCCAGTGGGGAGGCCGGGGCTATATGGAAGATATCACCGTTATCAAAAGCTCCCGGCAGTACCAGAACGGCGACCCCTGGAAGCGGATCAACTGGCGGATGGCCGCCCGGCAGCAGCCCCTTCAGGTGAATCTCTACGAAACCATCCTCCCCAAGGCCGCCCACTTTATCCTGGACGGCCAGTCCTTCCTGGAGGACCCCGACGGCCTGGAGGATACCCTGAGCCTTCTGGCCTCGGTGGTGCTGCGCCTTGGGGAGTCAGGGGTGCCCTGCGGCCTGAGCCTCCCCAAGGGGGACAACCAGCCCCCGGTCAACCTCTTTGCCGCCGACGGCGCCGCCCCGGAGGATCTTCTGTTCCGTCTGGCGGGCTACCGCCTCCGGCAGGCTCCGGTGTGGATGCGGGAGGAGTCGGAAAAGGCCCCCTACCGCTGCTCCTCCTTCGACCGGGAAGGACTTCTCCGGGGGGCCTCCCGGGCGGGACGCATCTACCTGTTCACCCGGGACGTGGGGAGCTTTGAGGGCTGGTCCCTTCTGGAAGGGCTGGACGCCGCCTCCCTGGTGCTTCTCCCCTACCTGGAACCCCCGGCGGAGCTTCCTCCCCTGGACGTATCGGTGGTACCCCTGTCAGCCATCCGGGAAGGAGGGATGGCCTCATGAGCTCTGATATCAAATCCACCCTTCTCCCCTTTGAAGAGGAAAGCCTGGGCTGGTTTCCCTCGGCCGCGGCCCTTTGCTGCGACGTTTTCCTTCTCTGGACCCTGTTTCTCATGGTGACCATGGTGGGGGACGACCCCCTGGGTCTCCCTTCGGCCCTGGTGTGGGCAGGGGCGCTTCTGGCCGCCTGGACCCTCTTCCGGGCCTTTGCCGCCAAGCCCCGGACCATCCCCGTCCTCATCGGCGCCGGGGCCCTGGCAGCCGGGGGCCAGCTGGCGGCGGTGCTTCTCTGGGGTCCCTCCCTCACCGGAGGCGCCAGGCTGATCCTTGCCGTGGCCGCCCTCCTGGCGGCAGCCCACGGCGGCTGGCTGGTGTTCCACCCCATCCGTCCCTCCCAAACCAATCTCTACCTGGATGCCGGGGCCCTGTTTCTCATCTATCTCTTGGTGATCCAGAATACCTGGGGCGCCAGCCCGGAACAGCTTCTTCCCGTCTTCCTGGTGGTGGTCCTCAGCTTCCTCTCCCTGGTCTGCCAGCGCCTTTCCGGCGGACGGCGGCAGGTGGGAGGCGGCGGCCTTCTGGGAGCCGTCTCCATCCTCTGGGTGCTGCTGGTTGTCGGCGGGCTGGCCATCGCCTTCCTTCTCCTCTTTTCGGAGTCTGCGGGACAGGGCCTGGTGGCCTTCCTCTCCTTTGTGATGAAAGTCATTGAGACGGTGTGGCAGGGCTTTGTTTCGGTTCTCACCTTCCTCCTTTCCCTCCTCCCCCAGGCCGCTCCTGACGGAGACCTCTCCTCCATTTGGGACGTTCCCCAGGTGGGGATGCCCGAGGAGGTTCCCCAAGAGGTTTACGACCTCCCCGATATTGTGGGTTACCTGGTCTGGGGGACCTTTGGAGCGCTGCTGGTTCTGGCTGCCCTCCGGTGGCTCTGGCAGATGCGCCGGGTGCGGATCTCAGGCCGGACGGCGCCTCCTGCCCCCAAAATCAAACGCTCCCGGGGACATTTCCTCCGGGGCCTGGCCCAGGCCCTGGGACGGCTGGGGAGAGCCCTGGCCCTGACCTGGCGGAGCTTCCGGCTGCGGAACACCCCCGCCGGCGCTTTGGCCTGGCTGGAGCGCCGGGGCCGGCTCCACGGCCTCTCCCGCCGGAAAGGGGAGACCTTCCGGCAATACCTGGAACGGCTGGCAAAGGCCGCTTCCGGGCAGGAAAAGCCGGAGACGGCAGCCGCCCTCCTTCACCTGGCCGGGTGGCTGGAGCTCAGCTGCTACAGCGGAACCCAGCCCCCTGCGCCCCCCTCCCCGGAGAAAATCCGGGACCTGCGCCGGTCCATGAAACAGGTGATGCGGGGTCACCAGGCCCGGAGCCTGGGACAGCTTTTGGAGCGCCTGCCCCGGCCGGTGGACCTCCTTCCCCGGCGGACCGACTCCGGCAGGGAGGGGAACCCTCCCCAGGGGTCCTAACCTCCGGCTCCATTCCCCCCGCCTACCGACGGCCCTCCTTCGGGAGGGCCGTTTCCTGTCCCTGTCCCTGGGTGAGGATCCCCAACTCCCCCAGAAGAACCACACAGTCCCGCAGTCCCTGGAGATACAGGGCGGCGGCGGCCGTCCTGCAGGGTTCCTCCATGGCGGCAAGGTACTGGAGAAAAAACCGCCGGGCTTCCTCCTCCATCTTGCCGCTGCAAATGGCCAGGGTTTCCCGGTGGGCCCGGTCCAGGTCCCGGTATTCCTTGGAACGCCGGAACCGCATCAGCGCCGCGGCGCTTAACACCTGTCCCATATTTTCTGGTTTTTCCACGGGGCTCCCTCCTCTAATTTACACCTGGTGTATATTTTTATCCTGAGTGTACCAGATTCCTTTATCCTTGTAAATACTACAACTGGTGTAAATTTTAGGAGGGGATGCAGGTGCCGGAAGTCTACAGCGATATTCTCAAGGAGCTCCGGAAGGACCGGGGCATCACCCAGAAGGAGATGGCCCGCCGTCTGGGGATCAGTGCCACCCTGTACAACTTTTACGAAACCGGGCGCCGTGAGATGCGCATCTGGATGCTGGATTTCCTGGCTGACGAGCTGGGAACCTCCACCGACTACATCCTGGGGCGCACCGGGGTGGAAACCCCCTACCCCCGGCGGCCGGATCCCAAGGAGCCAAAAGCGCCGGAATCCCCGGACTCTCCTCCAAAGGCCCTGACAAACACAAAAACGGCAGACGGATAATCCGTCTGCCGTTTCATTTTCTATGTATGGATCAGGGTCAAACCGGCGCTGTCTCCTCCTCGGGGTCGTCGGCGAACTCCCACTGCCCCAGGGCCGCCCCGAAGAGATCCCCCAGGGTGGTTGCCGGGGGCGGCGGGGCGCTGGCGGCGTTCATCAGGGCCCGGGTAATCCGGGTGCGCTCCTCAAAGGCCTCCTTGTCGTGGACCAGTGTCAGGAGGACGGCGGAATTCTCGGCGTCGTCGGCTGCGCTGTGCTGGGTGCCGGCGAAGTTCACCTCGATGCCCCCGATGGCGTTTTTCAGGGAAATGCGGTTGCGGCTGGAAAGCCCCAGAAGCCGGGTATAGATCCGCTGAAAGTCCATCCACCGGCGGAAGGGTTTTGGCACCCCGCTGGTCCAAAGCTCCTTGGCCTGGCACTCCTGGAACAGCTGCTTCTTGTCGCTGTCGCTCCAGGCGTAGGTCCGGGTGGGCTCGTCCCCGATCCACAGGAGAAAGTCCTCCAGAGCCTCGGGGAGCGGCTTTGCCCCTGCCACATCACTTTCCCGGATGCCGGTGACCCGGGTGCAGGCGGAGCTGATCTCGAAGCACTGGGGCTTCACATAGGCGGAATACTTTCCTACCTGGCGGTAGTCCTGGTCCAGCTTCACCGCACCGATCTCCACAATCTCGTGGAGGAGAGCGGGAAGAACGTCGGTGTGCCCCTTCCTGGGCACCTGATTCATCTCAAAATCCACAAAAATATGCTGCATAGGGCTCCTTTCCCTCCGGTTCCCCCGGTATCAGGTCCGGTTCTTGTACCGGGCCCGCTTTTTGTCCAGCTTCTGGTCCAGATGGGGAGGGATGGCGGAAAAGTCCACCCCCTGCTTGGCCAGGTAATCCATCACCCGCCAGAAGTCCGGCTGAGTGATGTCCAGAACCACTTTCTCCTCCTCACAGGGGAGAATCACGTCATCGAACCGGAACTGGGCGGCCCCTGCCAGCTTCCCGTAGGGAACCTGCTGGATCTTCCCCAGCCAGGTGCGCCGCACCAGGCCGGCGGTGGTGCACCAGACCCGGCGCACCAGCACCATCCAGACGGCGCCCATCCCCACCAGGGCCAAAACGGTGCTCCAAAGGACCACCCACAGATCCAAATCCTCCTTGGCCCCGGTGGCGCAGGCGGAAAGCTCCTGGGCCCAGAGCCATCCAAAAGCCAGAACGCATCCGATTCCCCCAATAAGATGTATCCAGGAGATACCGGTGGCAGCAAGGATATTCCCCCGGGCAGGGGCTCCCCGGCCGGCCATCATCGCCAGCCCCACCAGCCAGGCCAGGATCAGGAGGGAACCCCCTCCCAGAGCCAGGATCGCGGCGGTTTTCATAGACGCCACCTCACAGTTCTTCCGCCGGGGAGATGACCCCTTCCTCCGAAACGGAGATGGGGCTGATCTCGAACCGGGTGTATCGGATAAGATTCTTTAAGCGCATCCGCTCGTCGGGGGAGTAGAAGAGATAGGAGATGCCCTCCTTCCCAGCCCGGGCGGTACGGCCGATGCGGTGGACATAGGTCTCGTTGTCCTGGGGAAAGTCATAGTTCACCACAGCGTCAATGTCGGTGACATCGATGCCCCGGGCAGCCACGTCGGTGGCCACCATCACCGGGATCTCCCCTTCCTTGAATTTTGCCATCACCCGGTTGCGGTCCTTCTGGATCATGTCCCCGTGGATGCACTGGGCGGGGACCCCCCGCCGGGTAAGCATATCGCAGATGAGGGCGGTGGTGTACTTGGTGTTGCAGAAGATCAGCACCCGGCCCAGGTCCTTCTCCTGAAGCACCGCCAGCAGGTCCTCAAATTTCTTGCGGCCGGTGGATCGGCAGCAGTACTGGGTAATCTTGGGGCGGCTCTCCTCCAGGGGGCGGACGGTGATCTCCTCGGCGTCCCGCTGGTAGAGCCAGCCGATATCCATCACCTCACGGCTGATGGTGGCGGAGAACATTACCATCTGCTTTTTGGACTTGAGGCTGTCCAGGATGCGGCGGACGTCCTTGAAAAAGCCCATGTCCAGCATCTCGTCCGCCTCGTCCAGCACCACGGTGGTGACCTTGTCCACCCGGATGGTGCGGTGCTGCATATGGTCCAGAAGCCGCCCCGGGGTGGCCACCACGATCTGGGGGTTCTTCTTCAGGGCTTCGATCTGGGGCTTCATAGGCTGGCCCCCGTAGATGGCGGCGATCCGCACCCCGCTTTTGAACCGGCTGAGGTTCCGCAGCTCGTCCACAATCTGGGTGCAAAGCTCCCTGGTGGGGCAGAGAACCAGGGACTGGACCCAGGGGGCCCCCTCAGTCTGGGCCCGGTCCACCAGGGGGATGCCGAAGGCGCAGGTTTTGCCGGTGCCGGTGGGGGCCTTGGCGATGATCTCCCGCCCGGCCAGCATCACCGGGATGGCCTTTTCCTGGACCTCGGTCATGGTGGTGAAGCCCATGGCTTCCACCGCCTGGAGGATTTCCGGGGATACCCCGGTAAGTTCCTTATATTCCATTCTCGTTTCGTTCCTTTCCGCTCTGATACATACGGTATGAGTATAACACATTTCCCGGTGAATGAAAAGAAATCCGCCTCTGCATGGAACATTTAGACATTTATCAAAATATCCTTGACAGGAAGGCGGGCAGATGATATTTTATATTTAGACAAACGTCTAAATAATTTCTGGGAGGGAATGCTGGCTATGGGATTTCAAGATACCTTCAAGGCCCTTTCCGACCCAACCCGGCGGGAGATCCTGGAGCTTCTCCGGGACGGACCCCTTACCGCCGGTGAGATCGGGAGCCATTTTCCCACCGCCGGGGCCACCGTCTCCCATCACCTGGCCATTCTCCGGGAGGCCGGACTGGTGTTGGACGAAAAACGGGGGAAATTCATATTTTACGAGCTGAACATGACGGTGATGGACGAAGTGGTCTCCTGGGCCGCATCCTTCCGCCGAAAGGAGTGAGTCGTATGAAACGGAAAAGCGCCATGATCCTCTGCGCCGTGCTGGCGGTTCTCCCTCTCCTGCTGCTGTGGGCAGTCTGGGGGGAACTGCCGGATCAGGTGGTAACCACCTGGGGCTTTGACGGGGAAGTTACCGGCACCGGCTCCAAAGCCACCCTCCTGGGGCTGGCGCTTATGGGGCCGGGGCTGGGGCTGCTGCTGGCCCTTCTGCCCAAAATCGACCCCAGGCGGGAGAACTACCGAAAATTCCAGGACCACTACGACGGCTTCTGCGTGGTGTTCCAGCTGTTCATGGCCGCGGTAAACTCCGCCGCCATCTGGGAGAACCTCTCCCCTGGCAGTCTTTCCATCGGTCGGGTGGTGACGGTGCTCATCGGCCTCCTCTTCGCCTTCCTGGGGAATATCCTCCCTACGGTGCGCCACAACTACTTCATGGGGATCCGCACCCCCTGGACCCTGGCGGACCCCAGGGTCTGGGACCGGGCCAACCGCATGGGGGGACGGCTCTTCTTCCTCACCGGGGCGGTTACGGTACCCCTGGCTTTGCTGGCTCCGGAGCGGTGGCTGTTGGGGGTGTTTATGGGCCTCACTGCTGTCTCCGCTTTGGTCCCCACCGTGGCCTCCTATTTCTGGTTCCGCAAGCTCCACCCGGAGGACGGAAACTGACATCTCCCGCATATCTTGCATCATGGATAAAACGCGTCGGGAAGCCATTTCCCGGCGCGTTTTGGCCTAATAAATTCTTGCATTCCCGATATGGGTCGTGTATAATGGGGGCGAGGCACAAAATAGGTGCAAGCGGGGGCAGAGTGCTGGAACCACCCCGCCCCCTGTCTACGGAGAAAGGACCTCCATACACAACGGCTTACGCCGCACATTGCAACCTTATTATACCGGTTTGCCCTTGTGAATACAAGGCGAAAACCGGCGGATTTTGGATTGCACTTGTTTGTGGCGCTGTGTATGGGTTTATTCCCGTATACGGCGCTTTTTTTGCTGCCTCGCGGGAAGGCATAGGCGGAGGCCCCGGGGCCTCCGCCAGCGCCGCCGTGAAAAAGCAACACAAACAAGGAGGAAGTATCACATGAAAAAGATCCTAGCAGTCCTTTTGGCTGCCGTCATGGTTTGCTCCATGGCAGTGGTGGGTTTTGCCGCCACCTGGGAGAGCGTAGCAGCCGCTACCCCCACTTATGATCAGACGCAAAACATTTTCTTCGCCAACGGAACCCCCATTACCGTCAAAGCTAACCCGGACAACGGCAACCAGCTTATTGTCACCTGGGCCGGCGGACAGGAGACCATCTCCAGCGGCGCCAACATCTTCGGCGGCGGCGATGGTTCCGCCGACGGTGCCTACAAGGGGAAGAAATTCGCCAGCAGCATCACCGTGGAAAGCGGCAACTGCTTCGGCATCTTCGGCGGCGGCTATTTGGATAACGCCGTAGGAACCTCCAACGTCCTCATCAAAGGCGGTTCTTTCGGCAATGCGGTCTGCGGCGGCGGCCTGGCCTCTGCCAGCAATGACGGAAGCGTGGGTACCGCTGCTGATTCCGCCAACTCCCCCAACCGGGTAGATGTGGCCAACGTTACAATGGAGAACGGTTCCAGCCTGCTCCTATTCGGGGGCGGCCAGGGCTACTCCAGCGTAGGCACAGCTAATCTCACTGTCAAAGGCGGAGACTGGGGCTGGGTCACCGGCGGCGGCTCCAACGGCTACACCGGCACTGCCAACGTCTTGGTCCAGGGGGGCGAGATCACCGTCCTCCAGTCGGTGAACCGGGGCAGCATGGACAGCGCCTCCATGGAGATGACCGGCGGCACTGTGGACAATTTCTACCTGGGCGGTGAGACCGCCGACTCCGGAGTCACCGGCGCCATCGGTAAGGTGGACGCCAGCGTCACCGGCGGTACTGTAACCAACCTGGAAGCCGGCACCAACGGCGGTCTTGACATGGCCGACCCGGATAATGCCCAGCTGGCCCAAAACACCGTCACCCGGGTGGAGGCCGCCGACGGAGTGGTGGCCAACGACAATACCGGGGATAGCATCACCGTGGAAGACGCTCCCCTTTGGACGGGTGACTCCGACAGCTACACCGCTACAGACAATGATGCCAACACCACCGAGACCCAGGATGCCATCCGGGCCGGCGAGGACGTATCGGTGGAGATTCACAACCCTGCCAACGCCATCTCTCTGAAGACCATGAATCTTCTGGGAGCTAACTCCGGGGCTTCCCTCACCGTCTCCATCGGTGATATGTCCGTTACCATCCCCGGCGGATTTGGCACCGTCACCGAGGCAGGCCGGGTCTACTATCCCATGGACTACCGCAGCCCCGCCAAGGCAGCCTCTGAGATGGAGAAGCTGGCCGGCGGCGCTGACTGCGAAGCGGTGGAAGCCGGGGCGCCCATGACCATGCCCACCGCCGTCACCGTCACCCTGGAGACTGATCTGGAAGGCACTGTCCACGTTTACCTCTACAGCGAGGACAGCGGCAAGCTCACCTATGTGGCTTCTCCAGCGGAAGATGACGGCACCGTCACCTTCACCGCTACCCGTCTGGGCTGCTTCCTCCTTTCTGGTGAAAAACTCTGAGTTTCTCTCCCCCTTCTGAAAGCCGCAGAAGGGGCTCTGTCCAACTGGAGCCTGAAAAGGCTCCAGTTTTTTTGCGCCAAAGCCGCCCTAAAATCCCCTCATCCGGTGCCAAATGTTCTTGCATCCAAAAGCTTTCAACATGTATAATGAAAAAAGGGGATAATCCCCAATCCCGGGAGGCATCCACCTGGTGGAAGCGGCTCCTGGAAGGAAAGCTTTTGTTAGGAGGGAATACCATGAAAAGATTTTTGGCCCTGATCCTGGCCCTGACTATGCTGGCCGCCACCGCCACTCTGGCCTTTGCCAATGACGAGTTGGAAATCCGCATCCGTGACAACGGCGGCGCCTTTACCAGCGGCTCCGCCGCCGTGGGGAGCACCCAGGAGTTCCAATTGGCGGGGTTCGATGGGGAGTATCTGGACTACAACTATTTGTTCGACATGGAGATCACCGGGGCTGATATCACCCTGGAAGAATATTGGTACACAGATCCGGATGCCCCAGACAGTCCGATGGGCTGGATCCCTGTGGATTCCAGGGATAACATCTATAGACTGGGCGGCGGCATCGACTACCGCATCACCTTCAACAGCACCGGTACGCTGTTCTACACCATCGGCGGCAACCACCTCGAGATCAACGCCCTGCGCCTGACTCCCGGTGGTTACGACTGCTACACCGAGGGCACCATCTCAGTGGGCGCCTCCGGCGGCGGCAGCAATGACAACCCCTCCGTCACCGACAACGAAGCCAACAGCGACGAGACCCATGAGGCCATCCGGAACGGCCAGGGAGTCGGTGTGGACCTTCATGTCCCCGCCGCCATTTCCCTCTACACCATGAACCTCCTGGGGGCCCACCCCGGCTCCAGCCTGACGGTGGAAGTGGGGGGCTACTCCCTCTACATCCCCGGGGGCTTCGGACAGGTCAACGAGCCTGGGCGCTGCTACTACCCCGTGGACTACCACAGCCCCTCCCTCCGGGAGAAATACTACCCGGCGGTTCCCGAGGACATCGACTTTGAGACCGCCGACCTGGCGGGAGCCATGCCCATGCCCACCACCGTCACTGTGACGGCGGAGACCGACCTGGAGGGCACCGTCTACGTCTACCTCTGGGACGAGGACACCGACAAGCTTACCTACATTGCCGCCCCCACGGCGGAGGACGGGGAGATCACCTTCACTACCACCGTCCTGGGTCACTTCCTCTTCACCAGCCAGGAACTCTGAACCCCTGGAATATCCCCAAAATCAAAAACGGGAGCCAAAAAGGCTCCCGTTTTTTCTGTCCCGGAGGGGTCAGCCCCCGTATTTTTTAAACACCCGGAGATAATTTCCCCCAAAGGAGAGGGTCCGCAGATCCTCGTAGGGGATGGGCACCGTCTCCTGATGCCAGCGGCCGTCGGCATCCACCGGGCGCAGCACCAGGCCATTGTCCCCCAGGGAAGCCGCTTTGCCCACATAGAAACAGAGGTCGCCGTCCTCATCCTCACACTGGGCGATGCACCAGCCTCCGAAAGCCTTGATCACCCCGTCCAGCAGCTGTTTCCAGTCCCCGCAGCCCTGGATCGGAGGCTTGCGGCAGCCGTCGTAGACCCCCTCTCCCGCCATTGCCCGGCGGACAAAATCGTTGTCGTCGTACCGCTCCGCCCCGGTGAGGATCTCCATATCCACCGCCAGGTAGCCGTCCAGGGCGAAGTCCCGCTCCCGGCAGAGCACCGCCAGCCGGGAGCCTACCATCACCGGAACACCGCTCCAGCATTCCCCGGTATCGTCCCGGTACAGGGCCATCACCTGTTTTTTCGCCGCGGCCTCCCGCAGGGCCTCCTGGATCTCCTTCATGGCTCTTCCTCCTTATTCCGCCGGTCCCGGCAGAGCATCACCAGGAGGGTTCCCCTGGCGGTGATCCGGGCGGCGTCCAGAATATGATTGCTCACCCCCAGGGGGTAGAACCCCGTCAGGGTGTGTTCCTTCAGAGGGTATTCCACCCCTGTCTCGGTGACGGTGCAGGGTCCCCCCATGGCAAAGAGGGAGAGATAAGCCCCCTCCCCCAGGTACGCCTCCCGGGGAATCTCCACCGTCTCATCCCGGATCACCGTGGCCCAGCAATCCCGGTCCCGGAGCTGGCCCCGGGCTCCCCGGTCCGCCAGATACCCCAGGGTCTGGAGGTTGGCCACGGTGTGGTCCAGCCGGCCGCCGGTCCCCCCCAGGATGACAAACTCCCGGTATCCCCGGGCAAGGCCCGCATCCACCGCCAGGACACAGTCGGTTTCGTCCTTATGGGCGGGGTGGACCTCCACCTCCGTCCCGGCGGGGGGCATGGGGGCGGAATCAAAATCTCCCAGGATCAGCCCTGGAGAAAAACCCAGCCGCCGGGCGGTGAGATATCCCCCGTCCGCCCCGATCACCAGGTCTCCCGGCTCCTGGCAAAGCCCCAGCAGGTCCGGCTCCTCCACCGGCCTGCCGCAGAAAACGATGCACCTGGACACTTTGGGCTCCTCCCTTCTCCCGTCATCGGGCAGCGCCTGTTTTGGGGTTTACCGCTCCCAGTCCTTCACCTGGCGCAGCTCCTCATAGATGGCGCAGTAGCTTTGGTGGCGGCTTTTGGCGATCTCCCCCGCCTCCACCGCCGCCAGAACGGCGCAGCCCTTTTCCACCCGGTGGCTGCATCCGGTAAAGCGGCACTTCTCCCGGTAAGGGGCAAAGTCAGGGAAACACTCTGCCAGCTCCGGGGCGGTCATCCGCTCAAACTGCAGAAAATCCACCGCCGAAAAACCGGGGGTATCGGCGATATAGCCCCCTGCGCCGGTGGGGAACAGTTCCACCCGTCGGGTGGTGTGCCTGCCCCGGCCCAGCTTCCGGCTGATATCCCCAGTGGCAAGGCCCAGCTCCGGGAACAGGGCGTTGAGGAGGCTGGACTTGCCTGCGCCGGAGTTGCCGCAGAAGGCGGTGATGCCGGTTTTCAGCAGCTCCCCCACCTCCCGGGTCCCCTGGCCGGTGAGGCTGTCCACCTGGAACACCGGAAAACCCGCCCGGCGGTAAAGCTCCGCCAGGTCCGAGATATCGGTAAGGTCGATTTTGGTGAAAATCATCACCACCGGGATCCCCCGGCGGGCGGCGATGGCGGTGAGCTTATCGATAACCAGGAGGTTGGGGGCGGGACTCTGAGAGGAAACCACCATGGCCAGCCTGTCGATATTGGCCACCGGGGGGCGGATGAGGAAGTTCTTCCGCTCCAGAAGGTCGGTGATAAAACCGCTGCCGTCGGGGGAGACCTGGATCAGCACCCGGTCCCCCACCACCAGCTGGGTCTCCTCCTTGCGGAACCGCCCGCGGCCCCGGCAGAGGTATTCCCCATCCCCGGTGCGCACCTGGTAGAACCCCCCCTGGGAGCAGATGATAAGCCCTTCCTTTTTTTCCTCCTGCTGTTCCAAAAAAATCCTCCCTAAAATAAACCGGGCCCGCCCCGCCGGGCGGGCCCGCTTCTGTCCGCTTGCTTCCGGCCCGGGGTCTCACGCCCTGGGCGGCGGCTTGGGAAGCCGCCCCAAGCCTCAGAAATTGTCCTTGTTGTCCGCCAGAAGGCTGGCGGTACCTTCGTCAAAGTTGATCTGGAAGCTCTGGTAGAGGCTGCCGTCGATATAGACGTCGGCCACCGAGGCCCCCTCTCCGGCGAGGGGCACCAGAATTGACCGCTGCTCCGCCGGGTCGATATTCTCGGAGTAGACCTCCAGGCCATCCAACTGCACCTGGACACGATAGGTGTCCCCGGAGGTGAGCATCTTGTCGGTAAAGAAGACCCGCATCTTGTAGTCCGCAGTGGGGATCACCTCGTCGCTGGCCACCGTCAGGTAAACGGTACTGCCGATATCCAGCTGGGCCGGGTGCTTGGGGTTCTGGTTGATGACGGTGTCGTAGTCCATGGTACTGGCCTCATAGGTGACGCTGGCCTTGAGCCCGGCATCCTCCAGCATCTCCTTGGCGTCGGAAAGATCGTAAGTCATCACATCCGGCACCACAACCTTTTCCTTGCCGGTGCCGCTGCTGACAAACACGGTGATGGTATCCCCGCTGACCACCGTCTCGTTCATGCCGGGGCTGGTCTGGGTGACGTTCCCCTCAGCGATGGTGGGGCTGGTCTCCTGGACCGTCTCATACTTGAGGCCCAGCTCGGTAAGCTTGGCATAGACCAGGGCAGCCTCCTGGTTCTTGAAGTCCGGGAGGGTGATGGTCTGGCTGCCGGTGCTCACCTTCACCTTGATGGTGATCCCCTCCTTGATCCGCTTTCCGGAGGTGGGGTTCTGCTCAAAGATCACCCCGGCGGGGTAGTTGTTGTTAAACTCCTGGCTCTCCACTTCCAGCTGATACTGGTCGCTCTTTTTGGCCTCCTCGTAGCTCTGGCCCACCAGGTTGGGGCAGTCCATCTCCGGCACCTGTTCGAAGGGCTTGTTGATGGCGATCATTACTCCCATAAAGATCAGGGTCCCCACCACAAAGGCGCAGGTGATGCCGAAAAGCACCGTCAGGTAGGTGATCTTCCGGCGCCGGCGGCTCTTTTTCGGCGGCGGGTCCTTCTCCTGCTGGGAGGAGGCGGAGGCCTTCCGGCGGCCTTTCTCCCTGGCTTTTTGGGGTTCCTCCCGGTTCCGGTTCCCGGCGCCGGGGGTGTTGTCGTCCATAAAGCGCTGGATATCGGTACGGTGCTCCAGGGCGGTCTCCAGCTCGGCATAGCCGAAGAGCACCCCCGGGTCGCTGAGGAATTTCTCCAGGTCACGGAGCATCTCTCCGGCGGTCTGGTAGCGGCGGTCGGGGTCCTTGCACATGGCCTTGACGGTGATATCCTCCAGCCCTTCGGGAATATCGGGATTGATCTCCCGGGGGCGCAGGGGCCGGGCCTGGATCTGCTGGATAGCCACCCCGATGGGGGAATCCCCCTCGAAGGGCAGCCGCCCGGTGATCATCTCGAAAAGAATGACGCCGGCGGAGTAGATGTCGGTGCGCTGGTCTACCGCCCCATCCCCCCGGGCCTGCTCCGGACTGATGTAATGCACCGAGCCGATGGCCTTGTCTGTCATGGTCCGGGACTGGGAGACGGAGATCTGGGCAATGCCGAAATCCATCACCTTGATGGTGCCGTCCCCCTGGATCATGATGTTTTGGGGCTTGATGTCCCGGTGGACGATGCCGTTCTCATGGGCGTGCTGAAGGGCCAGCATCAGCTGCATGGCAAGGGCGGCGGCCACCTTGGGGGCCACCACCTTCTTTTTCTCGATGTATTCTTTCAGGGTCACTCCCTGGACGTACTCCATGACGATCACCGGGTTCTGCCGGTCCAGAAGAACGTCGTAGATCTTGACAATATTGGGGTGGTTCAGGGAGTAGATGGCTTTGGACTCGTTCCGAAACCTCCGAAGCGATTCGTCGCCGCCGGCATACTCGTCCCGGAGCATCTTGATGGCC
>JAHZBJ010000020.1:0-1622 GCA_019423445.1 Oscillospiraceae bacterium
GTACATGACGTTGGGGCCGGTGCCGGTGCCCCGGCGCCGGAGGAGCTCCATGGCCTCCCGGATGTGGTCGCTGGTGAAGCCAAAGGCCTCGTTGCCCTTCTGGCTGCCGGCGATGGACTGGAAGATCATGTCCGCCGGGGCCCCCCGCTTCACCGCCTCGATCTGAGTGGTGATGTGTCCCAGGACGCAGATCTGGGTGGGGATCTCGAACTGTTCCTTGATCTCGTGGAACCGCTGGAGGATCTCGGTCATGCTGGCCACCGATTCCCCGGAGGGGTTCAGGCCGATGAGAGCGTCACCGCAGCCGTAGCTGAGACCCTCAAAGAGGGAGGCGGTGATCCCCTCCACATTGTCGGTGGTGTGGTTGGGCTGGAGCCGGGTGGAAAGGGTCCCCCGCAGGCCGATGGTGGTGTTGCAGTGGGCGGGGACCCGGATCTTGGAGGCAGCGTAGACCAGGTCCAGGTTGGTCATGAGTTTTGCCACCGCCGCTACCATCTCGGCGGTGAGGCCCCGGCTGATCCGGCGGATCTCCTCCTCCCCGGCGGACTCCCCCAGGAGCCACTCCCGGAGGTCGGATACCGTCCAGCCCTTGATGGCGTTATAGACGGTCTCGTTGATGCTGTCCTGGTTCAGGCGGGTGACCTCGTCCTCCTCGTAGGGGACCACCGGATTCTGCCGCAGCTCCTCCAGGGTCATCCCCGCCAGGACCTCCTTGGCAGCGATGCGCTGGATCCCCGACTGGGCCGCGATCCCCGCCAGGATATCCCCGGATTTTTCCTCGTTGGCCTTGGCCAGGACCTCCTTCACCGAATCGAAGGTGAACACCTGGCCGGAAAGCAGGGTCTTGTATGCCATTTTGGGCCATCCTCCCTTCCCGGGCTGCCCTCCCGCTCTGGGAGAGGGTTCAGCCGAAAATCAGGGTTTTTACTACCACTGGGACCACCAACCCGTCCATCAGGGGGCGTCCCATGTCCATGTAATCGTTCTGTTCCGCCTGAATGGAATCCAGGAAAGCCGCGGGCCGGCCTGGCGGAAGCAGGGGCCGCACTGACTGGCCCAGGGCTTTGGCCATGTCCTCCCGGATCACCGCCAGCAGGGGTTCCTCCGGAGGGAGGGCCGCCTCCGCCGCCCCGGCCAGGGCGGCTGCCAGGGCCTTGATCCGGGGGTAGCTGGGGTTCGCCTCTCCGTCCATGGCAATGACCAGCCGGGGGCTGTCGCTTTGGCTCAGGAACCAGCGGACCCGCTCCGCCAGGGGGGCCGCCTCTCCCCGGAAGGCGGATTCCTGTTCCTCCGGGGTCAGTTTCAGCACCGGCACGTTTTTCATGGGGAAGAGTTCCCCGGGGCAGTCGATGGTGCTGCCGGAAAGGCTGGTGGCGTAGCTGCCGGCCCCCACCACCGTGGCCCGGATAGTCTCCTTCCCCGCTGGAGACGGAAGGCGGAGCAGAGGCTCCCCTCCCGGATGGCCGCCCCCAGCAGGGGGCCGATGTCCCCGTAGGGGATGGGGTCCTCTTCCCTTTGAGGGGGCTGGTAGACGCTGTCCGCCACCCCGCCGGAGAAGAAAATGGCCCGGATGGGTTTGGGGGGCTGGAACCGGCTGCTTCCGGGAGTCTGGAGCTGCTCCA
>JAHZBJ010000020.1:1632-11291 GCA_019423445.1 Oscillospiraceae bacterium
CCCCGGCAGAGGTCCCGGAGCCCTTCCAGGGTGGCCCGCTCCCCCTCCCGGAGGGGGATGCCCCGGCTCCGGGCAACCAGGTCCGCCGCCGGACTCAGGTAGGTGACGGTGAGGTCCTTTTCCAGCCGAACCAGCCGCCCGCCGATATCCAGGCACCCCTTGGCCGCTACCTGGCCGCAGTCGAACATCACCAGGTTGGTGGTGCCGCCGCCGATGTCCAGGTTGACGGCGGTGCAGTTCATCTCCTGGGAGTACTGCCAGGCCCCGCTGCCCTTGCCGGCGATAATGGCCTCCAGGTCCGGCCCGGCGGTGCTTACCACAAACTCCCCGGCAAAGCCGCTGAGCTTTTGGAGCACCAGGGCGGAGTTTTCCTTTCTGGCGCTTTCTCCGGTGATGATCACCGCGCCGGTGCCGGTGTCGGCGGGGGTGAAGCCCGCCTTCCGGAACTCCTCAGCCACGATCTCCCTCACCGCCTCCCCGTCGATCAGGGACCGGGTTCGGAGGGGGGTGGTGTGGATGGCGCTGCGGTAGACCACTTCCTTGTCCACGATGGAGACCCGGGGCACGGTGAAGTAGCCGGAGGTGTTTTCCATGGAAAGGCGGCTGAACACCAGCTGGGTGGTGGAGGTGCCGATATCGATGCCCACGCTGAGGATCGCTTTTTCGCCCGCCATAGCCGTCCCCCCTTTCCAGGCAGCTCCCCGGGGACGGGGCCGTTTTCCACGGCCTTTCCCCGAAACAAAACAAAAGACCAAAGCGCCCGCGGAAAAACGCGGCGCTTCGGCCTTTTTGCCAGATATCCCGCCGGACACCCTATTGTGCCCGGGGCAGATAAAATTGTCAGAATTACCGGAAATCGAACATGGCTCTGGTCCCCTGAGGGCCCGACTGGATTTGAAGGTTGCCTCCCAGCTTATCCCGGACGGTGAGGGAAATGATCTCCAGTCCCAGGCTGCCCTCCCGCTTTTCCTGGGGAGAAAACCCGCTGCCGTTGTCCTCCACCGTGACGGTGGAAGTCTCCCGCCCCTGGAGGACGGTGACGGTCACCTCTCCCCGGTCCCGGCCTTCGAAACCGTGTTCCAGGGCGTTGGTGAGGAGTTCGTTTACCACCAGGGCGATGGAGGTAGCCTTTTCGGAGGACACCTGCATCCGGTCCCCCCGGACCAGGATGCGGATCTCCCGGCCGTCCGCCGCCATGGATTGAAGGTTGCGGCGGATCTGCTCCAGAAGCTGGTGAAGCTCCACCTGGTCGCCATCTTCGTTCCTTGTCAGTATATCATGGATGGCAGCGATTGACAAGACCCGGCTGGTGTTCTCCCGGAAGATCCGGCGGATCTGGGGGTCCTGGGCGCGGCGGGCCTGGATATTGAGAATACTGGCCACCATCTGGAGGCTGTTTTTCACCCGGTGATGGATCTCCTTCATGGCCACGGCGTGGCTTCCGGCTTCCCCGGCGGGGGCCAGCCCCAGAAAGGAGTCGGTGAGGCTGTCCCGCTCCCGGGCCAGCTCCTGGAATTTCCTCTCCCGGGTGATGGTGCGGCTGATGTCCTTCTCCCGGATGAGCACCCCGATAATCTGTCCTTCCCGGTCCCGGATGGGGGCTACATCCTGGCGCACCGCGATGTCCTCCTGGGTCACCGCTTTCAGGTCCCGGACCACCATGCCGGTGCGGAAGGCGTGGTACACCGCCGGTTCCTTTTCCCGAAGGGCCGCCTGGCCCAGAACGGTGCCCCGGTAGGCGGAGCAGGCGCCTCTGGGCTGGGCGTGAGCCGCCACCAGGGCGGTGCCGCCGGGACGGTCCAGGCAGTCGATAAAAACGTCGCTGCCGGTAAGGTCCGCCATTTCCTGGAGGGCGGCCTCCACCTCCTCCAGCCGGAGGATGGCGTCGGGGGAGAGAGTGGTGCGGCTTTCACAGAGGCTGCGCAGGGTCATTTTCTACGCCCCTTTCCGGCCAGAAGCTCCCGGGCCGCCGCGGCCAGGTCGCCGCCGTGGCGCCGGGCGGCCTCCTTTACCTGGCGGTAGGCCTCCTCCTCCGAGAGCCCCCGGGTCTGCATCAGCTGCTCTTTGGTCCGGTTCAACAGCTCCCGCTGGCTCTGCTGAGCCACCACTGCCGCCGCCAGCGCCGGCAGGCTGCACCGCTTTTCCATGGCCATCCGCTGGAGGCGCCGGTAGGCATCCGCCTCTCCGATGCCTTCCTTCTGGGCCAGAAGGGCCTTGGCCCGGTCCACAAGCTTCTGCTCCTCCATCCGGCGCTCCATCTCCCGGGCCTCCTGCCGGGCCTCCCGGAGACGCCCGGCCTGGGCCATGGCCACCTCCAGAGTGGGGAGGAGCAGCCGCTCCTCCACCGGTTTTACCAGGTAGCCGGTAACCCCGATGGCGTTGGCCCGGTCGATGAGCTCCCGGTCCCGGAAGGCGGTGAGAAGCACCACACAACCGCACAAGTCCTCGCTGATAATGGTCTCCGAGGCGGTGAGGCCGTCAAATACCGGCATTTTGATGTCCATAAGCACCACGTCAGGGTGGTGAAGGCGGCAGAGCTCGATGGCGTCGAAACCGTCGGCGGCGTCCCCCGCCACCTGAAAGTCCATCTCCTCCAGCATCTGCACAAGGTCCAGCCGGGTGATGGGTTCGTCATCCACCACCACGGCGGTGCGTTTCCGGGCCATGGGGCCACCTCCCTTGGAAAACCGCTTCCCGAAGGACTCCGGGAGCTGCTGATATCACGGGTTAAGGGTAACACAAACCCCTCTTCCCGTCAAGGAAAATTCCCTCTTCCAAAGCGGTCCCCGGCACCTGAGGACGCCGCTTTCAAAGGGTGTTTTCCTGGGAGGAATGGTCACCTGTGTCCGTCCGGGATAGCTGCTCTCCCCCGGGGGATTTCTTGTCAGAGAGGTTGTGATCTCCCGGATCTTTACCCAGTATTTACAAAAAATATAGTCGGTATTTACAAAAAGATATCTTGACGGGGTATGTAATTTGTGCTTTAATAATGGTGCAGTATGAAAAATGGAAAAAACAACGCATACTGTAGTACCCAGTGGTTTCTCTATCCCTTTTGCGTTTGCGCCGTCGGAGTTCCCCCGGCGGCATCTCAAACAGGGGCGGAATGCCCCTGACCAGAAAGAGAGGAGATCTGCAATGAAAATGAGCAAATGGTTCCGCATCCTGGCAGCGACCCTTTGTATGGCGCTGCTTCTGTCCGCCTGCGGCGGCGGCTCCGACACCTCCAGCGGCAGCGCCGCTCCCACCACTAGCGGTGAGAGCGAAGCCGCAGAGACCGCCCTGGACCTCAACAGCCTGACCCTGGACGAGATCATCGCCGGGGCCAAGGAAGAGGGCAAGCTGGAATCGGTTGGCATGCCTGACTCCTGGGCCAACTGGGGTTCCACCTGGGCCGACATTGAGAGCCAGTACGGCATCGAGCACAACGATACCGATATGTCCTCCGCCGAAGAGCTGAACATGTTCGAGACCGAGAAGAACTCCCCCACCAAGGACATCGGCGACGTGGGTCATGCCTTTGGTCCCCAGGCAGTGGAAATGGGAGTTGTCCAGTCCTACAAGACCTCCTACTGGGACAGCGTTCCTGATTGGGCCAAAGATCCCGATGGTCTGTGGATGATGGCCTACACCGGCGTCACCAGCTTTATCACCAACACCGACCTGGTAGACAATCCCCCCACCTCTTGGGAGGACGTCCGCAACGGCGACTATAAGCTCACCATCGGCGACGTGGTCACCGGCGCCACCGGCCAGGGCGTGGTTCTCGCCACTGCCTATGCCTTCGGCGGCGGCCTTGACAACCTGGATCCCGCCTTTGAGTTCTGGGCCGAGATGGCTGAGGCTGGCCGTATCGATCCCGGCGACATCCTTCTCCAGAGAATCCAGGCCGGTGAGGTAGAGTGCGGCGTTACCTGGAGCTTCAACGTATTCAGCTACCGGGACAACACCCCCAACTACACCTTTGATATCGCCATCCCCACCGACGGTTCCATTATGAGCGGCTACGCTTCTGTCATCAACAAGTACGCTCCTCATCCCCATGCGGCTGCTCTGGCCCGTGAGTACATCTTCAGCGACGAAGGCCAGGCCAACCTGGCGGAAGCCGGCGCCATCCCCACCCGTACCGACGTGGAGATCCCCGCCGAGATCCAGGAAGCCACCTTCTCTCCCGATGAGTATGCCAACGCCATCCCCATCACCGACATCAGCGAATATGATGCTGTCCGGGAAGTCATCGCCCAGAGATGGCAGGAGGAGATCATCCCTCTGATGAGCTAAAAATTTAGTACCAATCCGGGTGTGCCAGAGAAAAGGGCTGTGGGGCGCGCCGCCTTTCCAAAAGCGGCCGTCTCCCCCTCTTCCCGGGGCTCGCCCGGTGACCAGTGGGGTGTGCGGAGCGCACATCCCACTTGTTCTATCCTGCCCTGTCCGGCAGGGCAGGCCACTTTAGGAAAGGGCGTCTGCTTCCATGGGGAAAACGATTCTTGTGCTTCTGGACGCCTGCCGCCTGGATGCTGTTTCCCGGACGGCCGGCTATCTGGAGCATCTTGTGGCGGTGGGACGGGGGGGCAAATATCAGGTCCGGGGGGAACTTCCCTCCATGTCCCGGCCGATGTATGAAACCTCTCTCACGGGGCTTCCGGTATCGGTCCACGGCATTACCGACAACCGTGTGGTCCGGCGCTCCCGGTGCGATAACCTGTTTCGTCTCTGCCGCCGCCACGGGCTGGTTACGGCGGCAGCCGCCTACTGTTGGATGGCGGAACTCTACAGCCGGGCGCCCTTCCAGCAGCTTACCGACCGGTACCAGCTGGAAGGGGAGGGGGATATCTGTCACGGGATCTTCTATTTTGAAGACCAGTACCCCGACAGCCATCTGTACCTGGACGGAGAGTTCCTCCGCCGCACCTATTCCCCGGATTTTCTGCTCCTCCACTCCATGAACATAGACCTGGCGGGGCATCGCCACGGCGGAGAAAGCCGGGAATACCTGGGGGCGGTCCAGGCCGCTGCCGAGTACCTGGCTCTGCTGCTGCCCCAGTGGCTGGAGGAGGGCTGGCAGGTGGTGGTGACGGCAGACCACGGTATGAGTCCTGAAGGGTTCCACGGCGGTCCCAGCAGTGATCAGCGGGTTATCCCCCTGTATCTTTTTGCTCCCGGTGCCGTGCCCGGGGATCACACCGGCCAGCCGATTTCCCAGCTGAACCTGGCGCCGCTGCTTTGCCGGTTGCTGGGGATTCCCCCTGCCCCCGGTATGCGGCAGGAGCTGGAAATCGCCCTGGAATAAAGGCTTCCTTTCCTGGAGGCCCCAGACCTGAAGAAATGGACAGGTGACGCAAAAGATGAAAAACAACCGAAAATACCTTTATCTGTTGGTGCTCCTTCCCTTTTTGGTGGTGGTTTTCTTCTTTGAGGTGCTCCCGCTGTTGATGATTGTCTTCAACAGCTTCATCCCCGACGCAGGGGGTTCCTTCACTCTGGAAAATTACGCCACCGTGTTCTCCAAGCCTCTTTATACCAAGGCCATTTTTAACAGCATCAAGATCTCCTGTATTTCCTCCGCCATTGGCATCGTCGTCGCCTTTTTCGGCGCCAAAGCGGCCCATGAGGCTACAGGAAAATTCAGCACCGCCTTTATGACGGTTCTGAACATGGTCTCAAACTTCGCCGGAGTGCCCCTGGCCTTTGCCTACATGATCATGCTGGGCAACTCGGGGGTGCTGCTGGAGCTGGGGAAAACCATCGGCCTGGAGGCTCTGGCCAACTACGAACTTTATACCACCCAGGGCCTGACCATGATCTATGTCTACTTCCAGATTCCTCTGTCCACCCTGCTGCTGATTCCAGCCTTTGAAGGTATCCGCAGGGAGTGGCAGGAATCCTCCCTGCTTCTGGGCGCCGGACCTATGAAGTTCTGGACCCAGGTGGGGGTGCCGGTGCTGCTGCCCAGTATTCTGGGAACCATCAGCGTCCTCTTCGCCAATGCCCTGGCGGCCTACGCCACGGCCTACGCCCTGCTGATGAATAACTACGCCCTGCTTCCCATCAACATTTCCGGTATGTACGTGGGCGATGTCACCATCCGCAAGGGCCTGGGCGGCGCCCTCTCGGTGGTGATGATGATTCTCATGGTTATCATGATCCTCATCACCAACGGCATCACCAAAAAGACCCAGAAGGGGGTGCGTAAGACATGAAAAAGCACCACACTGCGGCCCACATCACCATCGTTATTATTATCCTGTATCTGCTGACCCCCTTGCTTTTCACAGCTACATATTCGCTGTTTGAAAAGTGGACGGGGCTTCTGCCTGAGGGTTTCACCCTCCACAATTATGTGGAGCTTCTCACCGAGGAGGACTTTATGCTCTCCCTGGGGAGGACCGTTCTCATCTGCATCATCCCCATTCTTATCACCATTCTGCTGGTACTGTTGGCCCTGTTTGCCGTCACCATCTACTTCCCCAAACTGGAGAAGTACGTTCAGATCCTGTGCATGATCCCATACACCATTCAGGGGGTCATCCTGTCGGTGAGTATCCTTTCCCTTTACGCCGGCTCCGGCACCCTGCTGGATAACCGTCTGGTAATGCTGATTGGGGCTTACTGCATCATCATCCTGCCGCATATCTTCCAGGGCATCCGCAACAGCATGCACGCGGTGAATATGCCCATGCTGCTGGAGGCGGCAGAGATGCTGGGCTGCTCCAAGCTGTACGGCTTCTTCCGGGTCATCGTCCCCAACATCATTTCCGGTATCACCGTTTCCTCCCTTCTGGCCGTGGGGATCATCTTCGGCGACTATGTGCTTATCCGCAACATCGCCGGGACCTCCTTCAAAAACGTCCAGATCTACCTGTTCCTGGAGATGAAGAGCTCCAGCACCAAGGCCAGCGCCGTTTTCGTCATCATCATGGTCACCACCTTCCTTATCACCGCACTGGTGCTGTTCCTTAAGAGCCGGGAATCCAAAGGCAAAATGCAGAAAGGGAAGGGGTAAGAACTATGTCTTATATTCGCTTTGATCATCTCTACAAATCCTTTGGCCAAAACGAGGTGCTGAAGGATATCAACCTGGAAATCGAACAGGGGCAGCTGGTGACCCTTCTGGGTCCCTCGGGCTGCGGCAAGAGCACCCTGCTGCGGTGTCTGGCGGGACTGGAAACAGTGACTTCCGGCCGGGTCTACCTGGACGGAGCGGACATCACCAACGTAAACCCCAAGGACCGGGACATCGGCATGGTGTTCCAGCAGTACAGCCTCTTTCCCAACATGACGGTGGCCCAGAACGTGGCCTTCGGCCTGAAGATGAAGAAGGTCCCCCAGGATAAGGTGGAGGAGAAGGTCACCGGGATGCTGAAAATCGTGGGTCTCTCGGACAAAGCCCATCAGTACCCCGCCCAGCTTTCCGGCGGCCAGCAGCAGCGGGCTGCCCTGGCCCGGGCCATTGTCACCCAGCCCAAAGTGCTTCTCCTGGACGAACCCCTCAGCGCCATTGACGCCCTGCTGCGCCGGAACCTCCAGATTGAGATCCGCCGCATCCAGAAGGCCTTCAATATGACCGCTATTTTCGTTACCCACGACCAGGACGAGGCTATGGTAATGTCCGATGTTATCCACCTGATGCATCAGGGGATCATTGAACAGTCGGCTCCGCCCACCGAGATGTACACCAAGCCCGCCACCAAGTTCGCGGCCACCTTTATTGGCCACTACAATATTCTGCCGGCGGCGGATTTTGGCGCCCTGGTGGGAGAGAAGCTGGATTGCCAGGATGTGGCTTTCCGTCCCGAGGTGGTGGAGATCAGCACCGCTCCTGTGGATGGGGAGGACCGGTTCATTTGGAAGGGAAAAGTGGAGGACAGCCTTTCCCACGGCAGCATCCTGCGGTACACCGTCAAGTGCGGGGCCCAGCGGATGGATGTGGACGTCCTCTTCCGAACCAGTACAGTGCTGGATGCCGGCCAGGAAGTGTACCTGTCCATGAAGCGGGACAGCTGCATTCTGCTGTGACCTCAGGGACTAGTCAAGGAAAGGAAGTTTCTGTTTCATGACTAAAAATATCGCCCACCGCGGCTTTAGCGGTAAATACCCTGAAAACACCATGCTGTCCTTCCGGAAAGCTCTGGAGACCGGGTGCGACGGCATCGAGCTGGACGTCCACCTTTCCAAGGACGGGGTGCCGGTGGTGATCCATGACGAGACCCTGGACCGCACCACCGACGCTTCCGGCCCGGTTTGGGAATATACCGTAGCTCAGCTGCAGCAGGTGGACGCCTCCGCCGGCTACCGGGGAGTATACGGGAAGAACCCTGTCCCCACCCTCCGGGAATACTTTGAGATGGCAGCCCCCAGCGGGATTCTCACCAACATTGAGCTGAAAACCGGGGTCAACCCCTATCCTGGCATCGAGGAGAAGGTGCTGGGACTCATAGATGAGTTTGGCCTCAGGGATAGGATCATTATCTCGTCCTTTAACCATTTCTCCATCCTGCGGTTCCAGGCTCTGGCGCCGGAGATAAAACTGGGATTTTTGGAGGAGAGCTGGATCATCGGTATGGGAGCCTATACCAAGGCCCACGGGGTCCAATGCGTCCACCCCATCTATTACAACCTGACCCCGGAGTGTCTGGAGGAGATGAAGGCAGCGGGCCGTGAGGTCAATACCTGGACCGTGAACACCCGGGAGGCTATGGAAGACCTGCTGGACAAGGGTGTGGACGGGATCATCGGGAATTTCCCGGACCTGTGCGGTCAGGTGATTCGTGAACGGGCGAAAAAATAAGACGGGGTCCCAAACTCGGAGAAACAAAAAAGGCGCTTGTTCCAACGCAAGTTGGAGCAGGCGCCTTTTTTGAATAGGGGGCTCCCAGCGAGAAAACCGGATCCTCTTTGGTGCGGACCTGCTAGAAAGGACCATTCTGCGATTCGAGAATGGAAAAGAGAGGCAAACGGTGCCATACGGATTAGGGAAAATAGAAAAATTCATTGCGAACAGATGAAACGGGAAAATCCCTTTTCCATAGTTCTTTTTTAATGAAAACAGGTGATTTTAGTTGAAATATTTTGTGATATATTAAAAACAACAAATTCAATTGCTTTTAGAGGCGCTTTTCCTAAAGATGGGTTTACCCAAGTGTTTTAATGGTGTGAAAATTTCTGTTTGTGTAAAAATGGCGACATATATGCGTCAATTTTTACTTGTTTTCTCATGAAAGAGATGCTATCGTTTATATAAAACATAATTTGTTGCTTAAATAAGTGATAAAAATAGTGATTTATGGTAAAATTCCGGCAAGGACAGCGCCTTTGAAACAGCGGCCGCATTCTCCTTGCCAACCCTTCTAAATGAAGGAAGAAATGGCCCCTCCGCAAAGGAACAGCCCGGTATTTCTGAAAGGTGGAGAGCAGTATGAGAAAGAGGAAAATCTGGGAACGACCATTGGCACTGCTTTTGGCTTGTTTTATGTTGACGACTTTCAGCGGTTTTGGTCCGGGGAGCTTTGGGGGCGGTTTTTCCTCCACAGCCCCTCAGACCGTTGAAGGGCAGAAGTCATCAGATTCCCTTACAGAGAATCCTCCGGCTGATCCCACAGGGGACCCTCCGGCTGATCCCACAGGGGACCCTCCGGCTGATCCCACAGGGGACCCTCCGG
>JAHZBJ010000020.1:11391-16315 GCA_019423445.1 Oscillospiraceae bacterium
CTGATCCTACAGAGGACCCTCCGGCTGATCCCACAGGGGACCCTCCGGCTGATCCTACAGGGGACCCTCCGGCCGATCCTACAGAGGATCCTCCGGCTGACCAGGAAGAGATCCAGGATCCTTTTTTAAAGCTGGAATGGCTGGGAGACAGCGCCGCCGGGACAGTTGCTTTGTCTGCCCGGCTGGAGAATCCCGGTCCGGATACTGCCGCTCTGGTGTCCATTCATCTGGACAGGGAGGAGTATGCCGCTCTGGGACAATTGCCGGAAACCCTTACAGGGCAGGACCTGGGGGAAGAGGGAAGTAGTTTGACCTTTGTCCTGGATGCAGGAACCCCGACCCTGGAAGCCGTCCTTACCTTTGCCCCCATCCCCGGAAGTTCGGTGGAGGTGGAAGAGGGCGATGTAACAGTGCGTTTCTCCGGCCAGGGGGAGGAGGAAGCCCAGTGGAGCCTTTCCGCTCTTCCCCTCACCTTTGACGACGCCTCCGATTGCCTTTGGACTATGGATGTTCAGGGGGTGGAGGACCAGGAATGGAACCCGGATGTTCCAGCAGACCTGGTCTTTCATCTTCGGGCGGTTCCGGCGGAAGGCTCTGTTACCGCTTCCCAAAGCCTGGAGCTGGTTCTGAGTCTTCCCGATCCCTTTGTCTTTGTTGAAGGGGAAATTTCCTGGAACGCCCAGGCTGGAACTGTCACCCTTGGAGGCCAAGAAGCGGTGGTGTTGGAAGGGCTTGCCCCTTCGGACCGGATTACCGGTCTCGCCAGAGAAGACTCCGTTCTGCGGTTTACCTTGGAGCGGGAAGATCCCCAGGAAAACTTAGGTGTTCTGGAATTGCGGGTTACGGTTCCAGGAGATGCTCTTTATGTGCCGAAGCAGACTATGCTGCTGCGGTCTGCGCCTAGAAGCACTGGCGGGAATGAATCTGCTGGCGGCGTGGTATCTCTGGAAGCAGTCCTCACTAGCTCTGCCCCTGGAGGCGCAATGGCCCTTCTTTCCACCCGGGGGAGTCTCCATCTGACCCCAGTGCAGTCCATCCAGGTGGATCAGTTCCGGGAGGCCTTTTTCCAGAACATCTTCTGGGTGGATAACAACAACGAGGATGGACTCCGGCCTGCAACAGGAACCTTTGTCCAGCCGGTGCTGTCCTACCGTCTCACTCTGGAGGGGAATACCCCTTCGGGAAACTATACCCAGCTTACCGAGGAAACCTTGGGAGACTTGGGCCTTGCGTCCATGCCCCGGGTGGATATTACCGCCCTTTCCGGGGGCGGGTGGACATATGACATCGGCGATACCGCCCTGCCCTCTCAGATTACCGTCACCGATATCTACGGGGATGTTTTTACCTACACAGTCGACTGGACCATCACTCCTCAGGAGCAGGAAAAGGTGATGGTGGACGGCCAGGAGCGGGACCGGTACTACTTGGTGGAGGTCACCCAGGAGGATATCGACAACAGTACCTATCAATCGGTGGATTTCCCTGGTTGGTACTATGTCCAGGCCCGGACCTTCCTCAGCCATGTGAAGGTGTACCAGGGGGATTCCCATCTGGAAGCCAGTGTGGTGGACACCATTGTGGCGAATATGCAGTTCACCGCCACCTGGACTGTAGACGGAAAGACCGAGACCCAGGTGACCCCTCTGAAGGATATGACAGTATATGTGGAGGGAATCCCCGAGACTCCCAGGGATCAGGATTTAACTGTCATTGGCCTGTGGAAATACAACTTGGACGGGTCTCCCATCACCTATAAAATAGATCAAATTCCCGATCAGGATACAGGTGCGGCTACTGGCTCCATTCCCCTGGAGGATATGGACGGGGATTATCTCACTATCACCTATAACAACACCGCTGTACCAAATTTCAGCTCTAAGACTGACGCTCTTTACGGCGGCGGCACCATCATCTTTACCCTCACCGGGGTGACCCAGTATGAGGCCACCAAGGTCTGGCTGGATGAAGATCCCTCCCAGAGACCCACCGGGGAGTTTTATCTCTGGCGGTACCGGAAAGGACAGCCGTATACAACCGCAGCTCAGATGCGCAACCCCGACGGGACCTTTGTCACTTTAAAGTTGGATACGGAAAATCAAACCCAGAAAATTATTTTTGATATCGACTTTAATGGCGATAAACGAATTAGCGATCATAATCTTCCCAAATACGACAGCGAGGGATATGAGTATATTTATGTGGCCCGGGAGTACCTGGATGCCTCAGGGTATGAGCAGGTCTTTGGAGAGGTGGGCCTGGACGGCTCCATCACTGACACCGTGGATGTGGGTGGAAACGTGGTTTCCCAGGCCGGCCCCCGGACCGGCGAAAACGCCGCCAACACCTATATCTACAATGGCGGTACCCTTTCCAACCGCATACACGACACCATAACCACTCAGGTTACCAAGGCTTGGGACGCCTCGGCTTTCCAGGCGGAATTTGAGAAGGTCTCGGTAGAAGTGAAGCTCCAGTCCCGCCTGAAAGGCAGTGACGATCCCTGGGTGGACGCCACCGATTACGAGCCGGTGACCATAGACGGTTTTTACTCCGAGATGCTGAGTAAGACCGCCAGCCTTTCGGTGCGCCGGTACGACGCCTTTGGACGGGAACTGGAGTACCGCTGGGTGGAGTCCGGCGTGACCCAGGACGGCTGGAACGAGGTCAATTTTACTCCCGCCCAAGACGGCAGCGGCAGTGCTACTTTTACCCTTTTGCAGAACGGTCGGGAGATTCGTTATCTTTCGGTGACCCAGGAGCAGGAGGATGGCAGCACCCTCATCACCAATACCATTGCCAATACCCTGGACTATGAAGTGGAAAAAGAATGGCTGGGGGCAGACGGACAAGTGACTGAGGCCCCGGATGGAGCCTCGGTAACCCTCCTGATTTACCAGACCTTCAGCGGTGAGAAGCTGGAGGATTCCCCCATCGCCCGGATCACTCTGGACGGCGTTCCGGAAGACGCCCCCACCCTGGTGGATGAGGACTTGAAGATCTATGTCCGTGAGACGGAACCCTGGAAGGGCATTGTCACCGGTTTGCCGGAGTACGACAGCCAGGGCCGTCAATATGAATACTTCCTCCTGGAGGAGGGTGACGGCATTACCTATTTCCCCCTCTATAAAACAGAGCGGGTGGGGGAAAACGGCTATAGGACCATTGTCCAAAACCCCCTCACTGGAGAGGGGAACCGGATCATGGTCCGGAAGAATTGGGTGGACGACAGCGACGTTCTCCACCGGGAATCGGTGACCATCCAGGCTTACCTCCGGGCGGACAACACCCCGATTCCCAATGCTTCCATTACTCTGGGAGACGGCGTTTGGTATGGGGTCATCGGCATCGGCACCCATGAGCAGGAAGAGGTTTATGTTCTGGAAACCCAGGTGGGGGGAAAGAATATTCCCCTGCAGAGCTATTATTTAAACAATGGGGAGCCCAGTTATGATCCTCTGCCCCCCGATGAATATACCGGAGAGGAAGACCATGATTACACCGCCATCCAGTACAAGGCCGCTTATCACCAGTACGAGGTTACATACTCCCGGGAGGAAGTGGAGGGGACGGAGTTCTTCACTGTCTCCAACCGGCGGCTGGGAAATGTAGACCTTACGGTCACCAAGAAATGGGTGGACGGAGATGGGCAGCTCCGCCAGGATCTGCAGGATGTTTTAACGTCCCTGGGCGATACCGCCCCCACCCCTGTTCTGCGGTTGGAGTTCTCCGAAAGCAAAAGCTACTACGAAATCACCCGGAACGGCCTCACCCAGGCGGATTCCGTCACAGTGGGGAGCCTGGATAACCAGGTGGAAATCAGAGACGATGCCGGAAGCCCAGTCTCCTCGGAGCAGGCTCTGGACCTGACAAAACAGGAAAGCAACTACTACTTCTGGAATCTTCCCAAATATGACCGGGTGGGCCAGGTAGTCCACTACACTGTGAAAGAGGTCTGGTTGAACCCTGATGGGGACGTCCTCACCATGGAAGAGCTCAGGGATGATTATCCGGAAGTGTATGAGGTTATCGCTTCCTGCAGCTGCACCATCACCCAAGACAGTTATATCGCAGGGGATGAGAGCCTCCACGCCCGGGATACACAGCAAATGACGGCTACCAACCGTCTTAGCGGTACCAAATGGGTACGCTGGCACAAGGGGTGGAACGACCGCTACAATTATGAGACCAATATCCGGCCGGACATTTATTTGGATATCTACCAGCTGACCCACACTTCCGCCACCGACACCCAGCTGAAGCTCTACCTGGCGGACTACAGGTGGACCTATGTAGAAGATGAAACCAGTGCCCCGGCTGGGTGCGAAGCTGACCCGGTGAACCACTGGCATGCTGTTCTCACCGGATTGCCCATGTATGACGACCTGGGGTATGAGATCCTCTACTATGCTGTGGAACGTACCCACGTCAACGCCGGCGATTTCGATTATATGGTTCCCTCTTACAGCTACCCGGTGGACGGGAGCGATCAGCCTCCTGTGTCCATAGGTGGCCCAGGGGAAATAGACCCGGCATATGCAGGCGGGAACTATGGAGCTGAGATCCCCGACGGGGGGACCTGGGCGCTGCTGGAAGAGGGCACCTTCACCAACAATCTACAGGGACAGGTGTCCATCCAGGGGCAAAAGCTCTGGAAGAGCATGCCTGCCTCCTTCTCGGATGAGGACCTGCCTCAGGTCACCTTCCGGCTTTACCAGAACCTGTTGGGAGCGCCGGAAGAGGAAAAGAAACCAATCGCTTCCCTTACCATCACCAACTGGAAGGAGCTTTACGCCGAAGGCGGCTACAATTTCCTGATAGAGTATATCGGGGAGAACACCCTGACGGTGGAAGATGGAAAATTGGTTTGCTCTGGTACGGCTGACGCTCAGCCTCTCCCCAAGTATAATGAGGTGGGCCAGCG
>JAHZBJ010000020.1:16325-17112 GCA_019423445.1 Oscillospiraceae bacterium
CACTTTGGAAGAAGCGGAGATTACTTGGCAGAACGATGCGGCTCAGGGTACCGCTGTCACCCAGGTCTATCTGATGCCGGAAGTGAATACCTACCTGGTGGAGAACACCTACCGGAGTATCCGGTGCGCCCTGTCGGTGAAAAAGTTCCTTACCCTTCCCACCGATGATAACGGCGATCTTGTCTTCCCGGCGGTGCGGTTCCAGCTGAGCCGTACCTATACCACCAGCGACGGGAGCCAGTCCCAGCCGGAGGTGGTGCAGACCCTCACCTGGACCCATGAAGAGGTGGAGTCGGCCTACAACGGCCAGACGGATCCCAAGAGTACTACGCTGGAGAAGGTCCTTACCTTCACCGGCCTGGACTACTACGCCCCCAACGGTACCAGGTACAACTACAGCGTTCAGGAGATTTCCGACGACTTCCTGGGAGGGTACGATATTTACGCGGTACCCGGGAATATCCAGAACCCTGACGACGTCACCCAGGACACCGATGTGGTGGGAAATCTTACGGTGACTATGAACCGGGAAGAGGGTTTTGGAGAGACAGCCCCGGATGTAGGAGTGGCCGCCACCTTCCGGAACGAACCTGCCAAAACCCCCACCTATGTGACCCTTACAGGGGAGAAGTACTGGAACGACTTCGGAAACGCCTTTGGTACGCGCCCCAACGAGTTGAAGCTTACCCTGTACCGGTACGCTCAATCCCAGCCCGGCCAGGGTAATGATATCCCGCAGTCGGAGATGCCTGCAGGTTCTTACACTGTCAGCTGGGATAAGTTTTTT
>JAHZBJ010000021.1 GCA_019423445.1 Oscillospiraceae bacterium
TCACTGGGGCGGCCCCCGGCTTGGAGGAGTTCGCCCCCAACGGGATGCCGTGGATGTATGTGGTGAAGGAGGAATGTCCCACTGGTCAGGGTTATGCGGCTTCCTTCACTCAGGTGGGAATCCAAAGCCGGGATGATGTGAACCATGTTCTCACCATGCGCCGCCTCACCAACAGCCTCACCACTTCGGTGCCGCTGAACAAGCGCTGGGTGGATTCGAATGGGAAAGAGATCACCCAGGACTACCTGGGGGTGGACCTCAGCGTTACCTTTAAGCTCCAGGTCAGCGAGGCCCCCGCTACTGGCGGCAGCTATCGTTGGCAGGATGCGGAAGGGTATTTCAAGACTCAGCTTGACGCAGACCAATTTGAGCAGCTCTTTGGAAACTATAAATTCACAAAAAACCTCACCGGCAGAATTGACGGCACTGGCACCTGGAGCGGCAGTTTCTCCAATCTGCCCCGGCAGGTCAGTACCACCGGAGGCAACACCGTCAGTCTCTATTACCGGGCGGTGGAGACCCAGGTGTCCTACCAGGCAGATGGGAGCACAATATCTCAGGACTACACCGTTCAAAACGGTGCCACAGGGGGAACCTGGACCTATCAAACAAGCCAAGGCCTATTTAAGCCCTATTACCCCAACGGCAGCCACTATGCCCTGGGGAACGCCCCAGTCTATAACCAGATGGAGACCACTGACCTGACGGTGAAAAAGATCTGGAATGGGGACAACGACAACCGCTACAGCACCCGCCCTGAAACTCCTCGAACCAATATGACTTGGGAAACCAGCTTCCTCATCCGGCGCAGCATGGATAGTGGGGCTACCTGGGAGACAGTGACCGTGTACAAGGGGGATACGGAGATTCCATTGATCCTCCACGTCTACGGTGGTAATCGCGATGATTTCGCTGCCGCTGTCCAGACTGGGCTGCCGAAAACCAACCTCAACGGTACGCCATACATTTACCAGGCATGGGAGTTGGAGCCTCAGGAGGATCCCCTGGCTTGGCATGATGACGATTCCCCGCCCACGGTGGAGCAGGCGGAGGCCGCCATGGTGGAAGAGGACGGAAAGTATCATACTGCTTATACCGCTGGCTATGACACCAGCCACCTCATCGCCACCAATACCTTCGGGAAGACCCTCACCTTCTACGGCCTCAAGAGCTGGTATGGAGAATCCACCCCCATCACCCTGGAACTCCAGTATCTGGCGGTGGAGAACGGCAAGGATATCTGGAAGAGCTTTGGGAATCCCGCCACTGTACGCCTGGACGGCACAGCCGATACCCCCGGCACCTGTTATGAAGCGGAGCCTGAAAACGGTGTCTGGAAGGCCGTCTGGACGGGAGTACCGGAGGCCATGCCTGGCAGCAAGCTCACCGACGACGGTAAGACCCAATACCGTATCCGGGAGATCACTCCCAGCGGTTACCTGAACCTCACAGATAAGGAACAGGAAGTGACTGAGGCGGATCCCACTGCGGAGTTTATCAATGTCCGGAGCACCACGCTGACTGTGATGAAGGTCTGGGGAACCAGAAACCGTCCCAGCAACATCACAGTGGCCCTTTACCGGGTCACCGACCAAAACCTGGTGGGAACGGTAAATAACCAGTACCTTGTGGGGAATCAAGCGCCCCGGGTCATTACGGCGGGGAATGGCTGGAGGACCACCTTTACGGGATTGCCCCTTTACGATGAGACAGGGGCGAGATACTATTACTACGCCGTGGAGACCCATGTGGCCGGAGAACCGGCTGGGGAAAGCGGATATACCATTTATTACACTTATAACCATACCAATACCGCTTCCGCTACTACCAATATCGTCAATGTGGGGTATCAGGATATCACCGGCACCAAGACCTGGAAGGACAATTCCAACGCCTATGGAACTCGGCCTCAGGACATCACCCTGACCCTGTGGCGGCACACCGGCGACGGGAAGTGGACCCAGGTAACGGGGGCCCAGCCAGAGTGGACGGTAAAGAGCGGGAACACCTGGAGCTACATTTATAAGGACCTGCCGGAGAGCGACAACCAGGGGCGCCTTTACACCTATGAGGTTCGGGAAACTCTCCCGGCAGACAGCCCCTATGTCTCCAGCACCAGCGGCTACAATTTCACCAACCTTCTTACTGGCACGATAGACCTGCCGGTGGCCAAGGAGTGGCGGGACAACGAAGATGCCTGGGGTGACCGTCCTGACGAGATCTCTGTGGAACTCTACGCCAACGGCAAGGCCACAGGAACAACCTTGACCCTCACGGAAGCCGGTGGTTGGAAGGGCACCTTTGAAGATCTGAACGAATACGACCAGGAAGGATGCCGGATCCGATACACCGTGGTGGAGACTGTTCCCGGCGGCTATCATGTGGTGTATGGACCAGCAGCGGAAGGTGACGGTTCCTCCCTTGCCCTGACCAATGTGGGTCAGGGGGATCTGGTGGTCCGCAAGACGGTTAGCGGCAGCCGTGGAAACCGGACGAAGGAATTTATCTTCACCTTCACTCTTCGGGATACCGCGGGAGAACCCTTGACAGGGGATTATCCCATCCGGATTACCCGACAGAACGGAGCAGTTGAGGACACCTACATTTCCAGCGGCGAGACCTTCACCCTGCGCCACGGGGAGGAAGCCCGGATCACAGGACTCCCCGGGGATGCCCAGTATCAGATCGCGGAAAGCGGCAATGAGGGGTACCGGGTCACCCAGAGCAACGCCTCGGGGTTGATCCAGCCAGGGACGGAAGTTCTGGCCTCCTTCAACAACTATCGCGGAGGCGGTGGCGGCGGTGGAGGAAAGGATCCGGAGCCTGATCCCCCCACCATCCCCGAGACAGGGCAAAACTGGTTGCTGCCGGGGCTCCTGGCCCTGGGCGGTGTCCTGGCTCTGGGAGTAGGACTTTTCCCAGGAAGGAGGAAACGCCATGGAACAAAGCCAGAGGAATGACTTTTTGGGGAAAATTTGGTTCAGGGTCCTGTGTATTTGTTTGGGGGTATGCCTTCTTTTGGGGGCTGCAGTCCTGACAGCCAGGAACCTTGCCCAGCAGCAGAAAGCGGAGGAAGCCTCCGCCCTGCTGCTGCAGCTGGCGGAGGAAAGGATTTCCCCCAGCGTGGAGTCCCCGGCGGAGGGGGATGAGATCCTCCCCACCGCCGGGACCGGGGAATCCCCCACCCAGGAGGACATTATGGCCACCTGGGACGTGGATGGTATCTTGTCCATCCCGGATCTGGGGCTCCGTCTGCCGGTACTGGCTGACTGTGACGACGAGCTGCTGAAGCTCAGCGTCTGTATCTATGAGCGGGACGGTGGTCAGGAAGGAGGCCGGATGGTCATTGCCGGTCATAACTATCGGTCCCATTTCGGTACCCTGGAGAATCTTTCCCAGGGAGCGGTGGCTTCTTATACCCCCTTGGACGGCGAAGAGACCGCCTACCAGGTGACAGAGATCACCCAGATCGACGCCGACGATTACGAGGCCCTGGAAGCGGGAGAATGGGATATGACCCTTCTCACCTGCAACCTGGACATGACAAAGCGGATCCTGGTGCGGTTGTCCCTGACAGGGGAAGCCGCCTGAAACACAGAAAAACACCCTGGCCGAAGCCAGGGTGTTTTTGTTGCGTAGAGCCATTCACTGGGTCAATGGTTCAAGGGGAATGTTATGGAGATGTTGTAGAGAAGAAAACTTCCTTTACAGAACGGCCTGCCAATACAAAAGAGATGGCAAATAAAGAAAATAGGTTTGTCTTCCGGTCGTGAAATTGCAAATGTCATATGCGATGAGAGACGTGAGCTAGTGTTCTAGGACCTTGCCCGTCTACAAAAACGCACTTTACCGGGAGATGTTTCTTTAAGAGACCAGCCGTCACTCGGGAAGGCCAGTAAGGGGAGGAGACACCGGATCGGCTGCCGGGGTAGGGGCAGCCAGGGGGGCAGGAAGGGTTGGCTCCTCAGCCTCGGGGAGGGCAGGGGCGGGAGCGGCTTTCAAAGGAACGGGAGCGGCTGCGGCGGCCCCGGGAAGGTCAGGAGCTTTGGGAGGAGGGGCCGCCTTCCCTTTGGGCGCTCCCGGAGCAGGATCGCCGGGACCGGCAGGAGCAGCAGGACCGGCAGCCGCGGGGCCTTCTGAGGCAGGAGAACTGCCAGGGCTTGACAGATTCTCCCCTCCCGGGGCGGCGGGCAGTTCAGAGGGCAGAACCCCGTTTGTACCGGATGGGGATTCCTCCGTCCAGGATGCCTCTTCCAGGGTGCCGCCGGCCTGGACGGGGCCAGGATCGGATTCCCCGGAGACGGCAGCCATCACCGACTGGAAAAGATCCTGCCGCCGGAGGGAACCAGGCCCCTCTTGCCGAGAGGTAAGGGCCCAGTTGAAAATCGCACCTGTTACCAACAGGGGCGTAAGCACAAGGGGAAGGATCTTTTTGGGGGATTTCATTGTTCCGGTCTCCTTTCTGTGGGGGCTTCGGGGTGGTGCCCCGTGATTCTGGCATTATCATACTTGATTCTGGGGAAAAAAAGGAAGAGAATTTTGGAAAAATATCCAAGGTTTTTCCCCCTTTATGCCGCCGATGCGGCGCTGCTTTGGAGGAATGGGCGGGTGTTCACAATTGCTGCCTTGCATACAGGGGAGGTTTCGGCTATAATAAAAAAATAGTCCCGGCCTGGCGGGCCAGTCGTTTTGTCCTACCCACAGGAGGTATTATCATTGAGTTGGCTATTTGAATTTTTCGACATACTCACCGGATTGGGCTGGATGGTGGTGACCCCGGTGTTTATCGCGTTCTGCGGAAAGGCCGTGGGAATGCGTTTTGGGACAGCCCTGCGCTGCGGCATCCGCACTTCGGCGTCCCTGATCGGTATCACCCTCATTATCAACCGCTTGGGGAGCAACCTGGCTACAGCGGTGGCGGATATGGCGTCCCAGCACCAGTTGACGGCGGAAGTGGCGGATGCGGGCTGGAACGCCTCGGTGGTGATTGCCTCGGCCTCCCGGATTTCCGCGTGGATCTTCCCCATGTATATCATCATCAACTGGGTTATGCTGCTGGCCCAGGCTACCCGCACCCTGAACTTGGACCTGTGGAATTTCTGGCATGTGGCCTTTATGGGCGCTTTGGTCCAGAACCTCACCGGCAGTGTTGTCAATGGGATGATCGCGGCGGGGGTCCTGACAGTGGTGCTGTTGGTATTGGCGGACCAGGCCGCCCCGGCCTTGGAGCGGTATTGCCAGGCTCCCGGGGTCTCGGTGGCCCAGGGATTCGCGGCTTCGGCGGTGCCCTTTGCCCTCCTGGCTAAAAAGCTGGTGGACCTGGTGCCAGGCCGTCCACGGCTGGTGCTGGAGCGGGGGGTGAACCCCAGGAGCCCCTTTGCCTCCCCCACGGCTTGGTGCTGCGTGCTGGGGGTTGTCATTGGGGTTCTGGCTGGCCGGGATGTCTATGGCGTCTGCCAGCTGGCCATCACTTTTGGGGCTATGGCGTTTCTGGCTCCTTATGTGGGACAGGCCCTCACCGATTCCATCTCCCCGGTGGCGGAGCACATTTCCGTTTTTTGCCGGGATAAGCTGAAGATCAAGGGACATTTTTATCTGGGTCTTTCTTCTTCCTGCACCTTGGGTAATGGTACCTCCCTGGTGGTGACTTTGATGGCGGCCCTGGCCATGACCTTTATGGCGGGAATCCTCCCGGGGAACCGTTTCCTGGTCCAGGGAGATATTGTGATGCTTCCATATTTTATTGGGATTATCGTGGCCATCTGCCACGGAGATCTGATCCGGAGCCTTCTTGCCAGTCTGGCTTCCGCCGCGGTGATGCTCTGGTGCGCCTCCGGTCTGGCGGAGCTGTTCACCATGGGGGCCTCCACTGTCAGCCCCGAGTTCTACGGAGAAATGGGGACCATCGCAAACCTCAGCGACGGCGGCAACCCTCTGACTTGGCTGGCAGTCCAGGGAGGAAGTTACGGTGTCGCCGGGATGGCGCTGCTGGTAGTGGCAGCGGTGGTGCTGGCGGTGTGGAACCGCAACCGCATTGTCCGGGGGGCTGATGCCCACCATTACAGCCGGCGCAAGCCCCGGCACGGAAGCCATCCTGTTGAGGAGGGCTCCTCCCACAGTGCTGGGGAGGAGGCTCCTCAGGCTCCGGCGGAGGAGACTTCTCGGGAGA
>JAHZBJ010000022.1:0-9705 GCA_019423445.1 Oscillospiraceae bacterium
ATATACTGGCGGTACTCGTTGAGGGTGGTGGCGCCGATGCAGTGGAGCTCGCCCCTGGCCAGCATGGGCTTTAGGAGGTTGCCGGCGTCCATGCTGCCTTCGGTTTTGCCGGCTCCCACAATGGTGTGGAGCTCATCGATAAAGAGGATGATCTTCCCCTCGCTCTTCTTGATCTCCGCCAGCACCGCCTTGAGCCGCTACTCAAACTCGCCGCGGAATTTTGCCCCGGCGATGAGGGCCCCCATATCCAGGCTGAAGATCTTGCGGTCCCGGAGATTCTGGGGAACATCCCCCCGGACGATCCTCAGGGCAAGGCCCTCGGCGATGGCGGTCTTGCCCACGCCGGGCTCGCCAATCAGGACAGGGTTGTTCTTGCTCTTGCGGCTCAAAATCCGGATGACGTTGCGGATCTCGCTGTCACGGCCGATCACCGGGTCCAGCTTGTGGTTTCGGGCCAGCTCCACCAGGTCCTGGCCGTACTTTGCCAGAACATCGTAGGTCTCCTCAGGATTATCGCTGGTGACCCTCTGGTTTCCCCGGACGGCAGCCAAAGCGGACAGGAAGCTGTTCTTATTGATATTGTGGTTATCCAGGAGACGGCGCACCCCGGAATTGGGGTGGCTCAGAATGGTGAGGAAAATGTGCTCCACCGAAACAAAGTCGTCCTTCATTCCGGCAGCTTCTGCCTCCGCTTCGTTGAGGTTACGATCCACCTCCTGGGAGACATAAACCTTCCCCGGTTCCCGGCCGGAACCGCTGACAGCAGGAAGGCTGGAAACCAGAGCGTCCGCCTCCCGGACGAACATCTGGGCATCCACCCCCATCCGGGTGAGGAGCTGAGGAATCAGGCCGTTTTCCTGGGTCACCAGGGCATCCAGCAAATGGGCCTGCTCAATCTGGACATTGCCGTGGTTCAGAGCGATATCCTGAGCCTTCTGGATGGCCTCTATGGATTTCTGGGTAAATTTTTGAGCGTTCATCTATCATATCCTCCTTTATGGACCGGCCAGCGGAGATTTCCGCAGCCGCGGAGATTGGATTTTCCAGGGCTTTGCCCTTTGTAAGTCCTATTGTATCACCCGTTTTAGCACTCGTCAATATAGAGTGCTAAAAATTTACAATTTAGTCACATTTCTCTCTTTTCTCTTCCACGGCGCCCAAAAACTCAAAAAAGCTCCGCCTTTTCAGGCGGAGCTTTGCGCGCTGCTTCTTCCCAGGGACTACCTCCTGCGGTCCTTGAATTTTTTCACATGGTTGAAAACAAAAACCACAGCCAGCACCAGCAGGAACACCCCCAGCACCGCCAGTCCGACGTTTTTCGAAGCGATTCCCACCCAGAGGACCAACCCAGCCGTGCCGAAGAAAACCAGCAGAAGCACTACTGTCAGAAAGATCCGCACCGGCATAGGGGTTTTCCTGGAACCGGCAGCTTCCGTAGCCCCTTCCAGGATGATTTCCAGTACAATTTCAAAGATATCATCCCACATTTCTTCTGCCCCCGCTTCTCTTCTGCGTCTTTTTCCTTTTTTATCAGAATACCATAATTCCACGGGACGTTTCAACCCGGACGGCAACACCTCAGCACATTTGCGTCTCCAAAGGGGCCAGCCTTGACATGCCTACTTCGGGATGGTAAAATAAGCAAAGTTGAAAAACGCCCATGAGGGAGTAGTTTCCGCGCCTCTGCCCGGCGCGGGGCAAGTCAACATACTGGCCGCCCTGCGGTCTGGCTTGCCTGAAATAACGAGACTCATGCATCGCTTCAGCGCTGAGCGCTTTCGGAGCCGATGCCTGGGTCTTTTTCAATGCAAAAAGCCCGGTTATCACCGGCGCAGGGAGGTACAACAGAATGAAGCTTTGGGAACTTTTCCTCATCGGGGTGGGACTTTCTATGGACGCCTTCGCGGTATCCATCTGCAAAGGGCTTTCGGTACCCCGGGCTACCCCCCGCCACGCCCTGACGGCTGGCTTGTATTTCGGCGGCTTCCAGGCCCTGATGCCTTTGGTAGGTTATCTTTTGGGGAGCCGGCTGGAATCCCTCATCACCAGCGTGGACCACTGGATCGCTTTCCTTCTCCTTGGGTTCATCGGCTTTAACATGGTCCGGGAAAGCCGCAGCGAAGAGGAAGACGAGGAGGAAGTATCCAACTCCTTTGGTTTCCGGGCGATGCTCCCCTTGGCAGTGGCCACCAGCATCGACGCTTTGGCAGTGGGGATCACCTTCGCCTTTCTGAGGGTGGAGATTCTTCCTGCCATTGCCCTGATCGGAGTCACCACCTTCGTTTTCTCCGCCGCAGGGGTCCTTGCCGGCAACACTCTGGGATGCCGGTTCCAGGCCAGGGCACAGCTGTTGGGAGGCATTGTGCTGATCCTTATGGGCCTCAAGATTCTTCTGGAGCATCTTGGTATCCTGGGCTGAGTAAACACATTGAAACAAAAAGGCTGCCTCACGGCAGCCTTTTTGTTGGATAAATTCCAATTGGGATTACTTCGCCGGAGGGATATCCCCCACCCCATCCAGGATATGCTGAGGGCGGTAGGGGTAACGGTCGATCTCCTCCCTGGTGGTGACCCCGGAAAGAACCAACACTGTATCCAAGCCGGTTTCGATGCCGGCAATGATATCGGTGTCCATTCTATCCCCCACCATAGCCGCTTCAGCGGAGTGGCACCCCAGGAGCTTCAGGCCGGTGCGCATCATCAGGGGATTGGGCTTCCCTACAAAATAAGCCGATTTCCCGGTGGCCAGCTCAATAGGAGCTACCAGAGCCCGGCAGGCAGGGACGATACCGTGCTCGGTAGGACCAGTAAGGTCGGTGTTGGTACCGATGAGCTTCGCTCCCCCCAGCACCAGAGAAACCGCCCGAAGGATACTTTCATAATTGTAGCCGCTGGTTTCCCCAACTACCACATAGTCGGGATTGACGTCGTTCATGGTGATTCCGGCATCATAGAGCGCCCCCACCAGCCCAGGAGCTCCTATCACATAGGCAGAACAGCCGGGGGCCTGGCGGCTGAGGAATGCAGCCGTCGCCAGGGCCGAGGTATAAAAATGGCTCTCATCCACTTCCAGGCCCATGCGGCTCAGTTTCTGCTGAAGCTCCCTGGGACTTCTCTCACTGGAATTGGTGAGGAATAAAAAGCTTTTCCCCTCTGCATAGAGCCAGTCCACAAACTCCCGCACCCCGGGGAGCAGGCGGTTTCCGTGGTAGATGACTCCGTCCATATCACAGATGAAGCCCTTTTTGCTCCGAAGGACTTCCATTGAGGTCTCCATTGAAATCTCTCCTTTCCCGTCCCAGCCGAAAACACACATCGGCGAGACAGCGCCCGTACCGCAGGAAAGGGCCCGGGGCTGGCGGCCCGCGCCCTTCTGCCGGGGGACCTTCTCTTTCCCTCTTTGGCGGTACGGACCATATTGTATCAACCCCGGAGCCAGCAAGCAATCCTTTTTCTGTAAATTTTTTTGCTTCAGTCTTCCAGGCTGAAACCGTGGGGAAGAAGTTCCGCCAGGGTGTGAGCCCTGCGTTCCCCCAAATGGTTTTCCAGGAGGATGAGGAACTCTCCGGGCCGGCAGAATTCCGCCATCACCTGACGGCAAACGCCGCAGGGATAGGCAAACCCTTCTCCCGCGGCAGGGCGTCCATCGGCAAAACCTCCCACAATTGCGATGGCGGTAAACTCCCTTTCTCCCTGGGCCACAGCGGTGAAAAAGGCCGTACGCTCGGCACAGTTGGTGGGGCCAAAAGCGCCGTTTTCAATGTTGCAGCCCCGGTAAATCTTTCCGCTTCTGCCCAAAAGCGCCGCTCCTACCCAGAAACCAGAATAGGGAATGTATGCGTTTTTGGAAGCTTCCCTGGCTTCCGGGATCAGCAAGTCCATCAGTTCTCTCGGGTCCATGATGTCTCTCCTTTCTTGGCCCCACCGTAATTCAGCCCAATATTTCCGTTCCTCTTTTCTTTCCCCGGCTCATTTCATCAAGCGGCGGAGCATCTCCAGCTTTTTGGGGGAATAGGGATGATAGCGCACCGCAGGCTCCGGGCCGCCTCCCCGAAGGCAAACGCTCCGGTAATGGGTAAAGGTATCAAAACTGGCTTTTCCGTGATAGGCTCCCATGCCGCTGTGTCCCACCCCTCCGAAGGGAAGCCTGGGAGCCGTAAGGTGGACCACTGTATCGTTGACGCAGGCCCCTCCGGAGGAGGTCTCCCGGAGAACTTTCTCCCGGGCGGCCCGGTCCCGAGTAAACAGGTACAGCGCCAAAGGCTTTTCCCTGGCATTGACAAAGGCGACAGCTTCTTCCAGTTCCCGGAAGGTAAGGATGGGAAGGATGGGCCCAAAGATCTCCTCCTGCATCACCGGGGATGCAGGATCCGGACAATCCACCAGCGTGGGAGCGATCCATCGCTCCTCCCGAGCATTGCCTCCCTGGATAACCGGCTGCCCCTCCAGGAGCCCCATCAGGCGAAGGAAATGCCTGCGATTTACAATAGCGGGGTATTCCGGGCTTTGGAGGGGATCCGGGCCAAAGAACTCCCGGATGGACTCCTCAATTCCCTTCACCAAGGCGTCCTTGACCCCCTCCTCTACCAAAAGATAATCTGGCGCCACACAGGTCTGCCCTGCGTTGAGAAATTTTCCGAAAGTGATACGCCGGGCCGCCATGGGGATATCTGCCGTCCCATCCACAATACAGGGGCTTTTTCCTCCCAGCTCCAAAGTGACGGGAGTAAGATTTTTGGCGGCTGCCTCCATGACAATCCGTCCCACCACAGGGCCGCCGGTGTAAAAGATATAGTCGAAGCGCTGCTCCAGCAATGCCTGACCCACTTCTTTATCTCCCTGTACCACTGCCACATATTCCGGATCGAAAACTTCCCCCAAAATCTCTTCCAGTACCTGAGCGGTGGCTGGAGCCTCCTCAGACGGCTTCAGTACTACACAGTTTCCCGCAGCCAGCGCCCCTGCCAGAGGAGCCAAGCTTAACTGGACCGGGTAATTCCATGGGGCCATTACCAGCACAGAACCATAGGGCTGGGGATCCACCCTGCCCCGGCCTGGAAAAAGAGAGATGGGCACCGATACCCGCCGGGGCTTCGTCCAGCGTCCCAGGTGGCGGGAAAGAAAACGGATCTCCTCCCGAACCATCCCCACCTCCGTCATATACGATTCCACCGGGTCCTTCCGGAGGTCCTCCCAAAGGGCTTCCAGAAGCCGCTTCTCATGAAGGGCCAGAACATCCCCCAACAGCCCCAGAGCCCCCAAACGGTAATCCGTTCCTTGGGTCGCCCCTGAAGCGAAAAATTTCCGCTGTTTTTGCAGCAGTTCTGACAGGTCCATATTTCCTCCTTTTACGCCTTGAAGAGGGCTCCCTCTCCGGCTGTTACATTCGGGATCAACACTGTCCTACTGTATATTTTGTCCAGCCGCTTAAGCTTCTTTCCCTTTTCATATTTTCCGGAAAACTGAATGCTTCTTCTTCGATTATAACGGATGACCCACGAAACCGCAACTGCGCTGGCTGCATAAAAAGGGCATACACCAAACGGTGTATGCCCTTTTTATTTTAATAAGGATTCGACTGTTGTTCTTAGTCAGCCAGAACCTTGATGTTGGGCCAATCGAAGATGCCCACAGGAGTCATATTGAAGTCCTCAACAGAGAGGATAACGGTCTCATTCCGGCTGTTGAGGTAGCAGCCCACAGGATCCTCCAGATAAAGGATCTCAGCGGCGCGCTGATAGGCCTGCTCTCTCCACTCCTGATCGGTGGTGGAAGCAGCGCCGTTGAGCAGCTCATCCACCTCGGCGTTGGAGTAGAAGCCATAGTTGTTGTCGTTGACGCCAGCTTCAGAGGTGGCGAAACGGCGCTTCAGGCCCTCGTCGCCATCCAGGGTGATGTAACCGGCACCCATGAGGAACATGCCCCAGCCGTAAGTCTCGTTGAACTCATCGGCGGTCAGACCGCTCCAAGCATTGTTGAAGGTAGCCTTGTCGATAACATCCAGGGTGACATTGATGCCCACCTCAGCCAGCTGAGCCTTGACAATCTCACCAGCCTGGACGCCCTTGTTGTAAACGTCGGTGCACATAACGGTCATATCGAAACCGTCGGGATAGCCAGCCTCAGCCAGCAGCTGCTTGGCCTTCTCCTGATCCTGCTGAATCACACCCAGGTTGATGTAACCGAAGGCGGCGGGAGGAGCAACGCTGTCACGGGGCTTCTCGCCCATGGCGCCCCAAAGGGTCTCAACCAGGCTCTCACGGTCCAGAGCATAGCTGATGGCCTGACGGACTTTGGTGTCCTTCACAATGGGATCAGCGCAGTTAAACTGGAACAGGTGGCAGCCAGGGCCAGGGATGGAGAAGACGTTGAGGGTCTCATCTTCCTGGAAGCGGAGCACATCCTCAGCGGAGATGTTCTGAGCAGCGTCCACCTGATGGCGCTCAATAGCGATAGCGCGGGAGGCAGCCTCAGGAACGACCTGGATCACAACGTTCTCAGTGGCAGCGGGGCCGTTGAAGTAATCGTCAAAGCGGACCAGGTGCATATCCTCGTCCTTGTTCCACTCAACCAGCTTGTATGGGGCCGGTGCCGTCTACGCTCTCGACGCTCTTGCCCAGCTCCTTGCCATACTGCTCAATGTAATCCTTGTTCAGCAGGGTGTTGGCGCGAAGGGTCAGAGAAGCCTCCATGGGGCCGGCAGGCTCCAGGGTGATGAGCTGGATGGTGTAGTCATCCACGATCTCGCAACGGTCGATGAAGCCCATGGTCTGGGTGTACCGGACGGGATCTTCATCGTTGAGGAGGCGGTCGTAGGTAGCTTTGACGTCCTCGGCGGTGAGCTCCTTGCCGCTGTGGAACTTAACACCTTTCTTCAGGTGGAAGGTCCACACCAGGCCGGTCTCGTCAACTTCCCAGCTCTCGGCAACGTCGCCCACAATATTGCCCTCCAGGTCCCGCTTCAGCAGCTGGGAATACACCATGGGCAGCACCAGGTCGTTGGTGACGTTCATCTGGCCATCCATGATCTCCTGGTCACTGGCGGTAGCAAAGGTAAAGGTGTCCTTGTACTGGACCTCCCCGGTACCGGAAGCGGCAGAATCGCCGGAAGCGGTGCTGGAGGAGCTGGTGGTGCCGCCGCAAGCGGTCATGGAAATGACCATCATAGCGGCCAGCAGGGTGGCTAATACTCTTTTCATAGTTACCTCCATCTTCTTTTTTGTCGCTGATTCTTTGCATCTAAATTCACAGTATTCTCACATAATTATACTTTTTTCTTCTGTTTTCTGCGGCAATCCGCTTCATTCAGAAAATCTCTAGTATAATTATGCCATCCCACTGTAAACTTTGTTCTATTATACCGCGCCCTCAGATTGTATGCAAGAGTGTATTCAATGAACTTTTACAAAAAATTTGCACTTTATACTTTATCACCCAAACGCGGCAACGTGTTAACTCGCTTTTTGGTAAAATCTTTAAACTTGAAATGTATTCCACAGCTTTTGATAAGCCGTGCACACATTTCCTTCACCAGCTTGCGGGTTCTCCTGTAGATTAAGCGGTTTATCTGGCGTCATCCACCACATCATCCAGGCGGACCAGGCGCCCTCCCAGGTAAACCGCCCCTACATGGGCCAGGCTTTCAATCCGCTCCAGGGGGTTTTCATCCAGCACCAAAAAGTCTGCCGCCTTGCCGGGAGCGATGGAACCCGTCCAGTCATCCACCCCCATCATCCGGGCTGCCTGGCAGGTGGCGGCGCGGATGGCCCCCATGGGGCTGCATCCATATTCCACCATCATCACCAGCTCCATATAACTGCCCCAATGGGGATTGTACGGAGTGCCTGCATCCGTCCCCGCAGCGATTTTCACCCCAGCCTTCAGGGCCATCTGATAGCTTTTGACATGGGTCTCGTGGGCTCGCTTGCACTTCTCCATAGCGTAGGCAGGAATGTTCTTGTCCCCGTCGTGCTGGAAGAGCCAGTGGTCCACCGAGATCGTGGGCACCAGCCAGACATCGTGCTTCAGGAGCATTTCAATGCACTCCTCGTCCATAAAGGAGCCGTGTTCTACCGAGTCGATCCCTGCCCGGATGGCGCTTTTAATGGCAGGGGCACCATGGGCGTGGGTGGCAGTTTTCTTTCCCGCCTTGTGAGCTTCCTCAATGGCAGCCCGCATCTCTTCCTCGGTAAGCTGCGCCGAAGCTGCTTCCATGCCTGGGGACATCATACCGCCGCTGGCCATGATTTTAATCAGGTCTGCACCGTATTTGATCTGCTCCCGGGCAGCTCTGCGGCAGTCATCCGGGCCGTCACACTCCATACCGGTATTGCTTCCATGCCCTCCGGTCATGCAAAGGCATTGGCGGCTGATGTAATAGTGAGGCCCCAGAACGATCCCTTCGTTGATGGCATCCCGAAGGCCTACCTCCGCCTGTTTGCGCCCGTTCATATCCCGGACAAAGGTGACGCCGGAGCGCAGGTGCTGCTGAAGGTGGTTCAGGCCCCGGAGGGCAAATTTGGCAGGCTCCTCCCAGTTGAGCGAAACCGGATTGGCAATTGGGGTGGCCAGGGCGTGAACATGGCAGTTGAACATTCCCGGCATCACTATCTTACCCGAAAGGTCAATGCCGTCTCTCTTCTGCTCCGGCACCAGAGCGGCTGCTTCCCCCACCCAGGTAATCTTCCCGTTTTCCACCGTCATGGCGCTGCCAGGGAGCAGCCGCTCCCCTTCCACATCGATGAGGTCAAAATTGAAGTAAGTTTCCGCCATGGCTTATTCCCCCCAGACTTCCCGGAATACCCGGAGGAAGTTGCCGCCCAACATCTTGCGAATGTCCTCGTCGGAGAAGCCCAGGGCTACCAGTCCCCGGGTGACATTAATGTACTGGTCCACCCGCTTCAGGTCGGCGTTAAACACCGTCTCAAAGAACCAGGGGCTGTCGTAGAACAGCTTGGTGTGGGTCTCCCAGTAAAACTTGGTGTAGTATTCGAACATGTCGGTACCAATACCGATATGATCGGTGCCCACCAGCTTGGCCATGTACTCAAAGTGGTCCATATAGTCCTCCAGGGTGGGCTGGACCCCCAGCTCGTGGTGGCAAAGGAATGCATGAGAACTCAGCCCCACAACTCCCCCCTTGGCGGCCACCGCTTTGATCATCTCATCAGTGAGATTTCGGGAGGTGGTGGGGGTAACGGTCTTGGCATTGGAGTGGCTGAAGATACAGGGCTTGCTGCTCAGCTCAATGGCCTCCAAGGAGGTACGCTCCCCTACATGGGAGAGGTCCACCACGATTCCCAGACGGTTCATTTCCTTCACCGCCTGGATGCCATAGAAGGTAAGGCCGCCATTTTTGGGATCCATGCAGCCGGAACCCAGAGTGCAGGGCTCATTGTAAGCCAACTGGCAGATCCGCAGTCCCAAATTCCGCAGGATGGTCCAGCGATAAAACTCCTTACCCACCATCTCAGATCCCTGGCATCCGAAAATGACGCCGATCTTCTTCTCTTTATGGCAGCGCTCCAAGTCTGCCACCGTTTTAATCTGCATCACCCGGTCGGGGAAATAATCAAACATATTGAAATAGGCAAAGAAGGTCTTGAGGGTAGCCTCAAAGCTATCGTTGGCGGCGGTCATAGTGATATTCATGGCCCGGACGCCGGACTCCTCCAGCCGCTGCAGGTAACTTTTTCCGTCCCGCTC
>JAHZBJ010000022.1:9715-22214 GCA_019423445.1 Oscillospiraceae bacterium
CTCCGGCGGCTCCGGGTTGGTCATGTTGCCGCAGAGACCATCGATGATGAGAGAGGAGTAATGGAGCTCCTGGGCACGTTCCTCCTGTGCCTTGGTCAAGGTGATCTTTTTCACAATGCATACCCCCAAAAATCATTTTGCCAGGCAAATCGCCTGAATATAAAGCGACGGAGGGCCTTTCTGCGAGGCCCCCTGTACTTGCGGTTTTTGCGATTTCTATGTATCCTAATGATATATTTCTCAATAGGCACGGAAAAGAAAATACAAATCCGATACGGGTTCCCCATCCCGCCGCAGCTGATCATGGAGATTCACCGCATCCAGAATATGCTGTTCCGCAGCAGCTCTCGCCTTTTCAGGATTGCGCTCCTGCAGAGCCGAAAGAATCTTTTTATGGCCCCGGATGGTCATGGGGACATCTCCCAAACCTTTCCAAGAGGTACTTGGCTCATGCCAGGACCTTTTGAGCAGATTGATTATGGTATTGTAGAGATACTTATTTCCGCTGCCCCAATAAAAAAGCTGATGGAAACTCTCATTATAGGCGGAAAACTGGCGGATGTCCCCATCCCGGGCAGCACATTCCATCTCCCGCTCAAAGGCCTCCAGACGAATCAGATCCTCTTTTTCCAACCGGGTAGCAGCCAGCGAAGCAGCAAGACCCTCCAGAGCCGCCCGGACAAGCTGCATCTCCCGCAACTCCCCCAGGTCGATATCTGCCACCACGGCTCCCTTGTATCGTTCCAGGGTCACAAGACCGAGAGCCTCCAGATGTTTGATCGCCTCCCGCACCGGCGTACGGCTTACATGATACTTTTCAGCCAGGGCTGTTTCAATCAGTCTTTCCCGGGGTTTCAGTTCCCCTGTCATGATGGCCCGCCGGAGCAGATCCACCAATTCGGAACTCTCATTTACTTTCTTTTCCAGCCCTCTCACCCCCATCTGTAAAATTAGGGCTTGAATTCGTGTGCAAAAGTGTATACAATGTATTTATATTATCCCAAGTATAAAATGCTTTCCCAATTCTGTCAATATTGCCCTTTTCCTTCTCTTTGTTTTTTTATCACGCTCCCATCAAATTGCTGCGTTTTTTCACAAACCACATTGCTTTTTCTCCGTTTTTCCCCCTTTATTTGTGGAAAGATACCAGTTTTCACTGATGTCAGGGCGTCCTTCCCAAAGAAAAGCAAGTAGACAGCAGCGGTGTTTAAGAAAGGAGTGTGCGCATTGAGCGGACAAAAAGTGCGATGTATGTTTTTGCAAACAAAAATGCCTTTTCATTCATCCAATTCTTCTGATCCGGTTGAGGAGAAAAATTCATATGTTTCTTCTATTTTGAAAAAGCAGCCCGGGACATTTTCTGATGGAGGTGTAAATTTTGATTAAGTATGTCCTCAAAAGAATTTTACAGCTGATTCCTATGCTTTTGGTTCTCTCTCTCATCGTGTTTCTGATGGTGCGTATGATCCCCGGCGACCCGGTAAAAAACATGCTGGGCATTGACGTTCCCCAGGAAATGGTGGAAATCGAACGGGAGCGTTTGGGACTCAACGATCCCTACCCCGTACAGTACATACGTTTTCTCAATGAACTTCTCCATGGCGACTTGGGGACCTCCATCATCACTGGCAATCCGGTAGCCGAGGAGCTGGCTGACCGATATCCCAACACCCTGATCCTGGCCGCAGGCGGCATTGTGATCGCCTCCATCGTGGGCATCCTCTTCGGCATTCTGGCAGCAGTCAACCACAACAAATTCTGGGACAACTTCATCATGACGCTGTCCATGCTGGCAGTTTCCACCCCCTCTTTCTTCCTGGCCCTGATCCTGATGCTGATCTTTACCTTGTATTTGGGCTGGCTTCCCAGTATGGGCTCCATCACCCCTGAGCGGATGGTTCTCCCCATCGTCACTCTGGGAACCCAGGCGGTGGGCTTCATCGCTCGAACCACCCGGTCCTCCATGCTGGATATCATCAGCCAGGATTACATCCGTACCTCCCGGTCGAGAGGTATCCCCGCTCGGGTCATCACCTTCTCCCACACCCTGAGGAATGCCCTCATCCCCATTCTCACCGCCATTGGCCTGCGGTTCGGCTCCCTGCTGGCTGGCTCCGCCATTGTGGAAACCGTCTTCTCCATTAAAGGTGTCGGCCGCTTCGTGGTGGATTCCGTCTCGAAACGTGATTATCCGGCGGTACAGGGATGCATCCTTGTGCTGGCTGTCACCTTCGTGGTGGTAAACACCGCCGTGGACCTGATCTACGCCACGGTGGATCCCCGGATCAAATACGAATAAAGGAGGGGCCAAGATATGAAAGGAACCATTTTCAGACGTTTTCTGCGCCGGAAGGTCTCTGTTATCGGCGCCATTGTACTTATCTTTTTCTTTGTTGTGGCTATCTTCGGCCCCATATTCTGTTCCCAGGACCCCCTGGAGCAGGATCTGGTGAATAAATACGCTGACCCCTCTATGGAGCATTGGTTCGGCACCGACTACCTGGGCCGCGACACCTTTACCCGGATGGTCTACGGCGCCCGGGTCTCCTTGACCCTTAGCTTCTCCGGCGTTCTCAGCGGATCCGCCATCGGAGTGCTGATGGGGGTCTGTGCTGGTTACTTTGGCGGCTGGGTGGATTCCCTGGTTTCCCGGATCGTGGATATCCTTCTGGCTTTCCCCGGCCTGCTGCTGGCCATTACCGTTGTGGCCATCCTGGGCAACGGTACCCAGAACACTGCCATCGCCATTGCCATCTTCTCCATTCCTTCCATCGCCCGAATGGTACGCGGTATCGTCATGGCCAACAAGGACGCTGAGTACATTCAGGCCTGCCGGGTGATGGGCGCCTCCAACTCCCGGATTATCTTCACCCACATCGTTCCTAATGCGGTCTCCCAGATCATCGTCAACATTACCCTGAATCTGGGTACCGCTATCCTCACCGCTTCTTCCCTGTCCTTCCTGGGCCTGGGCGTACAGCCCCCCAATCCGGAATGGGGCGCCATGCTCAGCACCGGCCGCGACGTCATCCGGTCCTATCCCCTTGCAGTCTTTATCCCCGGTATCGCCATCACCCTGGTGGTGATGAGCTTCAGCCTGGTGGGTGACGGCCTTCGGGACGCTCTGGATCCCAAACTGAAGAACAGCTAAGGAGGGGAAGCTTATGTCTGAAACAATTTTGCAGGTGAAGAACCTGAAAACTTACTTTTACACAGAGGAAGGCGTAGTCCCCGCGGTGGACGGGCTGGATTTCACTCTGAACAGCGGTGAGACCCTGGCCATCGTGGGAGAGAGCGGCTGCGGCAAGTCGGTAACCTCCCTCTCTATCCTTCAACTGATCAAGAACCCTCCCGGAAAGATCATCGACGGAGAGATCCTGTACCGGGGCGAAGATCTGTGCAAAATCCCGGAAAAGCGGATGCGCCAGATCCGCGGGGACGAAATCTCCATGATCTTCCAGGAGCCCATGACCAGCCTGAACCCGGTATTCACTGTGGGCCATCAGATTATGGAATCCCTGATCTACCACCAGAACTGCAAAAAGTCCGCTGCCAGGGAGAGGGCCATTGAAATGCTCCGGTTGGTGGGCATCCCCGACCCTGAAAAGAATGTGGACTGCTATCCCCACCAGATCTCCGGTGGTATGCGCCAGCGCGTGATGATCGCCATGGCTTTGGCCTGCAACCCCAAGATCCTCATTGCTGACGAGCCTACCACGGCTCTGGACGTCACCATCCAGGCCCAGATTCTCCGGCTTCTCACCGACCTCCGGGACAAAACCGGCACCGCCATCATCCTGATTACCCACGATCTGGGCATCGTGGCCCAGACCGCCGAAAACGTCATGGTGATGTACGGCGGCCAGGCGGTGGAGTACTCCGATGTGAAATCCATCTACAAAAATCCCCTCCACCCCTACACTGTGGGCCTTCTGAAATCCATCCCCAAGCTCCACGAAGAGCAGGAAAAACTTTACAACATCAAAGGCAGCATCCCCAGCCCTCAGGAATTCCCCAAGGGATGCCGGTTCTCCCCCCGGTGCGAGGACTGCATGGAGATCTGCCACGACCATATGCCGGAACTGGTAGCCCTGGAAGACGGGCGCCGGGTCCGCTGCTGGAAGTATCAGCAATTCAAGGGAGGTGACGCGGAATGAGCAATCCACTGCTGGAAGTCCAAAACCTGAAACTCTATTATCCTGTAAAGGTAAAGAAAAACGTTCTGCGCAGCGAAAAGCGCTATGTCAAGGCGGTGGACGACATCTCCTTCACCGTCAACCAGGGTGAGACCTTCGGCCTGGTGGGCGAAAGCGGCTGCGGCAAATCCACTACCGGCAAAACCATCGTGAAACTCCTGCGGCCCACCGACGGGCACATCCTCTTTGAAGGCAAGGACATCTTCGCTCCGGAAAACAAGGAGGACCTTACCACCAAAATCCAAATTATCTTCCAGGATCCCTATTCTTCTCTGGATCCCCGGTTTACCGTTGGGCGCTGCATCTCCGAACCCATGGTGGTCCATAAAATCGGCACCCCCAAGGAGCGGGAGGAGCGGGTCCGCCAGCTGATGAACGACGTTGGTCTGCGCCCTGAGCACTACACCAAATATCCCCACGAGTTCTCCGGCGGCCAGCGGCAGCGTATCGGCGTGGCCCGGGCTTTGGCCCTCAATCCCTCCCTCATCGTCTGCGACGAGCCTGTATCCGCCCTGGACGTTTCTATCCAGGCCCAGATTCTTAATCTGATGCAGGACCTTCAGAAGAAGTATAACCTTACCTACATTTTCATTTCTCACAACCTCAGTGTGGTGAAGCACCTCTGCGACCGTATCGCCGTCATGTATCTGGGAAATATTGTGGAGATCGCCGAAAAGCACGAACTGTTCGACAATCCTCTCCATCCCTATACCAACGCCCTGCTGGACGCCATCCCTGTGCCGGATCCCGAAATCCCGGCTATGCAGGAGATGCTGGAGGGAGATGTCCCCAGCCCCATGAACCCCCCTGCTGGCTGCTGCTTCCACACCCGCTGCAAACACGCCTGCGAGCGCTGCTCCCATGAGAAGCCTGCCCTGCGCGAGATCACTCCCGGCCATTTTGTGGCCTGCCATCTGGCCTGATCCAAAGGCCTCTTTCCCTGCTGCGAACGCGGAAAACCGCGTTTAGTTTGAATAATTTACAACAAAGGAGAAATTGCCATGGAAATCAAGCGTTACGACACCAGCGCGACTATGAGCCGGGTCACTGAAGTTGGAGATATCCTCTATTTCAGCGGCCATGTGGCCTCCAAAGGCGAGACCATGACTGAGCAGGCCGAAGCCCTCTTTGCCCGGTACGACGAGCTGTTCGCCCAGTTCGGCACCGACAAGGATCACATGGTGATGGCCACCATCTATATGCCCGACATCAGCAAGAAGCCGGAGTTCAACGAAGCCTGGGATAAGTGGATCACCCCCGGCTGCGCCCCCGCCCGGGTGTGCGTCGAGGCCGGTCTTGGGGATAAGCCCTATATGATGGAGATCGCCGTGATCGCCGTCAAGACCAAATAATCAGGGAGCTCCCAAAAAATTGAGATACGAGGTGTACTATGGCTAACGTACTTTCCGAACCTTCCCTGCCCAATTGCGCCACCAGAAGTTCTGAGGTTCTTCTGGAGCGCACCACCGTTCCCATGTCCCAGCTGGCCCTGGACGCCAAGGCCGCTGCGGAAGCAAACCCCACCGATCCCGAGCTGTGGATCAAGTACGGCCGGGCCCTCCGCCGTCAGATGATGCACCGCGAAGCCATCGAGGCCTACTGCCTGGGCATCACCTACAACCCCTTCTATCCCCTGCTGTACCGTCACCGGGCTCATGCCTACATCAACATCGGTGAATACACCGTCTCCGCCGCCACCTTCGAGATCGCTCTGCGGCTGGATCCCACCAACTGGGACTGCTGGTACCACCAGGGCGTGGCCTACTATCTGGCGGGTCAGTATGACCGGGCTGAGGTCTCCTTCCGGGAGTGCTTCAAGCACAGCAACCTCTTTGACGACGATGTCGCCACCAAGGACTGGCTGTGGCTCACCCTGATGCACCTGGGCAAGGAAAAAGAAGCCGCCGAGGTGGTGGCCGATGTCAAGCCTGGCCATCCCGTCCAGTACGCTGACTGCGGCTACTACAACCGCGTCCTCACCTACAACGGCACCATCACCCCTGAGCAGGCCCTGGCTGAAGCCGGCAAGGATGAGCATCTCTATGCCACCGGCGCTTACGGCATCGCCTACTACTACATCACCAAGGGTGAGCGGGCGAAGGCCTATGAGATCCTCAAGAAGATCAACGACAACGACTCCTGGGGCGGCTTTGCCGAGCATGCCGGCCGCCGCGACTTCGCTAACTGGAAAGACTGACATTCTCCATCTCCCGGGAGCCCCCGCGAGGGCATCCGGGCACTGAGGTGAGTTTTATGGCAAATGTGCTTTCGGAACCCAAGCTGCCTAATTGTGCGTCCCGAAGCTCCCAGGTTCACCTGGAAGTGACCGACGTACCGGTGTCTCAGTTGGCTCTGGACGCCAAGGCCGCCGCTGAGCAGAACCCCACCGATCCTGAACTGTGGATCAAGTACGGCCGGGCGCTGCGGCGGCAGCAAATGCATCGGGAGGCCATCGCCGCCTACTGCATGGGCACTACATACAACCCCTTTTATCCCCTTCTGTACCGCCATCGGGCCCACGCTTACATCAACATTCAGCAATACCCTGAGGCCGCTGCCACCTTTGAGATCGCCCTGCGGCTGGACCCCACCAACTGGGATTGCTGGTATCACCAGGGCCTCAGCTATTATCTCATGGGAGACTATGTCCGGGCGGAAAAATCCCTGAAGGGCTGCTTCCGCTTGGAGGACGAAATGGCTGCCCGGGACTGGCTCTGGCTGACCCTGATGCATCTGGGAAAGACGGAGGAAGCCGCCCGGGTTGTGGCAGACGTCCGTACCGGCGAGGATGACAAGCATCACAAGGGTTATTACAACCGTGTGCTGGTCTACGCCGGCAAAAAGTCCCCTGAGGAAGTCATGGCCATCGCGGAAACTCTGGATGACCACATGTATGCCCCCTATGGCTATGGAGTGGCTTACTGGTATATGACCCAGGGACAGAAGGACAAGGCCTACGCCATCCTCCGGCGGATCGCCGAAAACAAGGACAGCAAAAGCTGGAGCGGCTTTGCCGAGCAGGCCGCCCGCCGGGATTACGCCGCCTGGGAGGACTGAGCTCCCCCCACCGGCCTGGAGCCGCCCTCAGCCCCAAAGGCTCCCCCAACATCAAAATTTCGCCGCGTGAAGCGGCAGAATGGAGCATTATTATGGCCAACGTATTATCCGAACCCTTTCTGGAAAATGTCGCTTCCATGAGCTCCGAGGTCCATGTGGAGCGCACCAATCAGCCTGTTTCTCAGCTGGCCCTGGACGCCAAGGCCGCTGCGGAGGCTAACCCCACCGATCCCGAGCTCTGGATCAAGCTGGGCCGTACTTACCGCCGTCAGTCCATGCACCGGGAGGCCATTGACGCCTACTCCATGGGCATCAGCTACAACCCCTTCTATCCCCTGCTGTACCGTCACAAGGCTCACGCCTACATCAACACCAGCCGTTACGCCGAGGCCGCTGCGGACTTTGAGTTCGCCATCCGCCTGGATCCCTCCAATGTGGACTGCTGGTACCACCTGGCTCTGAGCTACTTCCTTATGGGGGACTACGCCCGGGCCGAAAAGGTCTACAAGGTCTGCTACACCATGAGCGATGAGGACCTGGACGTCATCTCCTGCACCGACTGGCTGTGGATGACCCTCCGCCGCCTGGGCAAATATGAGGAGGCCGAGAAGCTCCTTGAGCGCATCACCCCCGACATGGAGCCTGGAATGGTCGTCTCTTACCACCGCCGCCTGCTGATGTACAAGGGCCTCATCAAGCCCGAGGAACTCATGACCCCCAATCCCTCCGATCTGGAGCTGGTGACCATGGGCTTCGGTCTTGCCAACTACTACTATGAGATCGGCGAGGAGCAAAAGGGCAACGAGATGATCCTGAAAGTCCTGGAAGCCGGCAAAGAGGACGCCTGGAGCGCCTTCGGCTATCAGGCCGCTCTGGTGGAAAAGAAGCGCCGCAATCTGTAAACAACCTACAGCGGAGGATGTTCCCGGGAATGTCCTCCGCTGCTTTCCAATTTGATTCCAAGGAGGTATTCCATGCAGAACGTGGAACTGCGCGACTTTTTGGATTTCAGTTTTCTTTCCGCCCTTAAGGTCTCTCCCGACGGGCGGTATGCTGGCTTTGTCCGCAGCCAGTGTGATTATAACGGAAATGGTTACCGCTGCAGCATCTGGGCGCTGGACCTGACCAGCGGCAGGACCCGCCAGCTCACCAGCGGCAGCAAGGTCAGGAACTTCCTCTGGCTGGACGGGGAAACCATTCTCTTCCCCCAGTCCCAGAGCGGAAAGTTCCTTGCCCCCTCCACCGTCTATCATACGGTTCGCATCGATGGCGGGGAGTCCCAGCCAGCTTTCACAGTGCCCCTTCTGGCTGAGGATATCCGGCACCTGGAAGGGACCCGCTATGTGATCCTTGCCAAAACCACACTCACCGCCCCTGAGGATCTGGAGGAAAGCGGCGCCAGCTGGACGGTGCTTACCGAGCTCCCCTTCGCCGAAAATGGCCAGGGCTATGTCAGCGGTATCCGCCACCGTCTCTACCTTTATGATTCCGCCGACGGCTCTGTCACCCCTATCACCGGGGAGACCTTCCAGGTGCGCAACGCCTTCGCCGTCAGCCCTGACGGGTCCATGGTGGCCTACATGGGAATGGACATCCAGTACAAAGAAGTCCAGAAGCTGGGAATCTTTGTCTACGATGTAGCTTCCGGGGAGACCCGGCAGCTGCTGCCTCTGGACCGCTACAAGCTCCGCCACCTGGATTTCCTGGGCGGCAAAGTGCTTTTCACCGGGGCGGACGGCAGCCGGTATATCTGGAGCCAGAATGCATGGTTCTACACCCTGGACCCCAAGACGGGTGCAGAGGAGACCTTCTTTGAGAGCTTCCAGATGCCCATCAACAACTCTGTGGGCAGCGACTGCCGCTATGGCTCCGGCGCCCTCCACAAAGTCGTGGGAGAGCAGGTCTACCACGTCATCACCCAGGACGGTTCCGCCCAGATCGTCCGGATCTCCAAAGGCGGCCCGGAGGTCCCTGTGACCCGGAAAAACGGCTCGGTGGACTGTTTTGACATCTTCGGGGATGCCGCCTACATGGTAGCCATGCGGGATATGCGGCTCCAGGAGATCTACCGGGTGGATCTGACCACCGGTGAGGAGACCCGTCTCACCTCCTTCAATGAGGGCTTCCATGAGACCCACTCCATCGTCTCCCCCGTTTCCTGCGACTTTGTCAACGACAACGGCGACACCGTTCAGGGCTGGGTCCTCCCCCCTGTGGGATATACCCCCGGAGTAAAATACCCCGCCATCCTGGACATCCACGGCGGCCCCAAAACCGCCTACGGCGACGTCTACTACCACGAGATGCAGCTCTGGGCCAACCAGGGGTATTTCGTCTTCTTCTGCAACCCCCGGGGCAGCGACGGCAAGGGAGACGAGTTCGGCTTCCTGATGACCCGTTACGGTACCGTGGACTACGACGACATCATGGCCTTCACCGACGTGGTGCTGGAGCGGTACCCTGATATCGACACCAAGCGTCTGGGGGTCACCGGCGGCAGCTACGGCGGCTATATGACCAACTGGATCGTGGGGCATACCAACCGCTTTGCCGCAGCCGCCTCCCAGCGGTCCATCTCCAACTGGATCACCGACGAGGGGGCCAGCGACTGGTCCTATATGTACAGTCCCTGCCGGTTCGGCGGCGTTTCCGCCCGGCTCAAGGTGGAAGAAGGCTGGGCCTCCTCCCCCCTGAAGTTTGCCGAGAACGCCATCACCCCCATGCTCTTTATCCACTCGGAAGAGGACTTCCGCTGCCCCCTGGGGGAGGCCCTCCAATACTACACCAACATCATCAACCGCGGTGTGGAGACCCGTCTCTGCCTCTTCAAAGGGGAAAACCACGAGCTCTCCCGCTCCGGCGGCCCCAAGAACCGGGTCAAGCGCCTGGAGGAGATCACCGCCTGGATGGATCAGCATCTGAAGGTGTAAAGGAGGATTTGCAGTGGAAAAGATTGTTTTGGATGATTTTCTCAAGATAAACGCCATCTCCTCCCTGGCCTGGGCCCCGGAGGGAGGCCGGGCTGCCTTCCTGGTCCACCGGGCCAATGAGGAAAAGAACGGCTATGACTCCAACCTGTGGCTCTATGAAGCCGGGGACGGGTCCCTGCGGCAGCTCACCTGGGCAGGGGACGTAAAGTCCTTCGTCTGGGACGGCCCTGACGCCATCACCTTCCCTGCTCTCCGGGATGCCGCTGACAAGGCCATCCGGGACAAAGGGGAGGACCACACCGCTTTTTACACCCTTTCCTTGGACGGCGGCTGCGCTCTCCGAAGCTTCACAGTTCCTCTCAACGCTACGGTGATTGGGAAGCTGGACCGCCACGTTTACGTTCTCCAGGCCCGGGCGGATCTGGAAAAGAACCGGCGTCTTCAGAACCTCACCGGGGCGGCCAGGGACCAGGAACTGGCAGCCATTCAGGAGGAAAAGTCCCGCTTCGTTATCTTTGACGAATATCCCTTCTGGTTCAATGGAGCGGGTATCATCAACAAGACCCGCCTGGGTCTCTGGCTTTACAACAGTGCCAACGGAACCCTGACCCAGATCACCGATCCCTTGATGGATGTAGAGGGGGTCCAGGTCTGCTCCCGGGACGGTAAAGTGGTATACCACGGCCACGAATTTGATACCGTCCGGGACTTCCGCACCGGCATCTGGGTCTATGACTACACCACCGGCAAAACCACAAAGGTAGTGGAGCAGGGCATCTACCGGGTGCGCCAGGTTAGCTGGATGAACGGCAAGGCCATCTTTGCCGGTACCGATATGGCGGACTATAACTACAGTCAGACCCCTGCCCTCTGGGCGGCGGATCCCGAGACTGGAGCGGTGGAGCGCATTTGTCCCGAATCCCTCTCCATCGGCAACCCGGTGGGCACCGATGCCCGTTACGGCAGCGGCACCGTCTTTAAGGCGGACGGCAACCGGCTCTATCTCATTTCCGGTATCGACGACGCCTCCCGCCTCATCGCCATCGAACCTGACGGTACTATCACCTCCCTGGTGGAGAAGGATGGAATGGTGGACAACTTTGACGTTCAGGACGGGGAAATCCTGTTTGTGGCCATGCATGATATGGCCCTGGAGGAACTCTACCGTCTGGAGAAACCGGGCAGCTGGAAGCAGCTCTCCTCCTTCAACGGAGAGTTCTGCCGCACACACAGTATCGTTCACCCCGAAGAGCTGCGGTTCACCGACCCTGACGGCTTTGAGATCCATGGTTTCGTCCTGCGCCCGGTGGGCTTCGACCCCACCAAAAAGTACCCCGGCATCCTGGCCATCCACGGAGGACCCCGGCTCTCTTACGGGGCGGTGTACTACCACGATATGCAGTACTGGGCCAACCACGGCTACTTCGTCTTTCTTGCCAATCCCAGAGGCAGCGACTCCCGCGGGGATGAGTTCGCCTTTATCCGGGGAAAATATGGCACCGTGGAGTACCAGAACCTTATGCAGTTCACCGACTGCGTCCTGGAAGCCTATCCCCAGATCGATCCGGCCCGGCTGGGGGTGGCGGGCGGTTCTTACGGTGGTTTCATGACCAACTGGATTATCGGCCACACCCACCGTTTCGCCGCGGCAGCCTCCCAGCGGATATGCTGAAAGTCTGGGCCCAGTCTCCCCTCAGCGCCGCCCATAACTGCACCACCCCTACCCTCTTCATCCATTCTGAAGAGGATTACCGGTGCTGGAAGGTGGAGGGACTCCAGATGTTCAACGCCATCCGGGAGAAGGGCGTAGACGCCCGGTTCTGCCTCTTCAAGGGGGAGCACCACGACCTTTCCCGCTCCGGCAAGCCCAAAAACCGCCGGAAGCGTCTTCTGGAGATCACCAACTGGCTGGACAAATACCTGAAACCGTAAAACCCTTCCTCATTGAAAAACGCAGGAGCAGCTGGTTCTGCTCCTGCGTTTTTGTTCTCCGCCTGCTCCCGACTTTTCACCTCCGTCGGGATTTGTGGAAAAAGCAATCCTGTGATATAATGGTGAAAACACCGGAACTTAAAACCACCGGAGGGCTGTGACTATGACCAGAGAACGTCTGAAAAAGTGGGAAACTTACTTCCTTTACTTTGTGTTATATTCCGTCATCGGCTGGCTGTACGAGGTCTTTCTGGAAGTGGTGGTCTACCGCTGGGGCTTCTCCAACCGCGGTGTACTTTTCGGCCCTTACTGCGTCATTTATGGCACTGGGGCCCTGATCCTGATCTTCGCTCTGGGCTCCCTGAAGCGCAGGAATATCCGGGT
>JAHZBJ010000022.1:22224-22779 GCA_019423445.1 Oscillospiraceae bacterium
TCACCCCCATCCTGGTGTTTCTGGGAATCGTCGTCCTTACCACAGCCCTGGAGCTGGCCGCCAGTTATGCCATGGAGTTCTTCCTGGGAGGATGGCAGTGGGACTACCGCCGCTTTGCCTTCAATTTCCAGGGACGCATCGCCCTGAACCCCAGCATCCGTTTCGGTATCGGCGGAATGGTGTTTCTCTATCTTCTCCAGCCTCTTTTTGAGAGGATGACAGGAAAGATGAAGGCTCAGACACTCCACCGGGTATCCTGTGCGCTGGCTCTGGTGCTGCTGACAGATGCCGTATTCACTCTCCTTTCCCGGCTTTTTTGACCGTTTTTCAAACATCATCCCACCAAAAAGAGGTCCCCGGCAGGATTTAAATCCTGCCGGGGACCTCTTTATTTGTTATTGAGAAGAAGGAAATTATTTGTTGAAATAACGGTCCAGCAGCCCCTGGAAGGCACGGCCATGGCGGGCCTCATCCCGGGCCATCTCATGGACGGTGTCATGGATGGCATCCAGACCCAGCTCCTTGGCCTTCTTGGCCAGGTCGTTCTTGCCGGCG
>JAHZBJ010000023.1:0-7220 GCA_019423445.1 Oscillospiraceae bacterium
CGTCTGGACGAGATCGTCTTCTACAAGCCTCTCACCAAGACCGAGATCCAGGGAGTGGTGGATCTGCAGATGGCGGACCTGGCGGGACGTCTCCGGGACAAACAGCTGGAGCTGGAAATGACCCCCGCCGCCAAGAACTATGTGGTGGAATCGGGTTACGATCCCATTTATGGCGCTCGTCCCCTGAAGAGATTTATCCAGTCCCGGGTGGAAACCCTGATTGCCCGGATGATGATCGCCGAGGATCTGGCGCCTGGTACCAAGCTCACCGTGGACTACGACGGCAAGGATCTGGTGGTTTCCAAGTCCTGATCCGTGGTAAAAATAGGCGCCCTGTGGGCACCGCAGCAAGCAAAAAAGGCTCCAAAGCCCGTAAGGGCTTTGGAGCCTTTTTCTGCAAAGGATGGGAACCCCCGCGCCATTATTTTCCCCGGCGCCGGTGCCACTCGTTCCAGAAAGCGGTCCAGCCATTCCGGTCAAACTCGTCTTTTGGGATGTTTTTGGGCTTGCAGGAGAGATAGTAAGCTTCTATCTTGTCTGCAAAGCGGAACACTTCTTCCCGATATTCTGAAAGCTCAACGGTTTCCTCCTGGCCGGAGGGGAGAATCAGCCGCACCCGGTCCCCCTCATGGATGGTGGACCAGTCGGTGCCGTTGTCGCAGCCGCTGATGCACACTTGGGAGAGATCCTGATTGGCGATGAGGAAAAAGCCGCAGCAGGGGATCATCTGGATATCATTCCTGTCCATGACCTTGTCCTCGGTCAGGGTCTTGAGAAGGTACAGGGCTGTGGCGCTGACGGTGCCGTCATCCTCCAGAATGGTGTCCCCAATCTGTACCGTGACATGGCCGTGGAGGCAGAGGTCGTCGGGGTCGTCCTCCGGCCCGCAGATCCAGGAAAAACGGTCTGCGTCGATGTGAAAAGTGCCCATAATCTCCTCCTTTTTACAATGATAGGGGACCTGTCCCGGACTCCAGCTTTTTGCCGCATTGGGGGCAGTATTTCGGGATGTGCCTCCTGAAATCAAAAGAGGCGCCGCAGTCAGGACAACGGTAAAAGACAGCCGCTTGGATCAGCCCCAGGAAAAAGATGACCACTCCCACAATACCGATCCACTGAACTTTGATCAGAAGGGCAAAGAGGATTAAGGCCAGACTGAGAGAAAGGCAGAGCCAGAAGATGCGGTAACTTTTTTTGCAGTCCAAGCAAAAGCTCCTTTCCATATCTGCGGAGGATCTTTCCATTTCCAGTATAGCGTGAAAGAAAGCTTCTGACAATGGATGAACCCGTGGAAAACTGCGGCGGATAAAAAATGGCTTCCGCCCTGCAGCGGAAGCCATTTGGCATCAGGCTTTTTACAGAAGCCCTTTGCCAAGAAGTCCGTCCTGTTCCTTCCTCAGCCGGAGCGCCAGGGAGTCCTCCCAGAGCTCCACCATGTCGTAGGTGATCAGCTGCCCTTTGGCAGCGTTTTGTTTCATTTTGATGTGGCCGTTTACCAGACCCATAGGCAGCGCTCCCTGGGCGGCGGCGTCCCGGTAGGGGAGAATGGTGCCGTACACCGTTCGTCCCCCGATGCCGTCCAGGTATTCTCCAGCCTGGAGATCCCGTTTTGCCACTGCTGCCGTTTCAGCGAAAGGGGCTCCCTCTCGGGGAACAATGGTTGGAAGTTTGTGGAGGGCGGCTCGGGCGATGGAGATAGGGGTCTCCATACTGCACAGGTGATAGGGACGGTACAGCAGGTAGTTTGGGCCGTCTCCCATGGAGAGGTATTTCAGCTGTGCCCGAAGCTCCGGGTTGGGGGTGGTGACAATGGCGAATACCCCTGGGGCCACTCCGTTGACATAGTCCACTGTGAAGTAGTGGTCCAAGATCCCGCCTTCCTCCCGGAGACGGTAGATCCCAGGCAGCTCCCTGGCTTCTGCCGAAGGCCCCCGGGCCCCGGGGATATCCGGCAGAAAGCCGGTGGCGTTGGCGATGGCGGTAAGCTCCACCATGGTTTTGGTCCCGTCCTGGAAGGACGCCAGCATCCGGGGGTTCATCCCTTTCGCCAGGGCTTCCGCCGCGGCACTGTCCGGGGTGGCCTCTCGGTTCACCGGGTTGTTTTTCCCTTTGCCCAGCACCAGCACCGTGAGGCCCATGGCCCGGGCGAAGCGATAGAGTTCCATTACTGCCCCGGGCTCATCCCCAGCCATGCCGGTGTAGACCACCCCCGCCTCCCGGGCCTTCTGTGCCAGGAGAGGGCCTACTGTTACATCGGCTTCGGCATTCATGGTTACCAGGTGCTTTCCCCGGGAAATGGCCTCCAGGGCGTAGGCCAGGCCATCCTCGATATTTCCTGTGGCGTCCACCACCACATCCCCTGCTGGGGTGCGGGCCGCCAGAAAACTGTCCCCGGTGATCACCAGCTTCCCCTGACGGATCAGCTCTTCCGCCTGTTCGGAGGAATCTGCTTCCCGTATTTCCTCCTCCGGGACGCCGGCAGTCAGGAGGGCTTCCCGGGCCCGGGATGGCCGGTGATCCGCTGTTACCACCGGGCGCAGGCCGGGGAGGCAGGCCAGCTGCCCTGCCAGGGCCCGGCCCATCTGCCCGGTACCGATAATCCCCACCCGAATGGGAGCTTTGTCCCGTTCCAGTTGTTCCAGTTCCTCAGTCAGTTCCAACATTCTGTTGTTTCCTTTCCGCTTAACCGGGGTATCCCCCCGGGGATTTCAGAAGAAGGGGCCCTCCGGGGCCGTTGTGCAGAAAAATGCCTGCCAGCCTGCCGCCAGGAGATCCCTATGGGCTTGGACCGCTGGTTCCCGCCCGGAGAAGATGCCGAACACCGCCGAACCTGCTCCGGTCATGGAGGCCCCCAGGGCTCCCGCCTGCAAAAGGACGTTCTTTGCCTGGAGAATCTCCTCAGGCGCCTCCGCCGCGGCCTCGAAGTGGTTCATCAATAGGGCTGCTGCCCCTGGAGCGTCCCCGGCGGAGACAGCCGCCATCATGGCCCGGTGGTCTCCGGAAGAACGCCTCTCTGACATTTGATCCAGCCGGGCGTACATCTGAGGCGTGGAGAAAAAGGCCTTCGGTTTCAGAACCACAAAGAAGAGATCCCCCGGGGTAAAGGGGGTGATTCGTTCTCCGATTCCCTCTGCCAGAACGCCGCCCCCGGTGATGCAGGCAGGGACATCCGCTCCCAATGTTTGTCCGGTTTGGCGCAATTCCTGGGGAGTAAGTCCCATGGCGAAGAGCCGGTCCACGGCTCGAAGCACCCCGGCAGCATCGGAGCTGCCGCCTCCCATACCGCTTTGGCAGGGGGTCCGCTTTTCCAGAAAGATGGAGACGGGCCCTGGGTCATACCGGTCCCGAAGAACCTCCCAGGCGCGGACTGCCAGGTTTTGGGGCCCATCCAAGGTTGGATCGCTGCAACAGAAAGAGAAGGCAGGGGCTTTCTCCACCGTCAGGGTGTCGTGGAGGTCCACAAAGACCATGACCGAGCGGATGTTGTGGTATCCATCCGGGCGGCGGTCCAGCACTTCCATGGTGAGGTTCAGCTTGGCATAGGCTTTCCAAGTAATTTTGTCCATCCTACCCCTCCACTGTGACAATGCAGAAAACGCTGATCCCTTCTCCACGGCCGAAGCCGGTAAGGCCCTCTCCTGAGGTGGCGGTAATTCCCACCCGGTCCGGGGGCAGTTCCAGCAGCTCTCCGATACGCCGGCGCATGGCAGGGATCATGGGGGAGATCTTGGGCTCCTTGCACTCGATGGTAAAGGAGACGTGGATCACCCGGCCGGTGAGGAACCGCAAGGCTTCTCCCACATAGACGGAGCTGTCGGTAACGCCGCTTTGGCAGATGCGGTCCGCACGCTCACCCAGGATGTTTTCGCAGCTTACCCCGGAGATGGCGTTGCAGAGGGCGTGAAGCACTACGTCTCCGTCGCTGTTGGCTTGGAGAGGCGGCCAGCCGGGGAAGGGAACTCCCCCCAGCACCATGGTCCCGGGGGTGCCAGGAGGACTGGTCCGGTGGCTGTCCTGACCGATACCGGTACGGATCATGGTTGATTCCTCCTTCCAAAGCCCCAGCCGGGGACCCAGGGCCTGGGCCAGGGTGTAATCCTTTTGGGTGGTGATCTTGAGGTTTTCTTCCGCCCCTGGGGTCATCCGCACCGGGAGGCCTGCCCGCTCCGCCGCCATACAGTCGTCGGTGAGGGAGGGGTCCTCCGGGTCGGCTTTCTCATAGGCTGCAAGGATCTTTTCCCGGAGAAAGGCTTGGGGGGACTGGACCCTCCAGGTATTTTTCCGGGGGGTGGTCTGGAGCACCAGACCGTCGGAATCGGTGATCTTTACGGTGTCCGCGGCGGGGATGGCTGCGGCACAGGCGCCGTATTCCAGGGCGTCTGCTAAACACCGCTCTACTACCTGGGGGGAGAGAAAGGGGCGGGCTCCGTCGTGAACCAAAACCAGGTCTCCCCAGGCGGCCTGAAGCCCCAATAGGGAGGACTGACAGCGGGTTTTTCCGCCAGGGATCACCTCCACCCCGGAAAAATCACAGAACAGGGTGCGCATCTCTTCCAGACGTTCCGCAGCAGTAACCACAATGCGCTGGTCCACCAAGGGAGAGGAGAAGAGAGAACTGGCGGCCCGTTCCACCACGGTGCGCCCGCCCAGAGGAGCGGTGAGTTTATCCCCAGCGCCGAAGCGCCGGCTTTCTCCCGCGGCCAGAAGAATGGCGGTGACGGTCTTTTGCTGATACAAAAGGGATACACCTCGTTTCAAAAATGGCGGTGTTCACAAACCGTTTCTGTTCTTTTCCCCGCCGCTGTGCTATAATAGCCCTAAGAATTCCGGAGCAGGCAGGAAGGCATCCGCCAGGCTGCTCCTGCCCGCATATGGGGAATGGCCGGAGAAACGGCGCTTTTTAAAAACCATATATAAACATATCATATAATTGTGAACAAAAAAAGGAGGAAACCGGATGACGGCATCCAAAAATCCCAGAAGTCAGGTTTTGCTGGTGGACACCAGGGACCGCCCCCTGGGGGTGGAAGACAAGGCCGCCGCCCATGCCCGGCCGCTGCTGCACCGGGCTTTCTCAGTGTTTCTGTTCCACGGGGATTCCATGCTGCTCCAGCGCCGGGCCAGGGATAAATATCATTCTGGAGGCCTGTGGAGCAACGCCTGTTGTTCCCATCCGGGGCCGGGGGAGGACGTAGCTGCCGCCGCCCGGGGGCGGACTTTGGAGGAAGTGGGTTTGGAGGCGCCGCTGGAAGAGCTGTTTCAGTTCGTCTATTACTGTCCCTTTGCCCCGGATCTGTATGAATATGAGTACGACCATGTTTTCCTGGGCGAATGCAAAGAAACTGCCTGGAAACTGGATCCGGAGGAAGCGGAGGAAGCCCGATGGGTGCCCCTGGACCAGTTGGAGAAGGAACTGGTATCCCAACCCCAGGATTTTTCGGTGTGGTTTCTGGCTGCAGTCCCCCGGGTGCTGGAGGAAATCCGCCGCCGGCGTGGATGGGAATAAGTGTCCGCTGTCTTCTGTTGTTGACATATGTTTATTCGCTGAATCTTTTTTTCAGTGCAAAAAAGGCTGCCGCAAAGGCAGCCTTTTGGTTTAGTTGCGCTTTTTGGAAAGGTTCCGAAGCCGGTCCTCCTGGAAATTTGGAAGCCTGCAAGTGTGGGGGCTTTGATTTCTTCCCTCCGGGTCAGTGCCCGGAGGGTTTGCGCTCCACCAGATCTTTTTCCGTTGTCAGATCCGCATGGAGCAATGTGACAAAAATAACCCCCAGGGGGATTATGGTCACCCAGATGGCTTTCCCCATCAGAAGGTGGCAGAAAACAGTCCCGACGACGACGCCCACGGCAAAGAAGGCCAGCATCCCGGAATGCCGGAGCAGCTTTTCCCGATGGCTCTTGTTGCCGGTGCGCCGGTGCCGTACTTCTTTTGCAAGGCCGATTCCCACTTGGCGGATGTGATTGGTGACAAAGGTGGTGGCTACAGGAACCCCCTGAGCCTGGCGGAAGGTGTTGTACTGCATGGAAGCAAGAAAATTGATAGCCACCTGGCAAATCTGCACCGGCGCCGATTCCGGAATGAATCCAAGTCCCAGCACAGCTGCCATCTCGATGAAGATCAGGGTGGTGTCCCAGCGGACGCAGAAGCGGCGTTTCATGGGGTTGGGAGCAAGCTCGGATACAAAGGCCCCCAGGATATAGGCTGAAATGGGGATCAGGTAATAGAGGGCGGTGCTCCATTCCCCCGACCCCAGGGCAAGTCCCATCAGCACGACATTGCCTGTCTGGGCATTGCAAAAAACATTTCCCCGGAGCAGGTATGTATATGCGCCCCAAAATCCTGCTACGGCAATCAAGGTGAAGTAGACCCAGTTTCGTTCACATGTCAAAAAGTATTTTTCGGTATCTTTCAGCGGTTCCATGGCGTTTCGCCCTTTCAAAGCTAAGTGATGATAAATTCCATTATACTCCATTCAATGGGATCTTTACAAATCCATTTTTGTATTTTGGGGGAACTTCTTGTTTTGGAGGGCGGATTGTGATACAATAACTCCATTATCTCCGGGGGAGCAGTTTGGTATTTTGAACACCGGACCGGAGAACAGGGGAGGCTTTGCCCGTGGGGGCGGAAAAGAGGAAAAAATCGAAATGACAGCAGGCGGAAGGCCTGCTTTTTTTCTGCCCTTTACTGCGGTGATAGAGTGACCTGTTAGCAAGGAGGCTTTTACGGGATGAAAACCCATTGGAAAAAACAGCTGGGAGGGCTGGCGGCTATTTTGGTTGGCAACGCTGTTTACGCTCTGGCGGTAGCGGCATTTATTCTCCCCAACGGCCTGATCACCGGGGGAAGCACCGGCCTTGCCCTGGTGGTCCGCCATATTTGGGGAGTGCCGGTGGAGACTTTTGTAGCGGTGTTCAATCCGCTGATGTTTTTTGTGGGCCTTTGGGCCCTGGGCTGGCGGTTCGCCGCCACCACCCTGGTGAGCAGCTTCTGGTACCCGGTGGCGCTGGGGGTGTTTCAGCAGATCCCAGGGATTGCTTTTCCCACAGAGGATAAGCTGCTGGCGGTGGCCTTTGCCGGTGGAATGATCGGGGTGGCTATCGGCATGGTGATCCGGGCCGGAGCCTCTACCGGCGGGATGGATATCCCGCCTTTGGTGCTCCACAGCAAAGCTGGGATGCCGGTGTCGGTGGGAATGTACGCCTTTGACTTTTTTATCCTT
>JAHZBJ010000023.1:7230-16378 GCA_019423445.1 Oscillospiraceae bacterium
CGGGAGCAGGTGCTGTACGGAATTCTTCTGGTGGTAACATATACCGTGGTGTTGGATAAAGTCCTGGTAATGGGCAGCGCCCGTACCCAGGTAAAGGTGGTGAGCCCCCGGCATCAGGAGATCCGGGAAAAGATCCTCCGGGAGCTGGACCGGGGCTGCACTCTGGTGCAAGCGGAAACCGGCCTTTACGGCAACCAGTGGCCGATGGTGGTGACGGTAATTACCAGCCGGGAGCTGCCCCGTCTTACCCGGCTGGTCCAGGAGACGGACCCCGACGCCTTTCTGGTGGTGAACCGGGTCAGCGAAGTACGCGGCCGGGGATTCACTCTGGGGAAGGTTTACCTACGCAGGGAGGAAAAGGAAGAAATTTGACGGTTCTTTTCCGCTGTGCTATGATGAAGCACAGCGGTTTCCTCTTTTGAGGGGAGAAATGGTGGGGAGCTGGGAAAGCCTCTCCAAAATATCAGGCGGCAGCCGGAGGAAGGAGCAACCGGAATGGAGCTGGAAATCACATCCTGCAGGTTGTGCCCCAGAGAATGCGGGGCGGACCGTACAAAAGAACAGGGCCGGTGCGGCGGCGGAAGCCTGCCAAGATTGGCTCGGGCGGCCCTTCACCAGTGGGAGGAACCCTGCCTCAGCGGCAGCGACCCCGCCAGGGGTTCCGGTACTGTCTTTTTTTCCGGTTGTCCTTTGGGCTGCTGCTTTTGTCAGAACTATGCCATCAGCCAGGGGAATTTCGGCAAGGAAGTGACAGTGAAACGGCTGGCCCGGATCTTTCTGGAGCTTCAGGAAGCGGGAGCCTGGAACCTGAATCTGGTGAGCGCCACCCAGTATGCCCCCTGGGTGATCCGGGCCCTGGACCGGGTAAAAGGACGGCTGAATATCCCGGTGGTGTGGAACTCCGGCGGCTATGAGAAGGTGGAGACCCTTGAAATGCTGAAGGGATATGTAGACGTCTGGCTGCCGGATCTGAAATTCCATGATCCGGCGCTGGGAGATGCCTGCGCCGGTGCGCCGGACTATTTCCCCAGGGCTTGCGCCGCCATTGAGGAGATGTACCGCCAAGCCGGTTCTTTGGAGTGGGGGGAAGATGGGATGCTGCGCCGGGGCCTGGTAGTGCGGCATCTGGTGCTTCCCGGTTTTCGGAAAGACTCGGAGAAGCTGCTCCGTTGGCTGGCGGAGGCCATTCCGCCTCAAGACTTTTTGTTGAGCCTGATGAGCCAGTATACCCCCTACCGCCAGGCACCGGTGAAATCCCTGAACCGGCGGGTGGCGACCTTTGAGTACAACTGGGTTCGGGATCTGGCCCAGGAACTGGGGTTCCAGGGATATGGTCAGGAGCGGACCTCTGCAAAAGAGGAATACACGCCCCCCTTTGATCTTGCGGGGGTGGAGGGAGAGGAGCTGGAGGAATGAGACTGGAGCTGGTGATGGCTGATCCGGCGGGAAACCGCACCGCCCTGGTGCGCACCCCGGTACCTAGAACGGCGTATGCCCCTTTGGCCCAAAGGCTGATGTCCCTTCCGGAACTGGGAGCGGAGCAGGTAGGGTACTGTCAGCCTCCTTCTCCGGGGTCCGGCGCCCTGGGCCGCCTGGAGATGATGGGCGGGGAGTTCTGCGGCAACGCAGCCCGGAGTTTCGCTCTGCTTTTGGCTGGGAAGTCCGGTCAGGGGCGGCACCAGGTGCCGGTGGAGGTGTCCGGCTGCCCCCGGCTTCTACTGGCGGAAGCGGATCCGGAAAAGGGGTGGGCCGCCAGTCCCATGCCCCTTCCGTTGGCGGTGGAGGAAGTGAAAGTCCCCGGAGTGGGTTGTTTTCCGGTGGTGCTTTTGGAGGGAATCACCCATATCATCGCCGCTGGGGTGGAACCCACGGAGGAAAATTTTCAGCGGTTCCGGCAGGCGGCAGACGCCCATTGGCCCTGGGAGGCCCTGGGAGTGATGTTCCTTGCCGGGGACGGTTCCATGACCCCGGCGGTGGCGGTGCGGGCCACCGGCTCGGTGGTTTTTGAAAGCAGCTGCGCCAGCGGTTCCACCGCTGCGGCGGTGTGGGCATCCCGGGAGCTCCGGGATGGTGTCCGTCCCTTTTCCTTTTCCCAGCCCGGAGGGGTCATAGCCGGGGAGGTGGAGAAGAAGGGGGGCAGAGTCCTCCGGGTGACGGTGGAAGGGCCGGTGTCCCTGGAGCCGCCCCGGTGGGTGGAGCTGCCGGAGATGCCTTGGCGGGAACCCACGAACCTGGGAAAAAGAAAAAGCCCCTGAAAGCGGTTCAGGGGCGGATAAAAGAGGCAAAAGCGGGGGAGGAGCCTTTCGGGGCCCACCCCGTTTCTTATTTGGAATAGAATTACAGCACCATCAGCAATGTGCCGGCAGTGATAAGGATACCTCCCAGAAGGGATTTGGAGGTAAAGCTTTCGTGGAGGAACACAAAGGCCAGAACCAGGGTGATCACCACGCTGAGCTTGTCGATGGGGACCACCTTGGAGGCATCCCCTAGTTGAAGGGCGCGGTAGTAGCAGAGCCAGGATGCCCCAGTGGCTAGGCCGGAGAGGATAAGAAAGGCCCAGCTCTTTCGGCTGATCTCGCCGATTCCGTTCTGGGAACCGGTAATGAACACCATTCCCCAGGCCATAGCCAGCACCACAATGGTGCGGATGGCGGTGGCCAGGTTGGAGTTCACCCCTTCCACCCCGATTTTTGCCAAAATTGAAGTCAACGCCGCAAAAAACGCGGACAACAGCGCCAGTGCCGCCCACATAAGGATCCCTCCCGTCTTGTCTGCCGGGACCTGTTTCAGCCCGGACCTTTCCAAGGCTACCACACTTCCTGGGGGAAATCAAGGGAAGAAAAAGGGCTTGCCCCTGGAAGAACCAAGTAGCTAAGATGGGCCCTGAGATCACTCCCAAAAGAGGGAGACAGCGCAGTAAACCAGCAGCAGCGCCATCACAGTGTTTACCGCCTTGGAATGGCGGGAAAAAAGCCAGCGGAAGATGGAACCGAAGGCTGACCAACAGAGGGTGAAGAGGAAGCCAATGAAGGCCAGGAGAAGGGCAAAACCCAGAAGGGCAAGGGGCTGGCTGTGGTAGACAGGGAGGATATAGGCTTCCATGGACATGATGCAGTAAATATAGATTTTGGGATTGATGAACTGCAGGCAGAGGCCGGAGAGGAAACCGGTCCGAGAGTGGTTTTCTTCAATGGGGCCGGAGCGGAAGGTTTCCCAGGCAAGGTACAGCATGTAGGCGGCCCCTGCCAACAGCATGGGGAGCTTGATTTTGGGGATTACAGTGGTAAGAAGAGTGCAGAAGGCGGTGCAGAGGATCATCACCAGGGAAAAACCCGTCAGGATCCCCAGATTGAAGGGAAGGGCCCTTCTGAACCCCAGCCGGGAGCCGTTGGAAAGGGACATGATGTTGTTGGGACCTGGAGTGGCGGCGGTAACAATGGCGTAAGTGAGGAAGGAGAACCAATGGAACATTTGTTGACAACCCTCTCTCCTGGTGTTAAGATATTGTACAAGAAATCTAATATACAGGATTTCCTTTATATAGTACTGCCAGTGCAATATATTGTCAAGCGTATGGGGGTATTTATGGAGATCACCACCATTGTAGCGGCTAATGCCCGAAAGATCCGGGAGGGAGAGAACCTGACCCTGGACGCTGCCGCCGCCGTTACAGGCGTTTCCAGGAGCATGCTGGCCCAAATTGAAAAGGGGGAGGTAAACCCCACGATCTCGGTATTGTGGAAAATGGCGTCTGGTTACAAGGTATCCTTTACCGAGCTGGTGGAACGGGACGGCGGGGCCCTGGTGATCCGCGGCTCTCAGATGGAGCCTCTGGAGGAGGACGGAGGGCGCTATCTCAACTATCCGGCTTTTGTATTTGACGAAAAGCGTCTGTTTGAGACCTACCGCATTGTGATCCAGCGGGAAGGAGCGCTGTCGGCGCAGCCCCACCTGAAGGGCTCTGAGGAGTACATCACTGTATTTCAGGGAGCGGTGGAGATTGCGGTGGGGGAAGAGAGTTTTCACCTGGAAAAGGGGGACTCCATTCGGTTCTGCGCCGACCAGCCCCACGCCTATCGAAACACCGGCGAAGAAGAGGCTCAGCTGAGCATGCTGATTTATTACAGCCGCTGAAATTTTTTGGGTGCCGGCTTTTATGGGATGTCCTTAAAAAAATTGTGGTCCTGAGGAAGGATTCCGGCATTTTCACTGGGATCCTTTGTTGCGTTTCTGGGGGAAAAATGGTATACTTTATTTGTTAAAAATAAAATAAAGGGACGCAGCCAGTCCCTGCCGCCGCCTCGATCCTGCCCGCCTAAAGGCCTTATAGCCCAGGGAGAGCGGGACAGGGCCGGAGGGGAAACCTTCCGGCCTTCCGCGTTTGAGAAGAGGAAAAGCGCAGGAGCGGCGGCCGGTTTCTATCGGCGCGCCGTTTCAGAGCTTGCCTCAGGGCAGGCTCTCTTTTTTTGGCTGCATCCGGGGAAGGAAAGGTGTTTATGAAGCTCATCGCCACACAGGATGCCGTAGGGCATGTTCTCTGCCACGACATCACCCGCATTGTCCGGGGGGTCACCAAGGATGCAGTGTTCCGCAAAGGTCATATTGTTACCCCGGAGGATATTCCAGTGCTGCTTTCGGTGGGCAAGGAGCATCTCTATGTCTGGGAGAAGGACGAGAACATGCTCCATGAGAACGAAGCGGCTCAGATCCTTTTTGACATCTGCAAAAACGACAACATCCTTCCCAGCGGGGTGAAGGAAGGGAAAATCGAGTGCATTGCCGGGGTGGACGGCCTCTTTAAGGTGGATGTGGAGCGCCTGGAGGCGGTGAATTCCATCGATGAGGTAATGATCGCCACCCGCCACACCAATTTTGCCGTGAAAAAAGGTGAGAAGCTGGCAGGGACCCGGATCATCCCCTTGGTAATCGAAAAGAGCCGCATGGAGGAGGTCCGCCGGGCCGCAGGGGACAAGCCCTTGATGGAGCTGAAACCTTTTCTCCGGAAGAAGGTGGGCATCGTCACCACCGGCAGCGAGGTGTACCATGGCCGGATCCAGGACGCCTTTGGGCCGGTGCTCCGGGAGAAGATGGCCCGGTATGACGCAGAAGTCCTGGGCCAGACCATTGTGGACGACAAGACGGAGATGATCCGGGATGCCATCACCTCCTACCTGGAACAGGGGGCGGATATGGTCCTCTGCTCCGGCGGCATGAGCGTGGACCCCGACGATGTCACCCCCGCTGCCATCCGTTCCACCGGCGCCCGGATCGTTACCTATGGCGCCCCCGTGCTGCCGGGAGCCATGTTCCTCCTGGCTTATACCCCCGCAGGGGTGCCCATTATGGGGCTCCCCGGGTGCGTCATGTACAATGACGCCACCGTTTTTGACCTGGTTCTTCCCAGAATTATGGCTGGGGAGGAGCTGACCAAGAAAGATCTGGTGCGTCTGGGCCATGGGGGCTTCTGCCTCCAGTGCAAGACCTGCACCTTCCCCAACTGCGGTTTTGGGAAGGGGGGCTCCCGGTGAAGGAAGGCCGAGAGATGCTTCCCCTGGAGGAAGCAGTAGCGCTGATGGAGGAGCAGGTCTCCCCCTTTGCCGGCGAGGAGCTGGTTCCCCTGGAAGAAGCCCGGGGCCGGATCCTCAGCCGGGACATCGCCGCTGCCCTGGACAATCCTCCCTTTGACCGTTCCCCGCTGGACGGCTATGCCCTCCGCGCCGACGATATGGCCGGTGCCACCAAGGAAGCCCCTGCGGTTCTCCAGGTAGTGGCGGAGGTTTGCGCCGGAGGCTGGTTCGGCGGTACCGTGGAGCCGGGGCAGGCGGTGCGGATTATGACCGGAGGGGCCATCCCTGCCGGGTGCGATTGTGTGATCCGCCAGGAGGATACCGACTACGGCGAGGATACCGTACATATTTACAAGGCGGTGGAGGCTGGACAAAACTACTGCTGGGCCGGGGAGGATATCCGGAAGGGTTCCATCCTGATGCGGGCGGGGGAGAAACTTACCCATGTCCATATCGGGGTCCTGGCGGGACAGGGTCTGGTCCAGGTCCCGGTGCTTCCCAGGCTCCGGGTCGCTCTTATCAGCACCGGGGATGAGATCGTCCCGGTGGGGACCCCTCTGGGACCCGGAAAGATCTACAACAGCAGCCTGTTCATGCTCCGCTCCCGGTTGGAGGAACTGGGGGTGGAGGTGGTCCTGGCACGGAGCATGGGGGACGACCCAGCTCAGGTAGCCGCTGCGGTGGAGGACGCCTGCAGCAAGGCCCATGTGGTAATCACCACCGGCGGCGTATCGGTGGGGAAGAAGGACATCCTCCACGAGGTACTCCCCCTCTGCGGGGCTCAGCGCCTGTTCTGGCGGGTGGAGATGAAGCCCGGCACCCCTATCCTCTGCGCCCGGCGGGGGGACGTGCCCATTTGCTGCCTTTCCGGCAACCCCTTCGCCACCATCGCGACTTTCGAACTTATCGTCCGGCCCATGCTGGCAAAAATGGCCGGGGATCCTGAGATGAGTTATCGCCGCACCACCGGCCGGATGGCGGAGGACTTCCTCAAACGCAGCCCCGGCCGCCGGTTTATCCGGGCCCACTACCGGGATGGCATTGTCACCCTGGGCAAGCAGAACCACTCTTCGGGGGCGCTGTACTCCATGGTGGGCTGCAACTGCCTGGTGGATATCGAGCCGGGAAACCGCGGCCTTCGGGCCGGGGACCGGGTTCGGGTGGTACTGCTGTGACCCCATGAAAAGGAGAAAACCATGTCCGATATCACAGAGAAAATGAATCATTTTGACGCCCGAGGAAACGCCGTGATGGTGGATGTCACCGAGAAGGCTGTCACCTGCCGGGAGGCTACCGCGGTGGGAAGCATCCGGGTGGGAAAAGAGACCTATGAGGCCATCGAGGGCGGGACCGCCAAAAAGGGGGACGTCCTGGGGGTGGCCCGGGTAGGGGGCATCATGGCCGCCAAACGTACCTGGGAGCTGATCCCCATGTGTCATCCCCTCCCTCTGGGGAAGTGCTCGGTGGATTTTGTGATGCACCCTGAGACCCATACCGTGGAGGCCCGGTGCACCGTCCGTGTCACCGGAAAAACCGGTGTGGAGATGGAGGCCCTGACAGGGGCTTCGGTGGCTCTTCTTACCATCTATGACATGTGCAAGGCCATCGACAAATCCATGGAGATCCAGTCGGTCTACCTGCTGCGGAAGACCGGCGGCAAAAGCGGGGATTTTGTGAATCCTCTCCACCGAGAGGAGGCTGCTCATGATTGACGCGGCAGGACGGACTATCGATTACCTTCGGGTATCGGTGACTGACCGTTGCAATCTCCGGTGTGTGTACTGTATGCCGGCCCAGGGAGTTGAGCCGGTACCCTATTCGGAGCTGCTGACTTTGGAGGAAATGGCCCGAGTCTGCGCCGCTGCCGCCAGGCTGGGGGTCACCAAGATCAAGCTTACCGGGGGGGAACCCCTGGTGCGCAAGGGCTGCACCCACCTGGTGGAGATGCTCAAGGCGATTCCGGGGATCCAGGAAGTCACCATGACCACCAATGGCGTTCTTCTGGCCCGGGAGCTGCCCGGCCTGGTAAAGGCGGGGCTGGACGCGGTGAACATCAGCTTGGATACCCTGGATCCCGCCCATTTTGAGACTCTCACCAGATTCCCTCTGGAGGGAAATGTCCAGGAGGCTATCGATGCTGCCCTGGCGGCTGGGATCAAAGTGAAGGTAAACAGCGTGGCCATAAAGGAGTACAACGGGGAGGACCTGGTGGAATTGGCTGGTTTGGCCAGAGACCGGGCCATCGACGTACGGTTCATCGAACTGATGCCGATTGGTTTCGGGAAGAACCTGACCCCTGTTTCCAATGAGGAAGTCCGCCAGCGCCTGGAACAGGAGTTTGGCCCCATGGAGCCCTATGCGGGGCGGCGGGGCAACGGCCCGGCGGTGTATTACAGTGTTCCGGGGTTCACGGGGAAGGTGGGGTTCATCAGTGCCATCTCCCACGAGTTCTGCGAAAGCTGTAACCGGGTGCGCCTCACCAGCACGGGTTTTTTGAAGCTCTGTCTCCATTACAGCGACGGGGTAAACCTCCGGGAGCCCATCCGGGCGGGGGTCGGAGAGGAGGAGCTGGCAGAGATCATCCGCCAGGCCATCCTCAGGAAGCCCTTGCACCACACCTTTGGAAGCGGCTGCCCGGCCTCCAACATCGAGCATCATGCCATGTCCCAGATTGGGGGCTGAGCTGCCGGCCCGATGCAAGGGAGAGTGCGGCAGCGGGGCGCTGACGCCAAGAGGAGCCGTTCCGGTCCAGCCCCGGTCCTCTGCGGCAGGGGAGAATCCGAATTGAGAAATCCCAGGCCGGCAGGGATGTCCCCGGCGGCCTGGCAAAGACATTCAAAAGAACAAGCATAAAACGGAGGAATCTTTACAATGGGCAAAGTGATTGCAGTGTGCATCAGCAGAGAAAAAGGCACAGCCAAGGAGAATGTCCATCACGGGAAATTCATTGAAAACTTCGGTATCGAAGGGGACGCCCATGCCGGAAACTGGCATCGCCAGGTAAGCCTCCTGTCCTACGAAAAGGTCCAGGAGTTTAACGCCCGGGGGGGCAACGTCAAAGACGGGGACTTCGGAGAGAACCTCCTGGTTTCCGGCTATGACTTCAAAACCCTGCCGGTGGGGACCATCTTCCAGTGCGGCGATGTGGTGCTGGAACTGACCCAGATCGGCAAGAAGTGCCATCAGCACTGTGAGATCTTCCACCGGGTGGGGGACTGCATCATGCCCCGGGAAGGGGTATTTACCCGGGTTCTCCATGGCGGAGAGATCAAGGAAGGGGACGAGCTGGTGATTACCAGCCAGCCGGTGGAGATCAAGTAAAGGAGGCCGCGCTATGTTTCGTGTAGGCATTATCACTGCCAGCGATAAGGGAAGCGCCGGCCAGCGGGAGGACCTGAGCGGTCCTGCCATCCGACGGCTTCTGGAGGAGACCGGGGAGTATACCGTGGCCCAGTATGTCATTCTCCCGGATGACCGGGAGATGCTTCGGGATACCATGGCCGCCTGGTGCGACCAGGGCCTGGTGGACCTTATTCTCACCACTGGGGGAACCGGCTTCTCCCCCCGGGATTGCACCCCGG
>JAHZBJ010000023.1:16388-19116 GCA_019423445.1 Oscillospiraceae bacterium
GGGAATCCCGGAGGCCATGCGCTGGATGAGTCTCCAGATTACCCCCAGGGCTATGCTGAGCCGGGCCGCCGCGGGGATCCGGGAAAAGACCCTCATAGTAAATCTCCCCGGCAGCCCCAAGGCAGTGGAGGAGAACCTGGGATTTATCCTTCCTCAGCTTCGCCACGGTCTGGAGATTTTGGAGGGGAAAGCCTCCGAATGCGCCCGGAAGTGATCCCTTTGGATCCTTCCGGCACCTGAAAACGGCAATTCCCCCGGGGACGCCATATGCGGCCCGGGGCTTGCGCCCGCCGGCTCGCCAGGCACGGGGCCTGACCGAGACCGCCGGGGATAGATGGGGCGGGACCCGCCCAGTGATTTCCGAAAGGGGAAAATTACAAATGAAAAAGATCGTAAGTCTTGCTTTGGTGCTCTGCCTGCTGCTGGCCGGCTGCGGCGGAACCACCGCGTCCAGTGCCTCCAGCCAGGCGGCTTCCAGTGAAGCTTCCTCCGAAGTTTCCTCTGAGGCTTCTTCCGAGGCTTCCTCCCAGGAGGCTGATCAGGAACCCGTAACCATCCTTATTGCTGCCGCTGCCAGCCTGGAGTATTCTCTCCGGGACGAGTTGATTCCCATGTTCCAGGAGAAGTATGGCTACATCACCGTGGAGGGAACCTATGACAGCTCCGGCAAGCTCCAGACCCAGATCGAAGAGGGCCTGGAAGCCGACCTGTTCTTCTCCGCCGCCCAGAAGCAGATGAACGCCCTGAATGAGGAGGGCCTTATGGATTCCGATTCCATTGTGGACCTGCTGGAGAATAAGATTGTCCTGATTACCCCTGCCGGCGCAGAGTCCGCTGTCACCTCCTTTGAGGAGATCGGCAACGCCGAAAGTATCGCCCTGGGGGATCCTGAGAGCGTGCCTGTGGGCCAGTATGCCCAGGAAGCCCTCACCAATCTGGGGCTGTGGGATTCCATCCAGCCTAAGGTGAGCTTGGGCACCAATGTCACCGAGGTCCTTAACTGGGTCGCTGAGGGTTCCGCTGACGTGGGTATTGTTTACGCCACCGACGCTGCCACCACCGACAAAGTCGCCGTTGTGGCGGAAGCTCCTGAGGGCAGTCTCGCCACTCCTGTGATCTATCCTGTGGGGATTGTAGAGGCTTCCCAGAAGAAGGAAGCTGCCCAGCTGTTCCTGGAGTTCCTCCAGAGCGATGAAGCCATGGCCGTCTTTGCCAATTACGGCTTTGCCGCTGCCTGATTCCTGTAAGGAGGCCGGCTCCATGGATCTTTCCCCAATTCTCATTTCCATGAAAACAGCGTCCCTCTCCATCGCCATCACCTTTTTCTTGGGCCTGCTTCTTGCCCGGTGGGTGCTGACGGTGAAGAACGGAGTGATTCGGGCCGTCCTGGACGGCCTCTTTACCATGCCCCTGGTGCTGCCCCCTACGGTGGCGGGGTTTTTCCTCCTGCTGGTCTTTGGAACCAAGCGTCCCGTGGGGCAGCTGTTCCTGGATCTTTTCGGGGTGAAAATCGCATTTTCCTGGGGGGCGACCGTCCTGGCGGCGGTGACCATCAGTTTGCCCCTGATGTATCGTTCTGCCCGGGGCGCCTTTGAGCAGGTGGATCAGAATCTGATCTTCGCCGGGCGCACCCTGGGGATGAGCGAGGGGCAGATTTTCCGCCGGGTGGTTTTGCCCAACGCCTTGCCGGGGGTAGTTTCCGGCGGGGTTCTGGCTTTTGCCAGGGGCCTGGGGGAGTTCGGCGCCACCTCCATGATTGCCGGCAATATCGCCGGTAAGACCCGTACCCTGCCGCTGGCCATCTATTCGGCGGTGGCGGCGGGGGATATGGATACCGCCTGGGTGTATGTAGCCATTATCATCGCCATTTCCTTGGTTGTGGTGGTGGTGATGAACCTGGCCGCCGCCCGGGAACGCCGGGGCGGAAGGAGGGATGGGCTGTGAAGCTGGAAGCCAGGATTCTCCGCCGCTTGGGTGGGTTCACTCTGGATATGGACTTCTCCGTGGAGGAGGGGTGCCTTGCCATTTTGGGGGCCTCCGGCTGCGGGAAAAGTATGACCCTCCAGTCCATCGCTGGGATCCAGACCCCGGACCAGGGGAGGATCGCCCTGGGAGACCGGGTCCTCTATGACTCGGAGGAAAAGGTGGATCTCCCCCCTCAAAAGCGCCGGGTAGGATATCTCTTTCAAAATTACGCCCTGTTCCCAAACATGACGGTGGCTCAGAATATCGCTGCCGGTTTGGGGAGGGTATCCAAAAGTCAGGCCCAGGAAACAGTGGAGCGTATGACAAAGCGGTTCCGTTTGGAGGGGCTGGAAGGAAGATTTCCTTCCCAGCTTTCCGGCGGGCAGCAGCAGCGGGTGGCCTTGGCCAGGATCCTGGCCTACGATCCCGACGTTCTGCTTCTGGACGAGCCGTTTTCTGCCCTGGATGCCTATCTCCGGGAGGAGCTTCTTCTGGAGCTGCGCCGGACCCTGGAGGAATTCCGGGGCGTTTCGGTGCTGGTGACCCACAACCGGGATGAGGCGTTCCGCATCAGCCGGCAGTTAATGATTATGGACCAGGGACGGAAGGTAGCCCTGGGGGAGACCCGGTCCCTGTTTATGGAGCCGGGGACCACTCAGGCCGCCCGCCTTACTGGCTGTAAAAACATCACCCAGGCGCGCCCTGTGGGGGAGGGAAAGGTGGAGGTCCCCAGTTGGGGAGTTACCCTTCAGACGGACCGGCC
>JAHZBJ010000023.1:19165-22196 GCA_019423445.1 Oscillospiraceae bacterium
GGAAAACCTTACCCATATCGGCATTCGGGCCCATGATTTCCATCCTGCGGCGGAGGGGGAGGAAAACCGCATTCCCCTCCGAGAACCAGTACTGATGGAGGGCCCCTTTGAACGCCAAGTGGTGTTCACCCCTCTCCCTGAAAGCGGGGAGCAGGTGTGGTGGAAGCTGGAGCGGGATTTTTGGAGCGGCGCCCAGCTTTCCCCGGCGGATCTTCCCCGGGAGTTGGCGGTGCAGCCCCATCATATTCTTTTCCTGACCCAAGGCTGACATCATAATGAGCAGCGTCTGTCAGGCACCATGGTGCCTGACAGACGCTTTTGTTTTCGGGGAAATGGGAAAATTTACAAATTATTGAAGGCGCTGTGATCTTTTTACCGTATGATAGGTGAAATCTGATGTGATGATTCTGAGAAGGAGCGATGCGGTATGAAACGGTCCTGGAAAGCGCCGGACATTCGGGAAATTGAGAGAAGGGAACGGGAGGAAAACCATTTCGCCAAAGGGCTCAACGGCTACAAGTTGTTTTGGATCTTTTTCCTGGGCTGTTTTTTGGGTGTGGTAATTGAGACCATTTGGAGTGTGCTCACCTGGGGACGCCTGGAATGGCGGGCTGGATTAGTATGGGGACCTTTCAATCTGGTGTACGGATTCGGGACCTTGGCCCTGGGTGTTGGGCTGTATTGGCTGCGGGACAAGCGGGACGGATATATCCTCTTGGGCGGGGGCCTGATTGGCAGCGGGGTGGAATATGCTTGTTCCTGGGTCCAGGAGCAGCTATTTGGTTCCATTTCCTGGGACTATTCCGCAATGCCGTTTAACCTTCATGGACGGATCAATCTTCTCTATTCTCTTTTCTGGGGCATTCTGGCGATTTTATGGGTTAAGGATGTTTATCCGCGGCTGGCCCGATGGATTCTGAAAATTCCCAACCGTGTGGGAAAACCTCTGACATGGGTACTGTTGGTGTTTATGGTACTGAACACCGCAGTTTCTGCTGCTGCGGTTGGACGGTGGGCGGACCGCCTGGCAGGAACACCGCCTCAAAACCGGGTGGAGGAACTGCTGGACCAACGGTTCCCGAACCAGCGCATGGAATGGATCTACCCCAATATGAAGTTTCTGGACGAGGATTAACCTGCACCGAGGGACCCAGGATCGCGGAAGAAAAAGAAAAATATCTTTACACCTGCTGACTGCCAGCCTATAATAAAATTATTGTAGAAAACCGGAAAACAGATAAGGAGAAGCGACAGCCATGAAGATCACAAAGGAAGCAATTCGGGGTCTGGCGTTTTGGCCCTTTTGCCGCTGGACAGCTCTTTCTGTGGCCATCGGTCTGATGGTGGGGATGGTGGGAATGGTGTTCCATCACTGCCTGGAGCTGTGCCAAGAGCTGCGAGAAGGGTATCCCTGGCTTCTCTGGTTGCTGCCCTTGGGAGGTGTCGTCATCGCTCTGCTGTACCACGTTCTGGGGCGGGACCGTGACAGAGGTACCGATATGGTGCTGGTGGCAGTGCGGGACAACCAGCCGGTGCCGGCGGTGACAGCCCCCCTGATTTTTATCTCCACTGCCCTGACCCATCTGCTGGGTGGTTCCGCCGGACGGGAGGGGGCGGCTCTCCAACTGGGGGGAAGTATCGCTTCCGCACTTGCCCGCCCCCTGAAGCTGGACGAGAAGGATAGCCGGGTGTTGGTGATGTGCGGCGCTGCCGCCTGCTTTGCCGCACTGTTTGGAACCCCCATCACCGCTGCAGTGTTCTCCCTGGAGGTGGTGAGTGTGGGAATTATGTATTATTCCGCGGCGGTTCCCTGTGTGGTGGCTGCCCTGACTGCTGCTCAGGTGGCCCGCTGGTGGGGGGCTGCCCCTACGGCCTTTTCCGTGGAGATGGCAGCTGCTCTTCCCGGAACTCTTCTGCAGGCAGGACTGCTGGCGGTGCTCTGCGCAGGGGTCAGTATCCTTTTTTGGTTTTCCATGCATAAGACCCGGGATCTCCTGCGCCAGGTCCTTCCCAATCCGTATCTCCGGGGAGCGGCAGGCGGCGTCCTTGTAGTAGCGCTGACCCTTCTGGTTGGGGTGCGGGATTATAATGGCGCCGGTATGGATGTGATTATCCGGGCCATGGCAGGACAAGCCCGGTGGCAGGACTTTCTGTGGAAGATCCTGTTTACTGCCATCACCCTGGGAGCCGGTTTCAAGGGCGGAGAGATTGTCCCGTCCTTCTTTGTGGGAGCCACCTTTGGCTGTGTGGCGGGGCCATTGCTGGGTCTGGACCCCGGAATGTCTGCCGCTTTGGGGCTGCTGGCGGTATTCTGCGGCGTTACCAATTGCCCCACCACCTCGGTGCTTCTGGGGGTGGAGCTGTTTGGAAGCCAGGGACTGCACTATTATGCCCTGGTCTGCGCCATTAGCTATATGCTTTCCGGATATTGCAGCCTTTACGGAGAACAGCGCATCCTCTACTCCAAGGTCCACGCGGAGTACATCGGCGGAAACCGTTCCTGATTTTCTGGAAAAGTCCGAATTTCACCCCGCACCCTCCGGCCCGGCCCCGCATAGAATGGGTTACCCGGCACAGGAGGTGGGAAGATGCGCAACGATTACATAGGTTTTTTGGGAGGCGGCAGTTTTCAGGAGAGGTTGGCCAACTCCCTGGCGGAGACAGGAAAATTCCACGTATGCGTCATGTTCCTCCAAAGTCCGGAGCTCTCTTCTCAGGTCCTTGCCCCGGAGGATTTTCGGGATGTTCTCTGGCTTTGCGGCACCCTGATTTTGCCGGATCCGGTCTGTTCACGAGAGCTGGAGCTTAACGCACCCCTTTGGCCTGTTCCGGTGGATGCAGGGCAGTTCCTGGGATCCATCGGCAAAGGGGTCCTCCTCCTGGGAGGCGAGATGACACCGGAATTTCGTGCTGCCGCCGCCGCCCGGGAACTGGCGGTGACCCGTCTTTCCGCCGCGGGGGACTGGGAAGAGTACCGCCGGGAGGTCCTTCAGGCCCGGAGCCGGGCGGGGACCATGACCAAAAGGCCTCG
>JAHZBJ010000023.1:22206-22750 GCA_019423445.1 Oscillospiraceae bacterium
TAATCTCTGTGAAAGAGATCACAAGGCCGCTCTGCAAAGCAGGGCGGCCTTGTTGCAGTCTAAGGGGATGCGGTGGTGTTTTGAGGGTTATTTCACAGCGGTCAGGACAAAAGCGTTGATTTTCCATTGCTGTTTTTTGTATAATGTTGTTGCAATAAAAACGGCGGAAATGTTTGCACCGATGGATTTTCTGCGGCTGTGGACTTGGATCCAGCTGCCTGCAAGGTCCAGCCTGAGGACTGTTTCCACCTGAATCAGGAAAAATTAGATGAAAGGAAAGAGGTACTCAAAATGATCATCGATGAATGCAGAGAGAAATCCCGTTTTGTCTCCAAAGGGGAGGTGACCCTCCACGGTGTCAAAATTCCCTACAACACGGTATGTGAGGACAATTTCTTTTTAAACGAAGATGGAAAAGCGGTGGCCTCCATTTTCTCTTATGCATATTTCAGAAGCGACATTGAGGATAATTCCACCCGTCCCATCCTTTTTGCCTACAACGGTGGCCCGGGATGCGGCAGCCTTTGGGTTCATATGGGCCTTT
>JAHZBJ010000024.1:0-13683 GCA_019423445.1 Oscillospiraceae bacterium
GCACAGCTTCCAAGCTGCCGGCTGCCCTTTCTTTTTCTCCACCGGAACCCCTTTTTTCTTCAAATCCGTTGTGTTTTTTCCTGGAATGTATTATCATTGAATACAAAGGTCCCTTTCACAAGAGCCGAAGGACTGAGAACCACCTTTGAGGAAGGAGTATTTATGGATCAGATTATCAACAGCTATATGGACACCTGGAGAAACTGGAATAACTTCTCCGGCAGAACCCGGCGCTCCGGCTATTGGTACGCTGTTTTGGCCAACGCCGTCATCTCCTTGCTCCTGAGCATTCTGGCGGATCTCGCTGGCATTTTCTCGGTGGTGAGCGTTCTCTATTCTCTGGCTTACCTGGTGCCGGGTCTGGCCCTTACCGTCCGCCGGCTCCATGACACCGGCCATTCCGCCTGGTGGCTGCTGGTCTGTCTTGTCCCCGCTGTCCTGGGTTCCGTCGCCGCCGTTGTCATCGTACTGGCCACAGGGATGGTCCTGATGGGAGCCAGCGGCTCCGTAGGCCTTTTTGCCCTGGCGGCCCTGCTGGGGATCGCCTGCCTGGTTTGCGCTGTCTTTTCCCTGATACTGCTGGTGAAGGACAGCGGCCCCGACAACCGTTACGGTCCCAACCCCAAAGGAATGTTCTGGGGCACCGGCGCTCCCCAGCCAGGCTATCAGTACCAGCCTCCCCGGGAGGGACCCGGATACGGCCCTGAACTGTAAGGAAACGGCGCTCCGGCGCCCGGTCTTCTGCCGGGCGCCTTTTCGCACAACCCCGGAACAGCCTTGACTTTATCCCCCGCTTCTGCTATTCTAGTTAGAAAAATCCAAACGGAATTACAAAAAATGACAAAGAAAAGGAGTCGGTCAGTATGGCGTTTTATTACAGCGAACCCTCCCACACCTTCGGCGAGTACCTGCTGGTTCCCGGTTATTCCTCCGCGGAATGCATCCCGGCCAATGTCAGCCTGCGCACCCCCCTGGTGCGGTACCGCAAAGGGGAGGAGGAATGCCCCCTCTGCCTCAACATTCCCATGGTCTCCGCCATCATGCAGTCTGTTTCCGGCGAGAAAATGGCAATCGCTCTGGCCCGGGAAGGCGGCATCTCCTTCATCTACGGCAGCCAGTCGGTAGAAGACGAGGCCGCCATGGTGGCACGGGTAAAGAGCTATAAAGCGGGCTTTGTTCCCAGCGACAGCAACGTCACCCCTGACGCCACCCTGGCCGACATCCTGGCTCTGAAGGAGCAGACCGGCCACTCCACCGTTGCGGTCACCAGCGATGGCACCCCCAACGGCGAACTGCTGGGCATCGTCACCAGCCGGGACTACCGGGTCAGCCGGATGTCCCCGGACACCAAGGTCCGGGATTTCATGACCAAATTCCAGGACCTCATCACCGCTCCTCACACCACCACCCTGAAAGAAGCCAACGACATCATCTGGGCCCACAAGCTCAACTCTCTGCCCCTGATTGACGAGGAGCGCCGCCTGCGGTACTTTGTTTTCCGCAAGGACTACGACAGCCACAAGGAAAACACCAACGAACTCCTGGACAGCCACAAGCGCTACATCGTAGGCGCCGGCATCAACACCCGGGATTATGAGGAGCGGGTCCCCGCCCTTGTGGAGGCCGGGGTGGACGTGCTGTGCATCGACTCCTCCGAAGGCTTCACCGAGTGGCAGAGCCGCACCATCCAGTGGATCCGCCAGAAATACGGCGACTCCGTCCGGGTGGGAGCCGGCAACGTGGTGGACCGGGACGGCTTCTTCTTCCTGGCCCGGGCCGGCGCGGATTTTGTGAAGATCGGCATCGGCGGCGGCTCCATCTGCATCACCCGTGAGCAGAAGGGCATCGGCCGCGGCCAGGCCACCGCTGTCATCGAAGTGGCTCAGGCCCGGGACGAGTACTTCAAGGAAACCGGGATCTACGTGCCCATCTGCTCCGATGGCGGCATCGTCCACGACTACCATATGACCCTGGCCCTGGCCCTGGGGGCGGACTTCCTCATGCTGGGCCGGTACTTCTCCCGCTTTGACGAAAGCCCCACCAACAAGGTGCTGGTAGGCGGCAGCTACATGAAGGAGTACTGGGGCGAGGGCAGCAACCGCGCCCGGAACTGGCAGCGATACGACCTGGGCGGCGACAAGAAGCTCTCCTTTGAAGAAGGGGTGGATTCCTATGTCCCCTACGCCGGCTCCCTGAAGGACAACGTCAGCATCAGCCTGGCCAAGGTCCGCTCCACCATGTGCAATTGCGGCGTCCTTTCCATCCCTGAGCTCCAGGAAAAGGCCAAGATCACCCTGGTCTCCGCCACCTCCATTGTGGAGGGCGGCAGCCACGACGTCCTCCTCAAGGACAAGGTCACCGCCTACAGCTCTACCCGGTAAGGCTTTCGGAAGGCATTTCCTTCCGGAGTCGGAACTCCCAGCATTGGATTTTCTTCAACGGCATGGCTCCCCGCCATGCCGTTTTTCTTTTTCCTTCGGCAGATCCGGACACCATTATCTCTTCCCCGCAGAATAAATTCGATAGACACCGGCGGGAGACCGTGCTATAATGTCACATGGCCAGACCGAATCCAGTGCCTGACCGGTTATAAAAACGTCCACACAGTCTGAGGATATGGGGGCAAAACCCTTCCAGGCAGAATAGAAGGAGGACATTGGTATGAAAAGATTTTTGGCATTGGCAGTATCTCTCGTTATGCTTCTTTCCCTTGCCGCCTGCGGCGGGGAGAGCTCGAGGGCCAGCTCCCCCACTTCCGAGCCGGTGCAGGAGAGCTCCAGCCGCTCCTCTGAGGCTCCCGACAGCCAGAGCAGCAGCGAAGCCGCGCCGGAGTCCAGCGAGTCTCAGGCTTCCGCTCCGGAGGAGGCTTCCTCTTCCTCTGAGGCGTCTGCCCCGGAGGGCGGATCCGCGGTGGATGTTTCCTCCGCTGTAGACGCCAGCACCACCACTGACACCAACGCGGTACCCCTGGGCCAGTGGGCCAAAACCGCCCGTTACGCCACCGAGGACAAGACCTACCACACCGTCTATGTCCGGGTGAACAAAGTCACCACATCCTCCGATGACTCGGACTATGTCCAGGGGGCGGTGGAGCCGCACAACACCAACAGCTCCGACTTTAAGCAGAGCGACCTCGGCGCTCTGGAGCTCCCCAGCGACGTGGAGCTGTGCGTCCTGGATTACGAAGTGTACGTACCGGCGGAATTCCCCGGTCCTGATTACGGCATTGTGGAACCCAGCATGAGCTTTTCTCAGAGCAACATCGGCGGCGGCGGGATCCCCTCCGCTGACGGCACCAGCACCTACATCGGCCTGGGCTCCAACACTGAGGAGCTGGCCACCGAGAAGGATCCCACTTACCAGCCCGGCAACACTTACGCTTTCCGGAGCCTTTTCACTATGGTGAAGGGATACACCGACTACGTCTTCGAGTTTACCAGCTACCCCGAGGGGACGGTGGAAACTTCCGCAGACGTGATGTATCACGCGTATTTTGCCAACAAATAACCTTTTCTCCCACAAAAAAGCGCCCGGAGATCTTTTCAGGATCTCCGGGCGCTTTTTTCTGTTTTCTTTCTGGAGGACGGGCAGCGGCAGGGCATCAGGCCCCGGTGAAGAGGCTCTGGCCCAGGAACTCGCTGTCCCAGGTAAGGTTCAGCCGCAGCTGGCTGTAGATGCGCTCATCGGCGGAGGTGACAAAGGTGGTGGAGTGGGCCTGACAACTCTCCAGCCGGCCCATCTGCTCCATGGCGGTCTGAGCTACAGGGTTGGTGACGGCGGAGATGGAGAGGGCCAGGAGGATCTCCTCGCAGCCCAGGACATGGTTCTGGATGTGGAGGGTATCCCCCTTGAGCTTCTGGATGGGCTCGATGACAATGGGGGGCAGCAGGTGCATCCCATCGGGGATATTGGCCAGGGCCTTGACGGCGTTCAGGAGGGCCGCCGCCGGGGCGGTCATCAGCTGAGAATTCCGCCCGGTGATAATCCGGCCGTCCTCCAGCTGGATGGCCACGGCGGAAAGATCACAGTCCCGGAGCTCAGGCCGGGTCCGGAGCTGATCCCGGTAGGCCCGGGCAGGCTCCACACAGGGGCGGTCCTCCGGGCGCAGGCCCATCCGCTCCATGATCATCTTCATCCGGCCGAAGGTGTCAGCACTGACGTCCCCCTTCTTGAAGTCCCCGGCAGTCTTCAGGTAGCGGCGGATGATCTCCTGCCGGGAGGCCTCCTGGACCACCTGGTCGTCCACAATGCAGAAACCGATCTGGTTGACCCCCATATCGGTGGGGGATTTGTACATGGACTCTTCTCCGGTGATCTTTTCGATGATCCGCCGCACCACCGGGAACATCTCCATGTCCCGGTTGTAGTTGACGGTAGTGATTCCATAGGCGTCCAGGTGGAAAGAGTCGATGACGTTGGAGTCCTTCAGGTCGGCGGTGGCAGCTTCATAGGCCACGTTGAGGGGGTGCTTCAAAGGAATGTTCCAAACCGGGAAGGTCTCGAACTTGGCGTACCCCGCCCGGCATCCCCGCTTGCACTCATGGTAGAGCTGGGAAAGGCAGGTAGCCAGCTTGCCGCTGCCGGGGCCCGGGGCAGTGACCACCACAATGGGCCGGGTGGTCTCAATCCAGCAGTTGCTGCCGTAGCCTTCATCCGAAACGATGGTGTCTACATCCAGGGGATAGCCGGGGATGGGCCGGTGCTTGTAGGTGCGGATGCCCCGGCTCTCCAGCTTTTTGGCGAAGATCTCTGCCGCCGGTTCCCCGGAAAACCGGGTGATCACCACCGAGTTTACCAACAGTCCCCGGTCCCGGAGATCGTCAATGAGGCGGAGGACCTCCTTGTCATAGGTGGTGCCAAAGTCCCCTCGAAGCTTGTTATTTTCAATATCCCCGGCATAGACGCAGATCAGGATCTCCGCCTGGTCCCGGAGGGTCTGGAGCAGCTCCAGCTTGGCGTTGGCCTTGTATCCCGGCAGGCACCGCTTGGCATGGAGGTCGTACATCAGCTTTCCGCCGAACTCCAGGTAGAGCTTGTCCCAGCCGCTGACCCGCTCCAGAATATACTTGGACTGGCGGCGGATATAAGTTTCATGATCAAATCCCAGTTTCATCTTCGTTTCTCCCATTCTCCTGGTTTTCACGTTCTTTTCCATAATATCACAATTCATGAGAAAAATCGAGGGTGCGAAAGGGGTTTGAAAAGATATCGCAAAAAAATTCTGTCTTTTTCCCGGGCTTTTGGCTGAAAGGGCTTCCTGTCCAGGGCGGGCTCAAAATGAAAAAGCCGGAGAGCCTTCAGGCTCTCCGGCTAACCGGCGGGTCAATGGTGTCACACCAGGGGTTTGATGGCAAAGTACCGGTAGGTGACGTTCTCCTGATTGAGGCAGGTTTTGGTCATACCCGCCAGGGGGCTGCTCTGGGCCTGCCGGGCGGTGAAACCGGTGTCGGTCAGGGTGACACCGGTGCTGCCCTGGCCGTCGGCGGCCATAGCAAAGCGCAGGAGTGGGTTGTCCTGGACGGTATCCAGCTCCAGAGGACCGTAGCCCTGGGCCAGCACCACCAGCAAAGCCGGTTTGAAGCCCAGAGTCACTGTCCGTTCTTCACTGCCGTCCCCGGTGTAGGTGCCGGTGACAAAGGGCTGGGCCACCCAGACGCTCTGGTTCCCCTGGAGGTGGAGGGCGGTATTCTGGACATGGCCCTGGAAGGCGCTGTCCACCTTTTGGTTGTCGCTGTTGAAATCCGCCATCTTGGGTTTGTCCCCGGCGGACCAGCTGTTGAGCTGAAGATAGCTTGTTTTTGCGCTGCTGGGCATGGTTTATCCGCTCCTTTCCGTTTTACAGGGCCGCAGCGGCTTCCGCCGGAGATTCTCCGGTGTCCCGCTGCTGCCAGGTGAGGTCCTGGTCGTCAAAGCCGGTCCAGGTAAGGTCCTGGGCGTCCAGCTCCTCCCAGGAGGGTCCCCCGAATTCAAACACCACTTCCATGTGGGCGGGCAGGAATTCCCGGGCCCGCTCCATGGAGTCGTAGACCGATTCCCAAGCCGGGTCAAATTCCTTCACCGTCACCCGGAGCACCCCTTCCAGGCCGTCCTCCTCCACCGAAGCGGCGGTAATTCCCGCCGCGGCGAGGCATTTCAGAACTCCCTGGGGGGTGCAGTCCCCGGCGCTCAGCCCCAAAAGGGCCACCACCGTTTCCCGGCGCTCCTCCAGGGTGGCCCTGGGACGCCAAGGCAGTTCCAGGATCTCCTCCCACTGGCGGAGCCTCTCCTGAGAACAGGTCTGGGGAAGGCAGCCGGACAGCGCCTGCTCCAGGGCCTCCTGGACCTTCCCCACCCCCAGCATATAGCTTTGCATTTCGGTTTTGACCAGGGTATTGCCTGTCAGGTCGTAAAGCCCCAGGGCCATCATATCCCGGTACATCTGGCTTTTGGGGAGGGCTGTGGTGGGATGCTCGCTCATACCGACACCTCCATGGCGTGGATGGTGATGCCGGAGGGCGTCAGAAGGCGGTCCTCCAGGGGGTAGGTGTCCGCGGCGGGAAGGGTGATAACGCAGTTATGTACCCCAGGCACCTCCATCACCACCCGGTTCATTGCGGCCAACAGCCAGGGAGCTCCAATATCCAGTTCCCCTACAGCGGCCCGAAGTGCTTCCTCCACGGCGGTACTGACGCTGCTGAAATCCCACCCTGTCTCCACCGCCAGGGACAGTTCCAGGTTGACGGGGGTGGTCTGGGGGGCTCGCACCAGGACGTCCACCCCCAGTTCCCGCTGCTCCTGGAACAGCTTCTGCAGGTTCCCCAACTGGTATTCACTCAGGGGCCCGTTGACTCCATATGCCACCAGGTCCACGGTTCCCCGGCCCCGGAAGGTGGGAAGCACCTTGGCTTTGCCCACCTCCTGCTGGGAGAGCAGCAGTTCCCGGTAATATCCCGGACTGCCCCCCACCCCGGGACGGCGGCAGCTGTCCAGGAGTCTGGCCCGAAGGGACTCGTCCCCTTCGGGGTCGCTTCCCCCCATGCAGTCGGTGAGCTGGCTCATCTCAGTGACCCCCTGAGGCGGGGTCACCATCACGGTGATATTCCCCAGCTTCACATTATAAGCTGCGCCTGCCTCCACCGCCTCCACTGTGGAGACTGCGTTGTTGGATGACGCAAGCATTGTTACATCCCGCTGGGTGACATAGCGCAGAGCCTCGCTGCCTCCGGTTTGGAGCAGGGTCCCTGCGGGAATCACCAGGCTGTACCCGGTAGACGGACGCCTGAAAATCACCGCGCAGGTAGCTTTGGTACCCTCTTTCCTGGTGAGACCTCTCAGCGCGGCATGGCGCTCCAAGGCCTCACCCACCGCAGTGGCGGGGAAGGCATCCCGCTCCACCTCCCGGGCCTGGCTTACCAGCTTCTCCAGCTGAGCCGCCAGAACCTGGATGCGTATGGCGATATCCGAGGCCTGGTCCGGCGTGTGGCGTGTGGCGCTGCAATAATAGTTCAGCATCTGTTGGTAAAGATCGCTGTAGTCGTCCATAGGTTCTTTCCTCCTCTCCCAATCCCTGTCAGACTTCCAGAGCCAGTTCCAGGGCCCGCCCCCCCAGGGCCAGGCTGCACTCCACCCGGGCCCGGTCCTCCTCCTGGTTATAGCTGCAGCTCACCTGGCGCAGCCGCACCCCGGATACGGGGGCCAAAGCCTCCTGGATGGCCTTCCGCGCAAACTCCTCCATCTGCTCCCGGCTCCCCCGAGGCATCCGGTAGAGGTCGCTTCCCAGCTCCGGATCCAGGCGGAAAGCGCCTTTGGGAACAGCCAGGCGCAGCCAGATGCGCTGAGCCTGTTCCTCCGCTCCTTCCAGCTCCACCGGAAAGCCCTGGATGGTGGTGTAGAAATCCCTCTTTTCGGGATCAAGCTTCATATCCATTGCCCTTCTCCTTTCATTGGGCGGGAGGGAACTCCTGGCCGTTGACCACCACCGTACCGTCGGCCCGCAGCCAGATATACCCTCCCCCCGGGCCTTCGATGCGCACCTCCCCCGGGGTCAGCCCCTGGGAGTCCCCGGTGACTCCGGCGCAGAGTTCCCCGCCGGCGGTGGGGAGCAGCAGAACCTCCTCCCCCTGCCGGGGACACCAACGGTATCCCCCCGGGGTCAGGGTGGGACGGTAGCGGTATTCCTGGTCCGCCACCGCACCCCACTCTCCTTCTTCCACAGCGAAGGAGACCAGGGCCAAAGCCGGCTCCTCCTGTTCCTTTCCTTTCCAGATCCTGTCCAGAAACACAGGCTTCCTCCTCTCAGACGCACTGGGGATCGGCCAGGGTCAGGGTGGGGTCCCCCCCACTGTTCCCCCGCTCCCAGCGGCTCTGCCATACCGTCATATCCTTTTCCGGGCCCAGCCCCCAAGCCAAGGTGACGCAGTCTCCCGGGGAGAGACCGGCCCATCCCGGGATCACCGCCTCCGCTGTCCAGGCCCCCTGCTGGGCCTCCTGGAACCGCTGCCAGCCGTCCGCCGTAGGGGTGGTGGCGTACTCCGCCCCGGGGATGACGTAGCGGCGGCGGTGTACCTGCCAGGGATTGCCCCATGGGTTTCCCAGGGAGCGGCTGTAGTTTCCTTTTTTGTCCCGGAGGATGATCTCCGACACCACCGAGGCCCGGCGAAGGGTCTCCTCCGCCTGGAGGTACCGCAGTCCTTCCTCCCCGGGGCGGTTGGTAATCCGGGCCACAGGGCTCCGGGAAGGCTGGGCCACCACCACCCGTTCCCCGGTGGTCACCACCGGCAGCCGGGCGTACATCCGCATACAGAAGGCGCAGAACACCTCCCACTCGCTCATCCCTTTGGGCACGGTAAAGGCCCCGGCGGGGTAATCCTGTGGGATCTCCAGGTTAGACAGGGAAAATCCGTAAGGAGCCAGATGGGCCCGGAACAGCTCCCTGCCGGTGACCCCGTAATAGGTCTGGGGCAGAGCTTCGTTATCCAGGAGAAATGCTCCCCGGCTTCTGGCCTGGATGGTGAGGGTGCGGCCGCCGCTGTCCTCCCGGGCAGTCTGCTGGTCGCACCAGCCGGCGAAGATCCGGCGGCTCCCCCGGTTCACCACAGCGGTAATGGCCGGGGCAGGAGCGCTTCCCGGTTCCAGGGGGAATGTGATCTCCAGGCTTTGGGCGGGGCTTTCCAGGGTGGCGGTGAGGGATGCGGAGAGGGGTTCTGAAAACTCCATCCGGGAACCGTCCGCCAGTTCCAGGGTCATTGTGATCTTCTCCACGACGATTCCGCCTCCCCCATCAGCCTTCTTTCCCGGCCCAGCCCGGGCCGGGGCTCTCCAAAAACTCAAAGGAATACCGGATCACCTGGCCGTCCCCTTCCCCCAGCCATCCCAGCTTGGAGAAATGGGCGGTCACCGCCGTCAGCCCCGGCAGCACCAGCCGCCCCGGGGTCTGCTGGAAGAAAAGCTCCTCCAGCTGGCGGTACTGATCCTCCGCCTGGGGGCCGAAGAAAGCCCCCTCCCCAGTGATAACCCGCTGCTGAACCCCCAGCTCCTGGATCACCGGGCCGTAGCCGGGGCAGTGGCCCACTCCCAGCCGGTTCACCACCCCCACCTCCACTTTGGAAGGCTCGTGGGGGAAAACAAAATCCTTAAACTGCACCGGGGCCCCTCCTTTCCTTTCTTACAGAATATCCTCGCCGAACTCCCCGGCGGTGCTGCCCAGCCTGTGCCGGACCCTCAGCAGCCCGGAGAGACGTTTTTCCAGGTCTTCCGGGGGCCGGAGGGCAGTGGTCCCCCCGCCCCCGGACCAGCCGCCGGTGTCCAGGGAGGGCCCCTGGGCCAGGGAGATCTCCCGCACCCTGGCAGCGGCGGGGACGGTCAGGTCCCCGCCATCCCCCCGGGCGGCGCTGGGGAGGGCCGGGGCCGCCTTCTGCCGGGAGCCCTCCTCCGCCGAGGAGTCCGGGAGCTCCGGCCCCCGAACCTCCCGGATGGCGGCGGGAGCCGCCGGCTCCGCCTCCTCTGTCCGCCGTCGGAACAACGCCGCAATGGCCTGGGTCAGCTTCATGCCGCCACCTCCACCCGGCGGCTGGCGACAATGGTCACCGTTTCAAACACCAGGTCCCCGGCGCCGGCAGCCTCGGCGATGTCGGACCACTGGCAGCCGGAGTAGATCACCTTCCGGTCAGGCTTTGCCACCACCACGTTAAAGTCGCTGAGGCTGTAGAAATCCACCCGGTCCCGGATGGCGGTGCCGCAGGCGCAGACCCGGGTCAGCTCCAGGACGTGCTTCACCCTGCCGTCCACCGCTCCCACCGGCTCCCGGCTGCCGAAGGCCTCCACATACCGGCTCTCCTTGCTGGTCCGGGCCTTGTAGCTCTGGGCCACCGCCAGGCGCTGGCCGTTGACTTCAATGGAAATATCGCTTCCACTGGGGAATGTGATTTTGCTCATGGCTCTTCCTCCCTTCCCTTAAAGCTGGATCTGTGCCTGGATCTGGATCTGATTGATGAGATAGGCGGCGGTGAAAGCCACCCGGACCACGCACACCTCAGGGGTAGCCGCGGGACAGGACGCCGACGGGGCGCCGTACTGGGTGATGATGCCCCGGTCCAGCAGCTCCTCCAGAAGGACAGTGACCTGGCTTGCCACCGCTGAAAGGGTCTGGGGGGTGTTCCTGGCCCCTTTGATGAAGGCGGTAAGGCTCTGGCGCAGGGCTTTCATCACATAGTCCACAATGAGGATGGAGTTCACCGGGGAGAAGGAGCGGTTGGGGCTCCCATCCAGGGTTGTGCTGGTGGTGATGACCCGTACAGCTTCCACCCCGTCCCCGGAGCGGCTCAGAGGGGTAACCCCCGCCTCCAGAAGGGCGTCCACCTGGGCCCAGGTGGCCTCGGTCTCCAGGGTGGAAAACCCAGGGAGCTCATGTCCGGTAAGGGAGACCACCGGCTCCTCCATCACCGCCACGGCGGCGCAAAGGGCTGCGGCCCCCAAAAAGGGGACCCCTGTTTCCTCCCCCGACGGGACGGGGCTCCCCCAGGAAAGCACCACCCGGGGGCTGTCCACCGCTTTGGCGGTGGTTTGAGCGTCGCTCAGAACGCCGCACCCAGCAAAGGCCAGCATCTCCCGCTGCTCCTCCGCCTGGGCCTCCACAAAGGTTTTGACTGCGGCAAGAACCTCCTGGGAACAGTCCTCCACCGCCACCAGATCCGGGCGCTTCCCCGCCTCCATGGTCGCCAGGGCGGCGAGGGCGTCGGTGTACCCCTGGGCGCCGGAACCGGCTCCCACCGAAACCGCCGAAAACTCCGAAAGTCCCGCCGCGAAAAGCACCTCCGCCGTCTGGCTCAGAAGCCCCAGGGGGACGAAATCCCCCCGGCTGTAGGTATGGGGAAGGCTGTCCTCCAGGCCAAAGTCCCCAACCACCCCCACCGAAAGGGCCTCCACCGCCCCGGTGTAGCTGGGGAGGATGGTATAGCTGGAAAAGACCCCCGGGCGGTAACTGCTGATGTTCATTGACTCTCCTCCTTTTTGACGATGATGTCCGAAATGGGCATGACCTCCTCGCTGTAGAGGAGGAAAGCCCGGAGATTCCCCCGGCAGGTGAGACGGAAGGCCCCGGCGTCCCGGTCAAAAGCCAGGCTGCCGCAGCTCAGGTCCCGGACCCAGGGGCGGCCCTCCTCCAGCATGAAGAACTGGCACAGTTCCCCAAACAACTGATGGCAGGCGTCCCCGTCGTAGCGGTCCAGGATATCCGCCCGCAGCCCCAGCTCCACTTCTCTTCCCATGGCGCTGGCGGCGGGCTGTCCCCCCTGGGCCGGCTCCTCCCCCAGATAGGGGGCGAAACCGGAACCCGGTACCGCGATCTTCTCCACTCCCAGCCAGACCACCGGCTGGTCGGGGGGGAGCTTCCGCTGCTGGAAGGGGTATTGGGTGGTAATGAGAGCCTGGGGGAGGCGCTGTTCCAGAGCCTCCCTGAGCTCCTCCAGAAGGGTGCTCACCGGGCCGCTCATCCGGCCACCCCCCCGGTATGCCGGAAGCAGAACTCCGGCGGCAGCAGCCAGGGGGAAGCCCCCCGGCGGTACTCCTCCTCCAGGGCTTCGGCGGCGCTCCGGGCGCCGGCAGGGCCGGAGTCCGGGTCACCAATGGCCAGGATCCCCCCCGCCGCCAGGCATTGGAGGACAAAGCGGCGGCAAGCCATGGCGGCGGCATAGGCTTCCAGGGCCTCCTGGCCGCCGGAGGCGCCGCTGCGCATGGATTCCACCCGGGACATGGCGTCGGCGCAGAGGCTGCGGCGCTTCTCCCCCTCCTCCTGGGTGAGACCGCTGAATTCGATAAAGCGGCTGACGATGTTATCCAGTTCCATGGTTCCTCCTTTCCTTGCCGGGGCCGGGGAGAGGGATCAAGCCCTCGCCCCAGCCCCGGAACGGCCCCTCTGGGATCAGGCGCTCTTCAGGGTCAGCACCTGGACCGCCTGGGGGAAGATCTTGGCGAAACCGGCGATGGAGGTGATGGCTGCCTTCTCCAGCTGGCAGTCGATGAGCTTGTCATAATCCACCGTCACGTCTCCGGCCATCACCATCTCCAAAGCGCAGCTGCTGTCCAGGGCGATTACAGTGTTCTCAGGCACCGCCGAGGACTTGATCAGTTTGGCTCCCAGAGGGGTTCCCAGTCTGCCGGTGGCGTTGAAGTCCAGGCCGGCGGCGGGGTCCTTCATCTCGGTGAGGTTCAGGATGGCGGCAGCCATGTCAGGGGAAGCCAGGAGGGTATCCATCCGGCAGCCGTCAAACTTCTTCCACAGCTCCACCAGGTCCCCGTAGGCCAGGGAGGTCCCGGCAGTCTGGATGGGGGTGGCGGCGGTGCCGTCGTTGCCGTCGCCGTTCATCAGCACCTCCACGGCGTCCTCCAGCTGGCTCCGGGCGATGTAGGAGCCGATGCGCCGCAGGGCCACGGTAAAGAGGTCCAGACGCTGGAACCGTACCGCCTCATAGGAAGCGGCCAGGAGGCGGCCCCGCTTCTTCAGGTGGACCAGGTTCTCCTTGAGGCGGATATCGGTGCAGGGGATCATGGCCCCCTCTGCCACCTCCATGACCCCCAGGTTCTCCTGGCTCTCCTCCAGGCAGATGGTGCGGTAATCCATGGAATCGATCTGGGTGCGGCTGGCCAGGATCTGGCCCAGGATCTCCCCATCTTCCATTCCCTGGCGCACCGCCCGGGAGACATACTCAGGGAAGAGGGCGGCGCTGTCCGAGGTGGAGAAGAACTTCTCAATGGCGCTGCTTCTGGGGCCGCCCACCCGGATATCAAAGCGCTTCAGCTGGCGCTGGAAGGCATCCAGGCCCTCCAGGGGGGTGCCACGGTAGTCGGCGGAGGGGTCCATCTCCTCCAGCCGGGCGGCAAAGCTGCCGCCGCCCTTGTACATGGTCTTGTCCAGTTTCACGGTTTTGTAGCGATTCATACCATTACCTCCTTGCGGGGAACTCCCGCTGTCCCTTGTCTTTTGTCATTTCTTCCGGGTCCGCCGTCACAGAAGGATCATCTCCGCCACCCCGTCCTGGACGGAAGCGACGATGGCCCAGCGGCCGCCGGTGCCCGCGTTCACCTTGCCGCCGGCAGCGGCCACCACCTGGGCGGTGCCCACGGTCAGGCCGGAGTCGGCGGGAACGGTGACGGAACCTGTCACCTGGACCAGGGCCAGGTCACCCTCCTTGGCGGCGCAGATCCCGG
>JAHZBJ010000024.1:13695-22244 GCA_019423445.1 Oscillospiraceae bacterium
TCTGCGGCGGTGTCGTTGGCGGTGATGTTCACCGGACTCCCCACGGTGCAGCTCTCCCCCGCCAGGAGGGTGATGTACTTCTCGTTGAAACCTTTGATGCTGATACTCATGGCAGTTCCTCCTCTTCCTATACAATAAACGGACTGTTGGCCAGCTCCCCGGCCTCTTCATGCTCCCCGGCTCCCTCCGGGGCGGTCTGCACCATGGGGCGGCAGGGGATGGGGAGCCGCCGGGCGGCGGCCCGGCTCAGGGCTTCCTCCCACTGGCTCAGTTCCCTGCAGCCAAGGCCTCCCAGGGTCTTTTCCCAAAGGGCCTTCTCCAACCCCGGGGCCGCCAGCATCCCCAGGCGGACCACCTCCGCCAGCTGCTTTTCCCGGTGTTCCCGGCCCTGGCGGGCCTCCCGTTCCAGTTCCCCGGTCCACCGGGCCAGTTCCCTGGCCTCGGCGGGGGTGAGGCTGAGGCCCTCCCCTGCCTCCAGGGCCTTGGCGATGCGCTCCTCGGGGGTTCCCCAGGCGCCCATGGCCTTTACCACCCCGGCTCCCGGCTGAGCGGGCACCGCCACGAAGCTCCATTCGTAGGCGTCGGTGGGTTCCTCCAGCACCGTGTGGCAGAGAACTCCGCCATACTCCTCTCCGGGACGGTGGCCGCAGTCCCCCATCCGGCGGTCGGCCCCGCAGATACTGCACCGGGCTGCGGCGCAGGCGCAGCCCACGCTGACCTCCTTCTTGATTCCTCCGTCGATCTCCAGGATCAGTCCCTGGTTTTCAGGGCTGCGGACCATATAGGCCTCCGCCCTGAGACGGCAGTAGACTTCCCCCGCCTGGGTCCTGCGGTCCGGGTCCCGCTCCACCTGGCAGCGGTAGATCCGGGCGGTCTGGTTGCGGCTCCGCGGGTCGTGGTCAAAGATCCCTGTTTTCCCCACAAAGAGCTCCGCCAGCCTTTCCAGGGCGGGGATGGAGAACCGTTCCCCGTCCCGGTCCACCTCGTTGTCGCAGAGGATCACCGAGAAGGTGTACACCTCCTCCGGGGCCAGCTCCCGCCGGGTGTAGTTCCCGATGAGGGCCAGCTCCTCCGGCCCGGGGGTTCCCGCCGCCTTTTGGATCTCTCCTTCCTTCATCTCAGTTCTTTCCCTCCTTTTCCAGTTTCGCGGCCTGGGCGTTCATCAGTCTCGCCTGGGCCAGCTCGGTCTCGTCCTGGAGGCTGATGTTGTTCCACACCACCTCCGCTTCTCCCTCCAGCCCTTCCAGGGCCAGCACCGTCCGGCAGATCTTTCGGATCACCGGAGCCAGCAGGCCCCGGTAGCTCTCCAGCTCGCTGGTGAGGAGGTCCGCCTGCTGGCGGCTCATCCGCTCGGTGGTGCTCCAGCTCAGCCCCAGAAGGAAGGGCGGCAGTCCGGTTTTGGCCACAATCTGTTCCAGAATCTGCCGCACCGGCACCTGGGTGTCGATGAACTGGCTGTCGGCGCCGATGACCTTGATTTCCACGTCCCCCACCGCCACAAAGTCCCGGAGTTCTCCTCGGGCGGCAGCCTCCATGGCGCCGCTCCACTCCTTGGCGATGCTGTCCGCCATGGCTCTGGCGTCGGCCCCCTGGTCCGCCTTGCAGATGACTGCATAGCGCAGGGCGCCAATGCGCTCAAAGTTCTGGCCGATGGACCGGTAAATCTGCATCAGCACCGAGGAGAGGAAGGGGAGTCCCCTGAGAAGGGATTGTCCCGCCGCCTCTCCCGGGCGCGGGTTGAGGGCGGAAAAGAACACCAGCTCGGGGTATTGCAGGGGGCGGGCCCCTCCGGAGGACCGAACCAGAAGCTCCGCCTCCAGGGGCGTTGCCCCTTGGCGCAGCTCCAAATCCCCCAGATCCGCCAGGTAAAGAGCGTCCACCCGCCTTCCGTCAGGGGAGAGGACCATCTCCCCCACGGCGCTGCCGTAGGTGAGAAGGCTCCCCAGGTACCCCGCCAAAAAGGAATCCAGCCCCAGGGAGCTTGCTCCCCAGGGGACCTTTCCCCGGAACTCCTCCAGGAGCCGCCGGGCTCTGGGGTCAGGGTGCTCCAGCTGGAACCCCCCGGAGAGCCTGACGATTTTCTGGATGGCGGCGTCGATAATGGGCACCGCCTCCCGGAGCCCCTCGTAGACCGCAGCCTCAGGGGGCCGGAGGGGTACGGGGAGGCCGTCCCCCCAGGGGTCGTGCCCCCGGCTGGTCTGGACCGCCGCGGCGGCGGGCGCCTCCCGCTTCTTCTGGAACCAAGGCTTCATATTCCCTCACTCCTTCTTCTGGAAACACTCCGGGCCCAAAAGCCCTCTTCCTCCCGGCAGACCACGGTGCTGACGAAATACCGGATGTCGTCCATCGCGTGGTCATGCTCCTTCACCGGCTGGTCGCTGTCCCTGCCCTGGGCCCAGCAGTACTGGCCGAACTCCCGGATGGCGTCTGCACAGGAATCCCCAATCAGGAGCCTCCCGGCCCGGAGCTCCCGGCTCACCCGCCGGATGCCGTCCGCCACCTGGTTCACCGCCGGGATGGCCCGGTACTTTCCCCGGCGGCGGATGCACTCCAGGAAACTGGCGGCGGAAGGGTCCACCACCACCCCCCGGATGGGCCTGTCCCCTGCCAGGGCCTCCAAGGCGTCGCAGTACTCCTCGTCGGTGCGCTGGACCCCCTCCCGGCGGCTGTCATGGTAGTACTCCGCCGCCCGGTACCAGATCCCGTCCTTCCGGCCCCAAAGGCCCATGGAACAGGGGTTGACGGTGCCGTAGTCGCAGGAGATATACCAGTCGGAAAGCCCCTCCGGCAGCCGGCGCACCACATGTTCCTCCTCCCGGAAGAAGGGGTACACCGCCCCCTGGGGAGCCACCCACCGCCCCAGAACGTACCGCTCATAGAAGGGTCCGGAGTACAGATTCCGGTACCGCTCCAGCATGGCGGGGGAAAGGGCGGGGTTGTCCTCCATCCGGAAGTGAAGCACCAGGGCGTTTTTCTCCCGGGCCCGGAGAATCCACTCCCGGTAGAACCAGTGGCCCGGGTGCTCCGGGTTGCAGTTGAACCAGAACCGAGAGCCCTCCACCGAGCACCGGGCCAGGGCCTGCTCCACAAAGGACCGGGGCATCAGAGCGGCCTCGTCCAGCAGCACCCCAGCCAGGGTGATCCCCTGGATCCGGGCGGCGGAGCCCTCGTCGCTGCCGCCGAAGATCCAGAAGCGGTTCCGGCGGTTCCCCCGGGTGATGTCCACCACCCCCCGGCTCCGCTGGTGGCGGCACCGGAAGCCCAGGCTCTCCAGCCGGGGCAGCAGGGGGGTAAGGATGTTCCGTTCCACCCCGCCCCGGGTCTTGCCGCAGATAGCGAAGCTCCTGCCGTCAAACTCCTCCATTGCCCAGGCCACAAAGGAAAGGCCCATGCAGAAGGTTTTACCGCTGCGCACCGCCCCGTGGCAGATCAGGGCGTCCCGCCCCCGGTGGGGGCTGGGCCGGGTCCACCAGGTAAGGACCTCCATCTGCCGGGGAGAGAAGGCGGCCAGGGCCTCCCCTCCCCTACTCATGGGACTCCTCCTCCCCGGCTTCCCGTTGAGAGGCGCCTCCTGAGGCGTAGAGAGCCCGTGCCCCCCGGTCCAGGGCAGCGTAGAAGCTGTCCTCCTCCCCGGCGGTCTCCCCCGCCAGGGCCGCCAGCCGGTCCAGGGCCTCCAAACGGCTGAAGAACTTCATCTCCATGCCTCCCTTGACCCGGCGGATCTCCGAGACGTTGAAAAGGTCCAGGCGGCCCCAGTCCAGGGCCTCATCCTCACCGGCCAACAGCAGGCGCACCGCGTCCCCCACCGGCCCAAAGGCCAGCCGGCGGTATCCCGCCTCCACCTCGGCCCGGAGGGCGTCCTTTTCCCGGTCCATGGCCCTTCCCCCTTTCACCCATGGTCCGGAACGGGGGAATTTTTGCAGGTTTGGCGCAAAATCACACAAAAAATATTTTTTCGGAGTCTTTTTTCCCCGGAGACGCCCCTCCCGCCCCCGTCTTGACAACCACCTGTAAAAACAATACAATACCTATATAACAGATGTTACTTTAACCATTGTTACATTTTGCAGTGGTTTGCCCCGGGAGGGATGCTTTTGCCACAGCTGAACATCGTCCTGGTGGAACCCCGCATTCCCCAAAATACCGGCAACGTGGCCCGGACCTGCGCCGCCACCGGGGCCCGGCTCCACTTGGTGGAGCCCCTGGGCTTCTCCCTGGACAGCGCCCGGCTCCGCCGTGCGGGGCTGGATTATTGGGAATACCTGGACATCACCCGGTACCTCAGTCTCAAGGACTTTCTGGAAAAGACGGCGGGGGAGCCTCTTTTTTTCTTTTCCACCAAAGCCCGACGGGTCTACAGCAGCGTCCCCTATCCCCATGGGGCCTGGCTGGTTTTCGGCCGGGAGGACGCGGGGCTCCCCGAGGAACTGCTTTTAGCGAATCCGGACCGGTGTGTGCGGCTGCCTATGCGCTCCGGTCTCAGGAGCCTGAATCTTGCCAATACTGTTGCTGTAGGCGCCTATGAAGCCCTGCGCCAATGGGATTTCCCGGAACTCCAGAATATGGGACGGCTTCACGAGTACCTTTGGCCGGAGGAGATGGAGGAGATCCTCTGACCCTGCCGCCAAGGGGTTTTCCATAAAATCATTGGGAGGACGAGAACTTTGATTAAGATCATCACCGATTCCGCCGCGGATATCCCGCAGAAGGAAGTTCAGGAATACGGCATCCGGGTGATGCCCATTCCCATCACAGTGGACGGGGTCACCTACCGGGAGAGCGTGGATTTCACCAGCCAGGAATATTACGGGATCCTCACCTCGGCCAAGGCCATCCCCACCACCGCCCAGATCACCATGATGGAGTTTGCCGACGCCTTCCGGGAGGAACTGGCGGCGGGGTACGACCATCTCATCTGTGTCACCATCACCGCCCAGGGCTCCGGCATCTACAACGCCGCCTGCCTTGCCCGCCAGACGGTGCTGGAGGAGCAGCCCGCGGGGTCGGAGGTCACCATCGACATCGTGGACTCCGCCGCCTATACCTATGTATATGGCCACGCGGTGGTCAAGGCCGCCAAGGCTGCCAAGGAGGGGATGGACCCCGCCGGGGTGCTGGAACTGGTGAAACGGGAGCTTCTCAGCTACCGGGTGTATTTCGCCCTGACCAACCTGGACTTCGCCAAAAAAAGCGGCCGGATCACCTCTGCCGCCGCCTTTGTGGGGGAGATGCTGGGCTTCCGGCCTATCCTCACCATCCGGGACGGGGGCACCGCCACCATCTCCAAAGCCCGGGGGGATCACAAGCTGATCCCCGCCATGGTGGATTACTTCCAGAAAAGCGCCTCGTCTGACGGCCGAGGGTTCTATATTGTCCACGCCCGGGACAAGGAGCTGGCCGCCGAGCTGCAAAAGGCCCTGGAAAAGGCCACCGGCCGCAAATGCCTTGGGGAATATCTCATTGGCGCCTCGGTGACCACCAACGCCGGCCCCACCGTTTTCGGGGTGATGGTCCCGGTGGATCTTCCTCAATAACCGCCACGGAAAGACACCCTGCGGGGTGTTTTTCTTGTTGAAGGAGCCGATTTTTCCCTTCCTTCTTCCATTTTCTCTTGTTTTCTTATAGGAAAACAGGTACACTGTCTGTAAGGATCAACATTGCCTCGCGGCAGACTGGAGGCTTATATTTATGGAAAAGGACCGCCGCTTTGCCGTCCTCATCGACGCGGACAACGTCTCGGACAAGTATATCCGCCTGATTCTGGACGAGCTCTCCAACGACGGCACCATTACCTATAAACGCATCTACGGGGACTGGACCCGGCCGGCCCTGAGCTCCTGGAAAAACGTGCTCCTGGACTATTCCATCACCCCCATCCAGCAGTACAGCTACACCACCGGCAAAAACGCCACCGATTCCGCCATGATCATCGACGCCATGGACATCCTTTACTCCGGCAACGTGGAGGGGTTCTGCATTGTCAGCAGTGACAGCGACTTCACCCGTCTGGCCAGCCGCCTGCGGGAGGCCGGGAAGTTCGTGGTGGGGATGGGGGAGCGGAAAACCCCCGCCCCCTTCGTTGCGGCCTGCAACCGCTTCACCTATCTGGAAGTTCTGGCCCAGGCGCCGGCGTCGGACCCGGAGGAGTCGGAACCCCTGGCCCCGGTGGCTGGGGAGGACCGGATGGCCCTGCCTGCCATCACCGCCGCCATTCAGGCCATCGCCGACGAGACCTCCGACGACGAGGGCTGGGCCTCGGTAAGCGATATCGGCAACATTTTGATCAAGCGCTACCCCGATTTTGACGTCCGCAACTACGGCTTCAAGAAACTGACCCGCTTTGTGGACTCCCTGGAGCTGTTTGAGATGCGCACCGTAACAGGGCGGGACGGCTCCGCCAAAGCGGTACTGGTACGGGGCCTTCCCTCTCTCCCAGAGCCCCCCGCCTCCCGCCGGAAAAAGAAATCTGGGAGGCGCTGACCTCCCAAGGAGCAACCATGAGACCCAAAGACAATCTGGACCGGCTGGTCCGTTATCTTCCCCTGGCCATCACCCTTTTGCTGACCCTCATCTGCATCCTGAGTCTCCGGGACCTGACGGTGGAGGAGATTCTTCACTACACCCCCCAAAGCCTGCCCTTGGCGGCAGCAGCCCTTCTGGCTATGTACGCCTTCAAATCCCTTTCGGTGGTTTTCCCCATCTCAGTTCTGTATGTAGCCTCCGGGGTGATCTTCCCTCTGTGGCTGGCCTGGCTGGTGAACCTGCTGGGGCTGTGGGTATGCTCCGCCCTCCCTTACTGGGTGGGACGGATCTCGGGGGGAGAGCTGGCCCGGCGGGTAGTGGAAAACCACCCCAAAGCGGCCCGGATCTCTCAAGTCACCGGACGCAACGAACTTTTTACCGCCTATCTGCTCCGGGTCATCGGCGTAGTGCCGGGGGACCTGGCAGGCATCCTCTTGGGTGCCATGGGAATGAAATGGAGCAGCTATCTGGCCGGGTCCATCCTGGGGCTCCTGCCGGGGATGCTGATCCAGACCGCCCTGGGGGAGTACGCTCAGGACCGCTCCTCCCCCCTTTTCTGGCTTCTGTGCCTTCTGATGGCCGCCATTTCCGGGGTCAGCGCCCTGGCCTACCTTCGATGGCTCCGGGCTTCCAAAAGGCCCGGCAAATAGGATCGGTCCCCTATTCCGAGAAAATTCCCACGTTTTTTTCCTGATTTTGTAGTGTTCTTTACTGGATCATCGTATTATGGGTATACGCGGGCGGCTCATTGCCCAACCAAAAGCCCATGGAGGATCTCTTTATGACAACTCACATTCTGACTACCCTGGCTTGGTTCTGCAGCCTGGCCATGACAGCATATACCGCTTACTTCTTCATCATCGCCCTTTTCTCCCTGAAAAAGCACCACGCCTGCCCCCAAGCGGCGCCTTCCACCCGGTTTGCCGTGTTGGTGGCCGCCCGGAACGAGGAAGCGGTAATCGGTGAGCTGGTTCGCAGCCTGCTGGCCCAGGATTATCCCAGGGAGCTTTTCGACGTCATCGTGGTGCCCAACAACTGCACCGACAACACCGCCGGTGCCGCCCGGGAAGCTGGCGCCCTGGTGCTGGAGTGTACCGTTCCTACCCGAACCAAGGGGGAGGTCCTGGACTTCGCCCTGAACCAGATGTTCCTGTGGAAGAAGCAGTACGACGCCGTCTGCGTTTTCGATGCGGACAACCTGGTGCATCCCCAGTTCCTGCGCCGGATGAACGACGCCTGGCATGCAGGGGCACGAGTGGCCCAGGGCTTTCGGGACAGCAAAAATCCCACTGACACCGCCATTTCCGGCTGCTACTCCATCTATTACTGGATGATCAACCGGTTCTACAGCCAGGCCCGCTCGATTCTGGGCCTCAACGCCATCATCAACGGCAGCGGCTTCATGGTGGACATGTCCATTCTCCGGGAGCAGCGGGGCTGGAAGACCTACACCATTACCGAGGATATCGAGTTTTCCGCCATCTGCGCTTCCAAAAACCGGCGGATCTGGTGGGTTCCCGAGGCCATTACCTTTGACGAGCAGCCCCTCACCTTCGCCCAGTCCTGGAAGCAGAGGAAGCGCTGGTCCACCGGGATGATCCAGTGCATGGAGCGGTACACCCGCCCCCTGCTGGCCCAGGCCGCCCGGGGCAGCAATACCAGCCTGGATATTATGATGTTTTTCATCCTGCCGGTGGTGCAGATGCTGGGGATCGCCGCTATGGGTTTCAGCATGGCTTTTGATTTCTTCGGCATCTCCTACGGCCTTTTCCCCCGGACCACCCTGTTCCACCAGATCTTTTTCGCCGTCAACCTTTCCTTCGCCACCACCTTTCTGGGGTCCCTGCTGGCGGTTGTGGCCAACAAGAAGCCAGTGCTTCCCATGCTCCGGTCCATGGTCTTTTATTGGGTGTTCATTATGAGCTGGATGCCCATCAATATCATCTGCCTGCTGAAAAAGGCCACCACCTGGGAGGCTATTCCTCATCCAAGCGCCCTCACCTTCTACCAGCTTCGGAACCGCTGAC
>JAHZBJ010000025.1:0-8969 GCA_019423445.1 Oscillospiraceae bacterium
GGCCATGCTGGCCGATGTCACCTCCACCGCCACTATGAGCCTCAACGACAGCCACGGCAACCTCCTGGCCGCCATCCGGGACGCTTATGAGAAGCGCGTTCCCCTGGAAGTGGAATCTGCCAGCGCCCTGGGCTTCGGCCTGGTGAGCGGCGGCCGCATCGGCCCCGGCTCCGATGATACCGACACCCCCGTCTACAGCGTCAACCAGATCTTCGCCAACACCCTCTTTGACGCCGAGGGGCGCATCGTCAGCCTCTATGTGGATCAGCTGGAGTACGCCACCCCCAACTATGACGGCGCTTCCATGCCCCACTTCACCGGCTGGCCCGGCCAGAGCTACAACAACGACGCTGACCACGACGCCAAGGTGGACGGCACCATCGACGCCACCGAAGAGACCTTCACCGCCGAGGTGGATGGCTGGCTCACCAAGCGTGAACGCGGCGCCGACTACGTCATGGGCACCGGCTACTGGTACCAGCAGATGGATAAATTCCAGGAGATCTTTGTGGGCATGACCGTGGATGAGGTGGAAGAGTGGTTCCAGAAGTACTGCTCCGACGCCAACGGCCGTCCCCTGAAGGAAGGCAGCACCGCTGAGGGAGACGCTGAGAAGTACGCCGCCCTTACCGATGAGGAAAAGGCCATGCTGGCCGACGTTACCTCCTCCGCCACCATGAGCCTCAACGACAGCCATGGTGATATCCTTTCCGCCATCAAGGCTTCCTACGAGAACCGCATCGATGTCAGCCTGACCCTGGGCTAATCCCCGTAAATCAAGCGGCCCCCCGAAGAGCTTTCCCGCTCTTTGGGGGGCCGCTTTCTTGTGACAAAAGACTTTTTCAGCTTCCCAGGAACAGACGCACTGCCACCACACTCATCAGCATCCCTGTCAGATCCGCCGACAGCGCCGAGGGAAGGGTATGACGGGTCTTGGTGACCCGGGTTGCCCCGTAATAGACGGCGATGGTGTAGAAAGTGGTTTCGGTGGAGCCTTCCAGAACGCTGGCTACTCTCCCCACAAAGCTGTCCGGGCCGCAGGTGGTAAGGATATCGTTAAACAGTACCATGGCGCCGCTCCCGGAGATGGGCCGCAGCAGAGCCAGAGGGATGACCTCCCGGGGAAAGCCCACCATCTCCGCCAAAGGCGCTATGGCCCAGCTGAGGACGTCCAGCGCCCCGCTGGCCTTAAACATAGCCACCGCTGTCAACAGGCAGATCAGGGCCGGAGCGATGGAAGCCGCGGTGCGGAGGCCCTCCGCCGCCCCTTCCAAAAAGGCGTCGAAGGTATTGACGCCCCGGCAGAGTCCGTAGAGAAAAATACCCCCGATGATCCCAGGAACGATAAAGTGGTTGATCACCGACATCACGGAGCGTTCCTCCCCTTTTTGGCCTTTCTCCCCAGCACCCACACCATCAGCACTCCCATGGAGATGGAGACGGCGGATGCCAGCCACACTGCGGGAAGAATTTCCATTGGCTCCCGGGAACCTGCCGCCAGCCGCAGATACGCGTTGGTGGTTGGAATCAACTGGAGGGAAGCGGTATTCAGCACCACAAAGGTCACCATGGCCTGGGAAGCCGTATCCGGATGCCGGTTTACACGATCCAGCTCCTTCATTGCCGCAAGGCCCAGGGGGGTGGCTGCATTCCCCAATCCCAAAAGGTTCGCCGCCATGTTCATATTGATGGCCTTCATCGCCGGGCCTTCCGGCTCCAGCTCCCGGAACAGGATCCGGTTCAAGGGGGAGAAAGCCCTGCTCAGCAGATTGGTAAGACCGCTTTTGTCGGCGATACGCATCACTCCGCTCCACAGGCAGATGGTTCCGGTTAGGGAAATCACCAGCTGTACCGCCTGGCCGCAGCCGCTCATGGCCGCCGTGGACACCGCCGCCATGTTTCCCCCTACACCCCCAGCCACAATGGCCAGGAGGATCATACCCCCGATGAGATAGTTCATCATAGCCCTTCGCCCCTTTCCGCAACGCCTTCTCCGGCAGATCTGTTCTGGCCCCGGTGGATGGCCCTGCCACCCCAGGGAAAACCCTTTTTCCCCTACCGCATCTCTGCTGGAAATCTCGGCTATCTGACTCTCATTTTTGGCAAATCGGTGGTCTCATTGATTTATATTCATATTTCTTATAGTTTTTAACCTTGAAATTCTTGTTTTTTTGTCGAAATTCGTATATAATTGGGGTGGATAGATTTCGTCCCATCACAGACAAAGGAGATGACAACATGAAATCGACCGGTATCATACGGAAAGTAGACAATCTGGGCCGGATTGTTCTGCCCGTGGAGTTGCGGCGCCAGCTGGATATCGACGTCAAAAGCGATGTGGAAATCTTCGTGGACGGCGGACAGGTTATCCTGCGCAAATACGCCCCCAACTGTGTTTTCTGCGGCAGCACCGAGAACCTGGTGGAATTTGAGGGAAAAAATGTCTGTGTCACCTGTGTGGGAAAGCTGGCGGCTTTGAAGTAATCTCAAATGCACCGGCAATGAAAATCACCAAAAACAGAACCCCCGGCAGCGAAGATATCGCTGCCGGGGGTTTTTTCCTGCTATGTTACAAGGATTACTCCTCCCAGATGTAACTGTACTCCTCCCGAATGGAGGCGGTAGCCGCTTCCTTGGGGATCCAGAAGCTGGCCCCCTGGCGGTCCTCCCCGTAGATGGTGAGGATGAAGCCCTGTTCCTCCTGATCCACATCCTGGGACTGCTCCACATAGTACCCCATCCCAAGGCCCTGGTTCAGGAGGGTCTCCAGCTCGGCGGGGTCGCTGATGAGCCAGCCCCCTTCCAGGTTCTCCTGGACCCACTTGGCGGTGTCGGAACTGTCTTCCGGATGGATAGGCGGGGTATCGGTAGGCCAAACCAGGGCAGCCTTGCCGTACCAGGTGGAGCTTACAGGGGCGTTTTCCGCCTGAAGCCCCACCACCAGGCCGGTGTGGTCTTCCAGAAGCTCCTCCAGACCCAGTTCCTTCACCAGGGCAAGGGTATTTTCATCCGAGGCGAACACCGGCAGGCAGAAGTCGAACCAGTACCCCTGTTCCAGGGCTGCCGCCAGACTCTCCCCCTGCCGGGGGCCGGCGGTGTCCACCATCAGGTAAAGGGCTACCCGGGCGGAGCCGTCCACCAGATCACCGAAGTCAAAGTCCTCTGCGTCGGCCCGGGCTGCCTCCAGGAGCCGAACCGCCTGATCCCCAGTGAGGGGCTCGGAGGAAAACAGGCCGGTGGCGTCGCTGAGACGAATCGAAAGAACCTCTTCCTCCCCGAGAGTATAGATAGGATTGGTCTTTTCCAGGAATTCCCGGTTCTCCTCCAGAGTCAGGAACAGGCCTGCATCCCGGTTCCGGAAATTGTAGCTCCGGCGCATCCCATTGCCATAGACCAGGGACAGACGGTTCCCACCGGAACCGGCGATTCCCGACTGAGCGAAGCTCCGGTGGATATCCAGTACCGCCTGGACGGCTTCGGGGGAAGTGAGGGTGACGGTGGATTCCCCGCTGTACCGGTACTGGAGCTCCCCTTCACTGTCGGTGTAGGTCCAGCAGGAGGAGAGATCCAGACGCTGGGCAAGCTCCCCGTAGAACCCCCGGTAGCTGATGGTGACGCTTCCCGCCTGGTCCACCGTGGGAACCCGGCCGGCATACCCCAAACCGCCGGTGGTGATAATCACCGGGGCCAGGACGGTGAGGACCACCTGGATAGCCATGGAGGGAAGGGCCCGGGGCATATCCCGGAAGCCCCGGTTCAGCACCGCCTGGGCCAGCACCGCCACCAGAACGGCCCCCACCAGGGTCCAAAGCACCAGGTAATCCGCTCCGGTGATGAAAATCAAGAACTCTCCCAGGGCAAGTCCCCCCAGGTAGACCGCCGCCAGACGGCCCAGGCTGTTGAGGGGTTCCCGGGCGCCGCTGGTCTCGGCCAGCTCGCTGGGGCGGCGCAGATAAAGGATCACCGCCGCCCCCAGAATCAGCAGCCCCAGAACCAGCCACAAAAGGATGGCCCCCACCCCGGAGCCGGTGCCGTCGGACTGGGCCACATACCGCCCCGCCATCAGGGACACCGGTGTGGAATAGGCCAGAGTCTGGTAGTTCAGATAGCCGGCCCAGTAGCCGGGGAGCCTCTCCCCGCAGATGTAGTTGGTAAGGAGGATGATGAGGGCCGGGGCGCAGAGAAGCTCCACCGAAAAGGAAAAATTCTCAAATACGCTCCCCACCTGAGTGGCCACCAGGAGAATCACCGCAATGATGGCCAGTTCCACCGTCATCCACCCCAGGTATTCCAGTAGGATTTCCCCTACCGGCAGGTTGAAGGTGTCCTTGGGGGAAACGGTCATCCCCAGACGTACCGTCCCCGCCGCCGCCATCACCAGGAAGTTCAGGGCCACCGGCAGAGCCACCGTGAGATGAGCCGCCCCGGCATGGGCCAGAATCAGCCCTGGCCTCCCTACCGGCAGGCTGTGGTAAAGGTCCACCGCCCGGCGGGAGTGGAGCCAGCTCATCTGGCTCAGAGTGATAACCACCGGCGCCGCCATCATCAGAAGGTAGAAGGTGACGATGGAAAAGCCAGTGTAGATTTCGGCGCCGTCCATCAGGCTGGGGCTGCGCCCCAGCTGCTCCCCCTGCACCATCTCCGGGACGTTGAAAAAAATCTCGGTGAGGTAGGGCAGGGTGAGGAAGAAGAACACCGCGGCACAAAAATACAGCCCAGTGGGAAGATTCCGCCGAAGCAGCCGCCGAAACAACGCCCCGGGGAAAAAACTGTTTTTCTCAGAGGAGGATGTTGTTGTAGTCATAACCTGCCGCCTCCATTTCTCCGATAAATATCTCTTCCAGGGTCAGGGGCACCGCCTCTGCAAAGAGAGGCTGATACCGCTGAAGCACCTCCAGGGTCTCATCGGCGCCCCCCCGGACCAGCATGCTTACAAGGCTTCCCCGCTGCTGGCTCTGAAGGATGGAAAGGCCGCTGGCGGACCAGTCCACCGGCTCCCGGTAGGCCGCCTGGACCTTGCAGAACCCCAGCTTCAGTTCATCCAGCTCTTTCTCCAGCTGGATGCGGCCCCGGTGAAGGAGTCCGATATGGTCGCACAGGTCTTCCAACTCCCGGAGGTTGTGGCTGGAGATCACCACCGTCAGCTCCCGGGACTCCATCTCCTGGGCCAGAAGCTTCTTCACCATTAGGCGGATCACCGGGTCCAGGCCGTCAAAAGCTTCGTCCAAAAGCAAGTACTGGGTGCGGCAGCTGAGCGCCAGAAGCAGGGCCGCCTGGCGGCGCATCCCCTTGCTGAACGTATTAATCCGGGCTGCCGGGTCGATGGGAAAGATTCCGCAGAGCCGCTGGTATTCCTCCCAGTCAAAGGTGGGATAGACCCCCTGATAAAACCGGGCCATCTCATGAACTGTGGATTTTGGCAGAAAGTACAGGTCGTCGGAAAGATAGAAAATCCGAGACTTGGCGCCTGAATTTTCGTAGACCGGCTCCCCCGCCACCAGAATCTGTCCCTCATCGGGGCGGTAGACCCCGCAGATGAGCCGCATCAAGGTGGATTTTCCGCTGCCGTTAGGCCCCACCAAACCGTAGATGCTCCCTTGAGGAATCACGGCGGAAAGCTGCTCCAAGGCAGCTTTGGCGCCGAACCGCTTGGTAAGATGCACCGCTTCTATCATGGCTCCCGGACCTCCTTTTCCATATCGTCCACATCGGGGAGGCTGGCCCTTTCCAGAACGGCCGCCATCTCCTCCCGGGTCAGCCCCGCCAGGCTGGCCTCCCGAACCGCAGCCTCCAGAGCACTGAGGGCTTTCCGCCGCAGCACTTCCCGGGCGGCAGCCTGTCCCTGGACAAAGCTCCCCCGGCCTGTCACTGAGACGATAACCCCCTGATTCTCCAGCTCTTGATAAGCCTTCTGGATGGTGTTTGGATTGGTCCCCAGCTCCACCGCCAGGCTGCGAACTGAGGGCAGCTGGCTTCCCTCCGGATAAACCCCCAGAAGGATCATCTCGATGATGCTGTCCTGGATCTGCCGGTAAATGGGGATCCTGTTGTGAAAATCCAGAGAAATCACGGAGATACACCTCCTTGCTTTCTGTCCGTACCTGGTGTATTATATCACTTAATACAGTTTAACTATAGCATACCCCTCTAAAGGTGTCAAGCAGATCCCCTTCACCCTGTTTGGGAAAGAAAAAGGAATTGGAAATCCTTTGAAGATTTTGTAAAAACGCGAAATATTTCCTTGTTTTTTTGCGTTTTATCACATAGACCCTGGCAAACCCGGCAAAGTATGAACAATCTGTCACAACTTTCCAAAACGTTTGACACTTCCCCGGTACTATAGTAAAATTATGCTGTTATAATATTTTCAGCACCATCCAAAGCCTTTTGAAGATAGGAAGTGTTGTTTGCAGCCATGCGAAAGACCAAGATCATCTGCACCCTTGGCCCCTCCTCCTCCGATGAGGTGACCCTTCGCAAAATGATGCTGCTGGGGATGAACGTCTGCCGTTTCAATTTCTCCCACGGCACCCATGAAGAGCATTTGAAAAAGCTGGAGACGGTCAAGCGTCTCCGGGAAGAGCTGAAACTGCCTATCGCCACCCTCCTGGATACCAAAGGTCCTGAGATCCGTTTAAAGGATTTTGAAAAGGGCAGCGTGGTCCTGGATGCCGGCCAGACCTTCACCCTCACCACCCGGGACGTTATGGGCACCCAGTCCATGGCTGCCATCACCTATCAGGGCCTCCCCGGCGACGTGGAGGTTGGCAGCCGCATCCTCATTGACGACGGCCTCATTGAGCTCACCGTCAAATCCCTCACCGACACCGATATCACCTGCACCGTGGTCAACGGCGGCAAGGTGAGCAACCATAAGGGGATCAACGTCCCCGGCGTTTCTCTTTCCATGCCCTATCTCAGCGAGGCGGACAAATCAGACCTGCTCTTCGGCATCCAGCAGGGCTTTGATTTCGTGGCCGCCTCCTTTGTGCGCTCTGCCCAGGATGTCCTGGCCATCAAGAACTTCCTGAAGGAGAACGGCGGGCGCCACATCAAGATCATCTCCAAAATCGAGAACGCCGAAGGAGTCCGGAACCTGGATCAGATCCTGGCGGTTTCCGGAGGCATCATGGTGGCCCGGGGCGACCTGGGGGTGGAGGTGGATATGCAGGAGATCCCCATCCTCCAGAAAATGATGATCCGCAAGTGCTATACCGCTGGAAAGATGGTCATCACCGCCACCCAGATGCTGGAAAGCATGAGTTCCCATCCCCGGCCCACCCGCGCCGAGGTCAATGACGTGGCCAACGCCATTTACGACGGCACCAGCGCCATTATGCTCTCCGGCGAAACCGCCGCCGGCAAATATCCTCTGGAAGCCCTGAACACCATGGCTACCGTGGCGGCCCGGATCGAAAAGGATATCGACTACCGGGAGTGGTTCCGGCGTCAGGACGCAGGACAGGCTTCCAGCAACATCACTGACGCTATCAGCCACGCCACCTGCACCACCGCCCTGGATATCGGCGCTGCCGCCATCATCCCCATTTCCCAGTCCGGGCGCACCGCCAGGATGGTAAGCAAATACCGGTGCAGCATTCCTATCATCGCCTGCACCACCGATGAGTTCACCTACCGCCAGCTGGCCCTGAGCTGGGGCGTCCTGCCGGTGATGTGCGCCGAGCAGAAGAGCACCGAGCGTCTCTTCTCCGCCGCTGTCAAAGCCGCCAAGGAGCAAAGCCACCTTCTCCGGGACGGCGACCTGGTGGTCCTCACGGCGGGGCTCCCCTTGGGGGTCTCCGGAACCACCAACCTGTTAAAAGTCCAGACAGTGGGCAACACCTTCCTCAAGGGCAAGGGACTCAATTCCCTTTCTGCCTCCGGCCCCATCAGCGTCGGCCGCACCAGCGAGGAGCTCCAGGCCAACTTCACCTATGGCGATATCCTGGTCTGCCGGGAGGCCGACCTTTCCATGATGAAACAGATCTTTTCCGCTGCAGCTATCGTCACCGAGGTCAGCACTCCGGAAAGCGATCATCTGCTGGAGTCCATCGCTGACCAGGTGGATGTCCCCATCATCATCGGCGTAAAGGACTGCACCCGCCTGCTCCGCACCGGAGAAACGGTGGAACTGGACGCCGGCAAAGGTATCATCACTCCGCTGAAGGTATAACAACCTGACCATATATCAACAAGTAAAACAAAATTTTTCCGAGGTGTAGCTTCATGAACAAACATGCTTCTTCCCTGCGCGCCTTCCTCTGCCTGGTCCTGACCGTTGCTATGGTTCTCTGCATCACCGCCTGCGGCGGAGACAACGAGCCATCCTCCAAGCCTGAGAGCGAAAGCGGCTCTGTCATTGCCTCCAGCCAGCCTCTGGAAAGCGGTTCTTCCGACTCCTCCAGCTCCTCTGGCTCTTCTGATTCCTCCAGCTCCTCCGACCCCAATCAGAAGTCCCCCTCTCAGATCCAGAAAGAGATGCTGGATAAGATGTCCGCTTTCTACCTGAAGAATGATGATACCGTGGGTTGGCTCACCATCCCCGGAACCACCATCGACGAAGTAGTGGTCCAGGCCCCGGACAATGACTACTACCTCCGCCGGAACAACCTGAAGCAGAGCGCTTTCGACGGCTGCTACTACGCCGACTACCGCACCAACCTGGGTGCCCGGAACGCCTTGTCCAAGAACATCGTCATCTATGGCCACAGCATGGATGATAACCCGGACGGGGCCCGCTTCTCCCAGCTGAAGAAGTATCTGGACATCGACTACTGCAAGGAGAACCCCTATATCTACTTCTCCACCCCTGAAGTGGAGCTTACCTGGCAGATCTTCGCGGTGTATTATACCGACATCAATTTCGACTACATCAACCCCAATCCCGATACCGCCGAGTTCACCAACATCATCAATGAAGCCAAGCAGCGCAGCCAGTTTATCTTTGACGTGGATGTCACCTCCAATGA
>JAHZBJ010000025.1:8979-22149 GCA_019423445.1 Oscillospiraceae bacterium
AGCAACTACCGGTATGTGGTCCAGGCCAAACTTCTCCCCAGCGGCGCCAGCCAGACCACCCCTGTGAAGGTTGAAGTGAACCCCTCTCCCAAGTCCCCCTTCTAACCAAACAATACCGTACATAAGAGATCCCCCGGAAGGCCGCAGGGCCCTCCGGGGGATCTCTTTTCTTGCTGAATCACCAAGCGTCGGGGAATTACTTTTTCTTCTTCCCAACCACAGCGGCGGAAGCCAGAGCAGCCAGGGCCAGCGCAGCAGCAATACCTACCATGCTGTTGTCGCCGGTCTCAGGGTTCTGCACCCCGCTGCCGGAAGAAGAGCTGCCGGAGTTGGAAGACCCGGCGCTGGAAGAACCGGAAGAACTGCTGCCGGAGGAGCTGGAACCGCCGGTGCTGCCCCCTACCTGAACATCGCTGAGCTTCTTATTGGTGATGACATAGCTGCCCAGCTGAGAGGGGCTGAAGGTGATAGAGGCGTTCCCCTCGTCATACTGGCTGTTGAGGAAGTACAGGCGCCCGTCCAGATAGCGGTAGAGGTAGTACTCGCCGTCAAAGGTATCCTCCACATCGGAAACGTCGATGGTAAGCTGGCCCTTCACGGCAAAGTCGGGATTCCCGGGGAAGGAAAGGAACTTGAATTCCTGGTTCTCATACTTCTGGAGGATGGCGTTCACCGGGGCGTGGGTGCTGTACAGGTTCCGGTCGGAGAGGTCGGTGACCTTGACGGTGTACTCCCAGCCGTCGCCGGAAAGGGTAACCGCTTTGTAGGAATTCAGAGCGGCCAGTTTCTCAAACTGCTTGGCGGTAATGACGGGGGTGGCGTTGTCCACCCGGAAGCTTTCGCCGGCGCTGATGTTCTCAAAAGCCTCATCCGGCATCTTGGAGAAGCCCACAGTAAGCTCCACCTGAGTCTTGGCCATCTCCCGGCCGCTGGACTTGTCACTGAGCCGCACCTGGAAAGACACCTCAGAGGTCTTAGCCGCATAATTGGCTTTGGTCTTAACCACCAGGTAGTACTTGCCGTCCTCTTCCTCCAGGGTGGGGGTGTTCACCACGGTGCCCCCCTGCTCCAGGGTGACAGTGAACCGCTTGCCCTCCATCTCCTCACCGGTCAGATGGGAGGGAACTTCCTCCCCATACTGAACCAGCACCGGGAAACGGTACTCCTGATTGGGAACAAGGCTCTGAACGGACCAATCGTTGTCATTGGAATCGGTAAAGTCAAAGCTGATTCCAGCGATCTCGGCTGCAAAGGCTGTCACAGCCATGGCGGCGGTCATCGCCATCGCCAGGCCAAAGGATAGGATCTTTTTCATTTGGATTCCTCCTGCGGATTTGTGAGCGGCTCTTTGCCTCTCTGGTCTCAATTATACGGGTCCGGACGGGTCAAAACAATAGTGGACAGTTTCCATATCGTAATGTTTATTCCAATTATACAATTCGTATTTCAACAAATTCCAACAAAACCGCCTCTTTTTCTCCTCTGCTGCCATGTGGGTCCCAGGAATCCCTCCAATCCCGCCACAATCCAGGCAGAATGCGGAAAACCGCCGCCGGATCTTGCCAGTCCGGCCAATTCCTGTGCCCTCAAAAACTCCTGATCCTGACAAAACCCCCGCCCCGGACCTTATGGCCCGGGGCGGGGGTGGTTCAGCCTGGAGAGATGGGGCTGCTCAAAGTCTCAACCAGATGCTTATTTCTTCTTCATGGAGACAGCGGCGGCAGAAACCAGAGCGGCAGCGGCCAGAGCGGAAGCCAGGCCCACCACATCGTTGGCGCCGGTGTCGGGGTTCTCCACGGAACCGTTGGAGCCGGAACCGCTGCTGCCCTCAGAAGAACCAGAGCCGGAGGGGCTCTTCAGAGCCTTGTCAGAGATGACGTAGCTGCCCAGGGTACGGGTCTTCAGCTCCCAGACCGCATTGTCCTCGCTCCACTCAGCGGCAGACTTCACCAGTTTGCCGTCCTTGATCTCGTAGATGAAGCTGTCCTCATCCACGCCGTAGAAGCTGATGGTAGCGGTGGAATTGAAGGTGGGGGTGCCCTCGAAGTTCATGAAGTCGATAACAGCATCGCTGTCAGCGTTGGCAACCAGGACGTTCTTGTTGGGGGTGTTGGTGTGGGCCAGGTAGTAGACCTCGCCGTCGTACACGCGCACAGAGATGTCGGCGTCACCAGCGGTGAAGAGCAGGGTGCCGTAGCCTTTGTTGTTGCCGTTGATCTTGTAGATGCTGCCGGAATCAATGGTGGGGACCTTGATCTCGTGGTCCTCGTCGATGTCCAGCTCCACAACGTTGTAGCCCACGGAGCCCTTCACGGTGACGGTGACATAGTTGCTCTCGCCCTTCTCGCGGAGCTTAATGGTGCCGTCCAGCTCCTTCTCCTTGGTGCTCTTGTAGTCGTGCTTCAGCTCAACCACCAGAACCTCATCGTCGTCGTCGATGGTGACGGAAGCGATCATGTCCTTACCCTCGTTCCAGCGGATGGTGGACAGGGAGTAGTTCTCGCTGTTGATGTTGCCAACCTCTCCATCCCAGATGGACTCCTCGGTACCGTCGAACTTGATCTCCTGACCGGGGGTATAGTCAGCTGCCACAGCCATAGTTGTCAGCATAGAAGTCGCCATGATCATTGCAAGGACTTTCTTCATGTTTGGGTTTCCTCCATATACTTTTCTTTTAGGAGCTTTCGGGCGGCCTCTCCATCGCCGCTCGCCTCCTGTGACTACAGTATATTACAAACTGTAACTTAAATCAATGGTATTTGTAACCTATATGTAATCTATTATCTTCCAATTTCCCCAAACACTGGCGAATTTCCACCGATTTTTCCGACATTCCCCAACTTTCGAGGCAAAGAAACCCTTTTTGACTCAAAATTTTACATATTTTTCTATTTTATCCACTTATTTCCAAAAAAACACCCCTCCATCTGGAGGGGTGTTTCTCTTATAAATATGGATGATCAATCATCCCAGTCGTCAAACTTCTTCTTTTTGCTGCGTCCGGAGCCGCGGTTGCCCAAAACCACTACTGCCACGCAGATGATAACCACCACAACCAGGACACCGATCAGCACCGGCACCAGCGGGAAGCCTCCCTTGTCCTCTTCGGCCTCAACATCGGTGGCCTCACTCTCAGGTTCACTGGACTCCGCCTCGCTGCTGGAGGACTCCACAACCTCGCTGGAGGAGCTGTCACTGGTGGCAGACTCCTCACTGGAAGAGGAGTCAGAAGACGCTTCACTGCTGGAAGGAGCCACGGAACTGCTGGAGGACGGTGCCGCGCTACTAGAAGAGCTGGGGGCCGGCGCTGTGGAACTGCTGGAAGGTGCGGGAGCAGTGCTGCTGGAAGAAGGGGCGGTAGACGTGCCACTTCCGCTGGAGCTACCGCTGGTCACCAGCTGTTTGTCACTGATGACATAGCTGCCCAGGGTGGCAGTACTGATGACGTACGCCCCTGTTTTGCTGTCGTAAGTGCCGCCCAGGCGGTACAGAGTGTTATCATCCTTGACACCGTAGATGAACTCCTCCGGCTCCATATAAATACCCAGCTTGCCGGTGATGTCAAAGGTGGGGTTAGCGCTCCAGGTGATGAAGCGAAGGTCAGCGTCACTGTACTTCTTCACCAGAGTCATGTTGTCATTTTGATTGTAGCCCAGGTAAAGGGGACTCTGCTCCACGATCTTAGTGGTGAAATAAGCAATTTTCTCACCGGTTTCGGTATTGAAGTTGGCATTAAAGGTGCCGTAGTCTTCTCCATCCTCGCTGACGAACTTCACCTTGTTAGTCTGATAGTCCCAGGGGAGGCTGAACTCCCGGTCACCATCGGTCTCCATGTTCACCTTGTCCATAATCCCCAGGATCAGGTCGCCTTCCTCGATCTCGCAGACGTAGGTGCGCTTGGCATCCCTGTCCCGGATCTGGAGAGAGCCAATGATATCTTTTTCGCTGCTGACATCGATATCGTCCTTGAATACGATGGTGACATAATCGTCCCCGTCGTCAAAGTAGACCCGGTCGATATAGTTGCCGCCCTTCTTCCAGCGGGGGGTGACCCCTGCGAAGTATTCCTTATCCAGTTCGCAGGCGAGGGGGATCATGTCTCCGTCGTCGTCCTCCCAGTAAAAATCGTCAGTATAGATTCTCGTCTCATTGCCCGGATAGACGACATCAGGATCTGGGTACGCCTCCGCAAAGGCAGGCACCGCAAGGCCCAGGAACATGGCCATCACCAAGGCCAGGGAGAGAAGCTTTTTCATGGGTTGTTACCTCCATTTGATGTTGGCAGCTTCTGAGACCGCTGCTTTTTATTTTGTACGGCAAAATGCCCATTTTGCTGCACTTCATCCATATTTATTTTCATTATACTGAAAAAAAGGCGAAATGGCAACAGGTGGGGGCACTGGAAAATACAGTAATTTTAAAACTGGGCAATCCCGCTCCGGCTGCGTCGGGCATAGAATGGGGCAGGCCAGGGGCGCCCGCCCCCAAGGCCCAGAAAGGAGAAAGACTATGACCAATTCCGCCACACTGGTTTTTCAGCTGTATTCCGGGCGGGAAGCCCTCCCTGTGGAGGGGGCGGTGGTGACGGTGACCAGCCCCGAAACCGGAGCCAGCATGACCCTGACCAGCAACAGTTCCGGGCGCACCCCACCCGTCCGGGTTTACACCCCACCCCGGGAAGAGAGCCTGGATCCCAATTTTCAGGGAATTCCCTACAGCCTCTACAACGCCCGGGTCCAGGCCACCGGTTATACCCCGGCGGTGATCCGAGGCATCCAGATGTTCGCCCAAGAAGACTCGGTGGTCCCCCTGGAACTGAATCCCCAGCCCCTGGGCCGGGACCGCGTCGACGAAGAGGAATTTATCATTCCGGAGAACGGCCTCCTCTTAACGACGGACCGCCGGCCAGAGGGACCCACCGAGGACACTCCTTCAACCCGGGTGCTCAGTGAGGTGTATATTCCCCGGTATATCACCGTACATCTGGGGGCCCCCAACTCCTCAGCCCAGAATGTCACCGTGGATTTTGCCTACTACATCAAAAATGTGGCCAGCAGCGAAATCTACCCCACCTGGCCGGAAAATGCCATTCGCGCCAACATCCATGCCCAGGTTTCCTTCGCTTTGAACCGGATCTTTACCGAATGGTATCCCAGCCGGGGATACAACTTCAATATTACCAACAACACCGGCTATGATCAATACTATGTTCCCGGGCGGAACATCTTCACCAACATCAGCCGTATTGTGGATGAGATCTTCACCACCTATGTCCGGCGGCCCGGCGCCCTGAACCCCTATTTCACCGAGTACTGCAACGGCAGCACCGTCACCTGCGACGGTCTCTCCCAGTGGGGCACCGTGTCCCTGGCGGAAAACGGCTATACCCCCTTGGGGATCCTCCGGCGGTATTACGGCAACGTGGAGTTGGTCCAGGCCACCGACGTCCGAAACATCCAGAGCTCCTATCCCGGGTATGTCCTCCAAGTGGGGAGCACTGAGGCGGCTGTAAGCACCATTCAGCGCCAGCTGAACCGCATCCGCCGGAACTATCCTGCCATCCCAGCCATTTCCCCGGTGGACGGCGTTTTCGGTTCCGAGACCAAAGCGGCGGTCCAGGCTTTCCAGCGGATATTCAGCCTCACCGCCGACGGCATCGTGGGGCGGGCCACCTGGAACCGCATCTCCAATATCTATGTGGCGGTGACCCGCCTGGCGGAGCTAGACGGGGAAAGCGAACCCCTTCCCTCCGACCGTCCCAGCGGCGTCCTCCGGCAGGGGGACCGGGGCGAATACGTCCAGCTGGCCCAGTATTTCCTCCGGGTGATCTCCAACTACTACTATGCTGTACGTCCCATCGCCATTGACGGCATCTTCGGCAGCGCCACCAAAAACGCTGTCATGGACTTCCAGAAACATTTCGGCCTTACCGCCGACGGCATCATCGGCCCCGCCACCTGGAACAGCCTCTACAACGTTTTTATGGGTATCGCCAACACCAGCGGCCTTGTGGTGGACTATCCAGGATACCTCCTCAAGGTGGGGAGCCGCGGAGACAACGTTCAGCTGATGCAGGAATACCTTCGGGTCATCAGCCAGCGCTACCCCATCCCCACCATTGTGGCGGACGGTATCTTCGGCAACGCCACCAAAAACGCTGTCATTGCCTTCCAGCGCACCTTCGGCCTGGTCCCGGACGGCATTATCGGGAAAAACACCTGGGACCGCATTGTGGCGGTACGCCTGCTGCTATAAACAGAAGGATCTCTCAAAAAACCCCCGTCTCCACCAGAGACGGGGGCTAAATATCTGTTGTTTTCCCGGTTTTTTAACGTTCTTCCCGGAAATAGGCAAGGCCCAGGGCCCTGGGGGCCTGGTTCTCCGCCTTCTTGCCCCGGGTGATGAACACCAGCACCAAAATGGTAGCGGCATAGGGGATCATATCCAGGAACTGGGAGACAATAGTGATCTTGTGGCCAAACAGGGTCAGGTCCAAATTTTGGATCACAAAGGACAGGCCCCGGAGGGCGCCGAAGAAATAAGCGCCGAAAATAGCCTTCAGGGGATTCCAGGTGGCGAAAATCACCAGGGCCACGGCAATCCATCCGATGCCGGCGGTGATTTCGTCCTGCCAGCGGGGAACAAACACCAGGGTCAGGTAGGCGCCCCCCATCCCGCAGAAAAACCCTCCCAGAAGGATGTGGACATATTTATAAAGAGTGACATTGACGCCGGAGGCGTCAGCGGCGCCGGGGTTCTCCCCCACCGCCCGCATGTTCAGTCCCATGGTGGTGCGGTTCATGTAGAAATACAAAAGAATGGCGGCCACCAGAGCAGTTGTGGCGTAAATGCTTTGATGGAAAAACATTTTCCCCACCACCGGGATATCGGAAAGCACAGGGATTTCCTTGGGGCCCAGCGCCGCGAAGATGCCCTCCGGCAGACTCAGCCCCACCAGGTCCTTCCCCAGGAAGGAGGAGAGACCGGTACCAAAGGTGGTAAGGACCAGGCCGGTGACATTCTGATTTCCCTGAAGGGTGACGGTAATAATGGCGTAGATCAAAGCCCCGCCGGCCCCCGCCAGCCCTGCCGCCAGAATGGAAAGGAAGGGGTTCCCTGTGGCAAGCCCTGCCATAAAGCCGGTAACGGCCCCCAGAAGCATCATTCCTTCCACCCCCAGGTTCAGGTGGCCCACCTTTTCACAAAGGATACCTCCCAGAGTGCCGAAGAGGATGGGGGTGCCCATCTGGGCGGCGGTCTGCAAGTAAAGTTCCAGCGCTTCCATCAGACTGCCTCCTTTCCGCCGCGGCTGATCTGGATTTTATATTGAACGAAAAACTCACTGGCCAGAACAAAGAACAGCACAACCCCCTGAATAATGGCTGCCACCGAAGAGGGGATCTGCATGGAAGTCTGGAGATAGGAACCTCCCTGGAGGAGGATGGCAAAGAAGAAGCACACCCCCACAATGGCCGGGGGATTCAGCCGGGCCAGCCAGGCGGTGATAATCGCGGTAAAGCCCATTCCTCCGGAAAGAACATCGGAGAGGGAACGCTCCACAGCGGAGGCCTGCATCATCCCTGCCAGGCCGCAGAGGCCGCCGGACAGGAGCACCGCAATGAGCATGGTCCGGGTAGTGTTCATCCCGGCGTAGCGGGCGGTGGCGTCGCTTTCTCCCAGCACCGCAATTTCATACCCCAGCTTGGAACGGCGGAACAATATCCACACCAGGACCACCGCCGCCAGGGTCAGAATCCACCCTGCATGAACCCCCAGCACCTTGGGCAGAACTGCGGCATCCACGAACTTGGGCATCTTGGGAAAGCCGGAAGCCTTGGGGTCCTTCCAGGGACCGTACTGGAGATAGGTAATCCACTTGGTGGCGATGTAATTGAGCATCAGGGTCACCAGAGTCTCGCTGGCGCCGAACTTCCCCTTGAGGATGGCAGGGATCAGGGCCCATAGGCCGCCCAGAAGCATTCCGCAGAGGACCATTGCCGGGAGCATCACCCACATGGGCAGATCCGGGGCCTTGAAGGCCACCATGGCCGCCCCAAAGGCTCCCAGATAAAACTGCCCCTCGCCGCCGATGTTCCAGAACTTCATCTTGAAGGCCACCGCCACCCCCAGAGAGAGGGTGATCAAGGGGATGGCCTTATTGATGGTCTCTTTGAGCCGGTAAGCGGTCATGGTAGAGCCTTCGATCATTTTGTAATAGACGGTAAAGGGGTTATAACCGGCAGCAGCCATTACCACAGCAGTGGCCACCAGGGCCGCCACCACCGCTCCCAGGCGGTAAAGGGTCTGGCGTCTCTGGCTCATGGCCCCTTTTTTCACAATTTTAAAGGTCATGCTCCAGCCTCCTCTCCGGGGCGCTGCCCCAGCATCAGCATCCCGATATCCTCCTTGGTGGCGGTTCTGGGATCCACAATGTCCATCACCGCGCCGGAATGAATCACCATAATCCGGTCGCAGAGGGCAAGAAGGACGTCCAGATCCTCCCCGATAAAGAGGACAGCCACCCCCTTCTCCTTCTGGGCGTTGAGGGTGTCATAGATGTTGTAGGAGGCCCCGATATCCAGCCCTCGGACCGGATAGGCGGTGATGAGAAGCTGGGGGTCCAGCTGGATCTCCCGTCCCAAAAGCACCTTTTGAATATTACCGCCGCTAAGGTCTTTGACGGTGTGCCATTTGCTGGGAGTGCTGATGTCAAATTCCTGGATGATCTTGTCCGCCAACTGGGCCCCGGCCTTCCGGTCCACAAAGGGGCCGGGGTTGTTCCGGTAGCTCTTCAGCAGCACGTTGTCCACGATACTCATCCCAGCTACCAGGCCCATTCCCAGGCGGTCTTCAGGGATAAAGCTCATGCTTACGCCCTTTTTGATGATCTCCCTGGGAGAAAGGCCCAGGATCATCTCCCCGTTGTACTCCACAATACCGCTGGTGGCCTTATCCAAACCGGCGATGATCTCGCACAACTCCTTCTGGCCGCTGCCGGCGATACCGGCTACTCCCAGAATCTCTCCCTTATGGAGGTGGAAGCTGACGTGATCCAGATGGTTGACTCCGTCGCGGTCGGTGGCGGTGAGATCCTTGACCCGGAGCACCGTTTTATGCTCTCCCTCGTAGGAAGCCCGGTGGATCTCCAGGGACATGGGGCGGCCTACCATCAGCTCGGTGAGCTCCCGAGGGTTGGTGGAGGCGGTATCCAGGGTAGCAATGCTCTCCCCCCGGCGCAGAACCGTCACTCGGTCGCTGATCTCCATCACCTCCCCCAGCTTGTGGGTGATGATGATAACGGCACAGCCTTCTGCCTTCATATTCCGCAGGATATTAAACAGGGTGGCGGTTTCCTGGGGGGTCAGCACCGCGGTGGGCTCGTCCAGGATCAGGATATCGGCCCCCCGGTAGAGCATCTTCAGGATCTCCACCGTCTGCTTCTCCCCCACCGACATGTCATAGACCTTTTTATCCGGGTTTACAATGAGGCCGTATTTTTTCCCGATGCGGTAGATCTGTTCGGTAAGATCCTTTCCCCGGATGGCAAGGCCGCCCTTCCGCCCCAGGATAATATTCTCCTTGGCGGTGAGGACATCCACCAATTTGAAGTGCTGGTGGACCATTCCCACCCCGGCGGCAATGGCCTCCCCGGGGGAGGAGAAGCGGCGTTCCCGGCCGTCGATGGTGATGGTACCGGCCTCGGGCGCGTAGATCCCTGCCATAATGTTCACCAGGGTGGATTTCCCCGAACCGTTCTCCCCCAGAAGGGCATGGATCTCTCCCTTGCGCACCGACAGGCTCACATTGTTGTTGGCCTTCACCGGGCCGAAGGTCTTGGTGATACCTTGGAGCCGGATGTATGCGTTGTCCTCCATAATTCCTCCTCAAAACAGCCGCCGCCAGGCGGATAAGCGAAATGTTGCCGGCAAAAAAGCTCTTGCCGGCAACATTGTCTGGTCTTACATGGGGATGGTTGCCGCTGGATCAGGCGGAAACGGTGCCGATAACACCTTCCACCAGCCACATCATGGACTCCATCTCATCGTCGGTCATCTTGGCGCCTTCAGCAACCACTTCGTTGCCTTCATTGTCCTTCAGAGGACCGCTGAAGACGAAGAGCTCACCGGACTCGATTTTGGCCTTGGCTTCCTCAACGGCTTCCTTGGTGCCCTCCACGCAGTTGTCGCTCAGGTCATCCAGAGAGACCATACCGGTGGTGAGGCCGCCCCAGAAGCGCTCGCCCTTAGGACGGGTACCATCGATGATGGACTGAACATCCCGGGTGTAGTAGGCATCCCAGTGGAAGAGGGGAGCGGTGAGGTAGGCGTCGGGAGCAGCGGACAGGGTAGAAGCATTATAGCCGATGGCCAGAACGCCGGCTTCCTGAGCGGCGATCTGAGGGCCAGTGGTGTCGCAGTGCTGAGCGATCAGGTCGCAGCCCTTGTTGATCAGCTGCTGAGCAGCATTCTTCTCATCGGCAGGGGCATACCAGCTGTTGGTCCACAGAACCTCAACAGTGGCGTCAGGGTTCACGGAACGCACTCCCAGGGTGAAAGCGTCGATGCCCCGAACCACCTCGGGGATGGAGACGCCGGCCACGTAGCCGATCTTGCCGCTCTTGGAGTTCATCCCGGCCACAATACCGGAGAGGTAACGAGCCTCATAAGCACGGCCCATGTAGGTAGAGAGGTTGTCCTCGGTGAGAATGCCGGTGGCATGGCCGAAATAGACCTCAGGGTGCTCCTTGGCCACAATGTCCACCCACTCCCCGTGACCGAAGCTGGTGGCATAAATGACGTTGCAGCCCTGGTCAATCAGATCCCGGACAGTCTTTTCGCAATCGGAGTTCTCAGGAACATTTTCCACCACCAGGGTCTGGCTCTCGTCCAGGCCCAGGGCCTCCACCATGGCTTTGCGGCCCTGGTCATGCGCATAGGAATAGCCTTCATCCCCCACAGGTCCAACATACAGGAAACCGATCTTCAGGTCTTCCTTGGGGATCCCGGCGGAAGCGGTCTCGGAACCGGAAGCGGCTTCAGAACCAGAAGCAGCTTCCGAACCGGAAGCAGCCTGGGAGCTGGAAGCTTCGGAACCGCCGCAGGCGGAAAGGGCCAGTACCATCATGGCCGCCATCAGAATTGCCAGCATTCTCTTCATGGAAAGAGTACCTCCTAAATCTTCTCTCTTCCGGCGCATCAGCGCCTGTTTTTTATCCCAACACCGGCGGGCCGGCGTCAGCAACAAACTTATTCTTGGGGACGGAACCGGATCTGGCCCTCATCCATCTGGTCGATAATGGCCAGGGACTCCACCCGGACGCCTCTGTCACGGATGATGCGTCCTCCCTCCTGGAACCCCTTCTCAATCACGATACCGCAGCCCACCAGGGTGGCCCCTGCCTGCTGCACCACATCCATCAGGCCCAAAAGAGCGTTGCCTTTGGCCAGAAAATCATCCACCACCAAGACCCGGTCTTCCGGGCCGAGGAACCTTTTAGCCACCATGATCTGGTAGCTTCCGCCATGGGTAAAGCTTTCCACCTCGCTGGTATAAATCTCCCCATCAATGTTCTTGGTGCGGCTCTTTTTTGCAAAAAGTGCCGGGCAATGAAAAAACTGCGCCGTAACACAAGCGATCCCGATGCCCGATGCCTCGATAGTCAGGATCTTTGTCACGCCGCAGTCCGAAAAAAGGCGGTAAAACTCCTTGCCGATCTCCTGATACAGGGAAATATCCATCTGGTGGTTCAAAAAGCTATCCACCTTCAGAATATTCCCCGCCTTTACATGGCCGTCCTTCCGAATTCGCTCTTCCAGCAGCTTCATGCGACACACCCCGTTCCCCAAAAAAGTAAAAGCCTGACGAAGATCCAGAAAAATTTCCGGGCCGGCCAGGAGAATATGTATATAAATTACCATATCCTATACTGAAAAGCAATGGACAATATCCCCTCTTCTGCTGTCAAAAAATGTCCTTTTTTGGCGGTACTTCACAAGGTGTTTTATATCACAAAGGGCGCCCCGGGAAACTCCGGAGCGCCCAGGAAACTGATGGCAATATCACCGCGGTTGTTCCGCTGCCTGCGCCAGCTTGATCAAACGGCTGGTCCCTAAGCGGGAGGCTCCAGCTTTTAGGAAGCTTTCGGCATCCTGAAAAGAGGATATTCCTCCTGCCGCCTTGATCTTGACATTGGGTCCAACGTGGGCAGCAAAAAGCTCTATGTCCTCCAAAGTAGCCCCGCCTTTGGAAAAACCGGTGGAGGTTTTGATGTAGTCAGCTCCAGCCTTGGTAACAATCTGGCACATCTGGATCTTTTCTTCCCGGCTCAGAAGGCATGTCTCCACAATCACCTTTAGGATATGCCCACCACACGCTTCCTTCAGCATCCGGATCTCTTTTTCCACCTCAGCCAGATTGCCGCTTCGAAGCATCCCGATATTGATGACCATATCGATCTCTCCGGCGCCGGAAGCCAAGGCTTCCCTGGTTTCCCAGAGCTTGCTCTCCGTTGTTGAATAGCCATTTGGAAAGCCCACTACCGTACAAACCGGCATGGCTGTCCCCAGATATTCAGCCGCCTGTTTCACATAACAAGGAGGGATACATACTGATGCCGTTTTCCACTTCAGGGCTTCATCACAGAGGTTTTTGATCTCCTCCCAAGTAGCCTCCTGCTTAAGGAGGGTGTGGTCCACCTTCGCTAAAATCTCCTGTTGGTTCATTCCGCCGCCTCCTTTGGTTCTTTTGTAATTTTTGAACGCCCTTATTATATCACAAATTTCCCCAAGCACAAAAAACAGCTGACAGGCAAATACCTGTCAGCTGTTGGTGGCTCCCCCTGTTGGGCTCGAACCAACGACCCTGCGGTTAACAGCCGCATGCTCTACCGACTGAGCTAAGGAGGAATATTGGAGATAGCGGCTCCAGAATTGGAACCGCTATCTTGAGTGCCGGCGAAGACCTATTTTACCAGGCAGCTTCCCGCCAAGTATCTTCGGCACTGGTGAGCTTAACTTCCGTGTTCGGGATGGGAACGGGTGGGACCTCACCGTAATTAACACCGGCTCTATATAACCCTTTTGAAGGGGGTCATATCAAGGTTTCTTTTTTCAATGTGGTGACCCGTGCGGGAATCGAACCCGCGTTACCGGCGTGAGAGGCCGGTGTCTT
>JAHZBJ010000026.1:0-2759 GCA_019423445.1 Oscillospiraceae bacterium
CGGCAATCATCCGCAGCATGGTGGTTTTTCCGCACCCCGACGGCCCCAGAAGGGTAACGAACTCCTTGTCTTGGAAAACCTCGTTGAAATTTTTCAGGACCACAACGTCCCCAAAAGCTTTTGTGACGTTGTTAATGGAAATGGTAGACACAGATGATACCCCCTTTTTGGATCGGTCAGATGGAGAACTCGCCGTCGGTGAGTTTGTTCAGCAGCCAGTTGGCGAAGATGACCAGAAGCAGGATGGCGGTGGCCAGGGCAGCGGCAGTTTGCTGGCTGTGGTAGGTCTGATAGGTGAAGAGCTCGTAGCCCAGGGTTTTGGTGTCGCTGGAATAGAGCAAGGTGGACATAGTGAGCTCATAGAAGCAAGGCATAAAAATCAGGAACCAGCCTGCTACTACCGACGGAGCGATGAGGGGGATGGTGACGTCCTTGAAGCTTCTCAGCCAGCTGGCGCCGGAGATAAGGGAGGCTTCCTCCAGAGAGGGGTGAATCTGGCTCATGGCGGATACCACGGTGCGCATCCCCATGAGGAGATATTTGATCATATAGGCGATGATCATGATCCACATGGTGTTGTAGATGTTGATGACAAAACGCCCGGACATGGTCATGATTAGGGAGAGGGCGATCACCACGCTGGGGGTACCGCTTCCAACGGTGATGAGGAAATCCGGGATGCGCTTGCCCTTGACGTTGGTGCGCTGGAGCAGATAGGACATGACGCAGGAGATCACGGGTTTTCCCATGTTGGTGGTGAAGGAGGTGAGAGCCACAGTAGTGAAGGGAATCACCACCACGATAATGGCGAAAAGAATTACCAGAAGAGTGATGGGAATACGCCATCTGCCCAGATCCACGATGTTGGGCCGGGTGGACTTTCCGGAAACGGTGATATACTGCTTCTTACCCACCACGAAGTTGCTGACATAGAGGACCACATTGGCAATCACCATCAGAAATACCGCCAGTGTGGTGGCATCGGTAAGGCCTTCCTGGCTGCCGATGTTGACAAAGTCGATAATTCGGGTAGTGACAGTGTGAACCTGCCCGGGGGCTCCAATGATGGAGGGGATGCCGTAGCAGGAGGCAGCCGAAACAAAGACCAGCAGAGCGGCGGCCACGATACTGGGGGCCATCATGGGTAGGGTAATGGTGGCTACCGTTTTAAGGGGAGAGGCGCCGGATATTTTGGAGGCCTCCTCCAGAGAGGGGTCCATTTTCTCCATGGCCCGGGAAATGGTGATAAAGGCATAGGGATAGTAGAAGGAGGTTAAAACCCATACCAGGCCGCCCACGCTGTAGATGTTAAATGGGTTTTCGGCCAGGTGCAGGAGGTTTTTCAAAAATACGTTGAGGTTGCCCACCGAGGGGTTCAGCAGGCGGAGCCACGCCATGGCGCCCACATAGGGGGGGACCATATAGGTCATGACAAAGAGGGTGCGGAAGAACTTCTTCCCGTAGAGATTGGTTCTTCCCACCAGCCACGCCAGGGGGAAAGCGATGATAACGCCGAAAACCATGGAAAGGCCGGCAGTTACCAAGGTGTTTTTGAGGGCTCCCCAGTTCATAGGGTAGGTGTAGACGCGTTCAAACGCCTCCAAGGAGAAGCTGCCCGTGGCCATGAAGGCGCGGTACACCAGATAGAACATGGGCAGGACCTCAAAGATCACCAGAAACGCCACAATGGCGATGATGATGACCCACTTGATGTCAAACTAGAACCGCTTTGCCTTGGCGGCGGGGGCCGCTTTGGGGGACTGAACGGCAGTCGATGCAGCCATTTGGATCACTCCTTCCTGTGGAGGCCGCGGGCCAGGGGCGGATAAGAGGCGTGGGAAGCTATTACAAAGAGCCTTCATAATAGCTTCCCACGGCTTATGTTTTAATCAGGGGACGCGGGTTGCCGTCGAAATCAGCCTTCGGGGATGGTGACAGCTTCCTGGAACTTGGTGCGGATCTCTTCACGCTGCTTGTAGCAGTTCTCCCAGTTGACGGGCATGATGTTTTCCAGAATCTCCTGGGTGGGGATGGCATCATAGGGGGGCTCCGGATAGTCGCTGCGCACGGAGTGCATCCAGGCAGCCACGATGTTGGCCTGGCCTTCGGTGGACAGGAACCAGTCGGTGATGGCTTCGCAGGCGGCGATGTTGTTGTTGGCGCTCTTGGAGGCTTCCACGGTCATAATGGTGGAGGGAACATTGATGGTGCCGTCGGTGGGATAGATGACCTCCAGCTTGGAGTCCTCTTCCTCTCTCTTTTTGAGGATGGATTCCTCGAGGATCATGATAACATCGCACTCGCCGGTTTCCAGCTTGGTAAGGGCCACAGAGCCGGACTCAACCATTACGCCCTGAGCACCCAGCGCGTCAAAGTATTCGTAGCCGTATTTGTCCTTCAGGGCGGCTACGGCGGCCATGGTGGTGCCGGAGGTCAAAGGATTGCCCATGGAGATCGTAGAAGCTGTTGGGGATCTCGTCCTTGGACTTGAGTTCGGGATTGTATCCCAGAACCATGTTGCAGACCCGGACGGGATACCAATAGCCGTCTGGGTCGTACTCGAAGGCCAGGTTGGCGGCTTCAGGGCTCTTGTAGGCGTGGAGCCAACCGCCTTCCATCAGTTCCAGAGAGTAGGAGGGTTCAGCGACCATCATCATATCGCAGGCCAGCTTGCCGGTGTCCATCTCAGCGGCGATTTTGGACTGGAGGTTACCGGTACCGCCATAGAAAAACTCGATATCGCACTCAGGGAATACTTC
>JAHZBJ010000026.1:2854-21993 GCA_019423445.1 Oscillospiraceae bacterium
GGCGTCGATGGCCTCAATGATATCTTCATACATGGAGGTGTAGATCATCACCTTGCCGGTGATCGCGCTGCCGTCGCCTTCAGCAGCAGGGGTGCCCTCACCGCCGGAGGAGGTGGAAGTGGGTTCATTGGACCCGCCGCAACCAACCAGCAAGGTCAGGGCCATTGCCAGAGCCATCAGGCCAGCCAGAAATCTTTTGCGTAACATGTTCTTTCCTCCTTAAACATTGAATTTTGTGTGCCGGAGTTTTCCCGGCCGCAGTACCAAAAAACGGCTGCGCAGAAGAAAATTGTAATAGATAATAAACAAAATTCTTCTACATTTATATTATAATTTATAAATAATTCATATAGATGGCATAAATATTTCACAATTGTATCGTTTTTCTATTTTTTTATGCCATCCTTGCTAACAAATCATGGAAATTCTTGTTGCTCTTCACAAATCTGTGAAGAGGGGAAAAGAGTTTCGTCAAGGAAAAATGAGACAAACCAGTTGTAGTGCGTTTTCCCTGGGGAAAACAGAAAAGGAGCATCAGGAAGATAAAACAAACAAAGATTATAGTGGCAATATAGTGGCAATAAAATTTGACGGAAGGGTTGCATGTGTATAAAATTGGGGTACAGCAAAGCCCTGAAAACAGAACCCTGAATGAAGAGAAAAGGAGAAATTGAACCATGAATGCAAGAAGACTGACTGCGGCGATCCTCGCCGTGCTGATGACCCTGACCCTGCTGGCCGGCTGCGGCGGAACTGAGACCACCAGTTCCTCCCAGGCCTCTTCCTCCTCTGAGGCTTCCGCCTCTTCCGAGAGCTCCGAGGCCGCTGGTCTCACCACTGTGACCGAAGGCGTCCTCACCGTGGGTATGGAATGCAACTATCCTCCCTTTAACTGGACCCAGGTGGAAGGCGACGAATATTCTGTGTCCCTGGAGGGCGCTGGATATGCCGGCGGCTACGATGTTATGATGGCTCAGGCTCTGGCTGAGCAGATGGGACTGGAACTGGTTATCAAGAAGATGGCTTGGGAAGGCCTTGAGCCCGCTGTCACCGCCGGTGAGATCGACGCCATCATCGCTGGTATGACCGCCACCCCCGAGCGTAAGGAAAACGCCGACTTCACCACTCCTTATTATGAATCCGAGATGGTGTGCATCGTCCGGGGCGATGACGCTCTGGCTTCCGCCACCTCCCTGGCCGATTTTTCCGGCAAGAACGTTCTGGGCCAGCAGAACACTCTGTACGATGAGATCATCGACCAGATCCCTGAGGTCAATCACCTGACCCCCATGCAGAGCTATCCCCTGATGGTTATGGCTCTTCAGAACGGCGAGGCCGACGCCATCACCGCCGAGCTGCCTGTGGCCACCGGTGTGGTGACCTCCAACCCGGACCTTGCCATTGTACGGTTTGAGGAAGGCAACGGCTTTGAGGCCGACACCACCGTTTCCATCGCGGTGAAGAAGGGGAACACCGGTCTGCTGGATGCTCTTCAGGCCGCCCTGGACACCATTGATTCCGATACCCGTACCCAGTGGATGACCGATGCGGTGAGCCGTCAGCCCGCCAACGAGTAAGGCCGGCCCTCCGAAATCATTCAACAGAACAGCAACCTCCCTTTGGCTGGTGGTCCGTCCGTCCAGGGTGCTTTCCTGGGCGGGCGGGCATCCGCCTATCGGCGGCTTTTGGCCGGGTGATGATACTATATAAAGAAAGTGAGCTGCCCTCATGACTGAATTCTTATCCAAATCTCTGGAAATCGCGCGGGAATACTGGCCCCTTTTTATGGCGGGGACCAAGGTGACCCTGATTCTGTCCATCGGCGGTACCGTCATCGGCCTTGTGATCGGCCTGCTGGTGGGGAGTGTCCGGGCGATCGGGGTGGAACCTCGGGACGGCCTGGGGGTGCTGATCCTGAAGAGGGTGTTACGCATCGTTACCAGTCTTGATATTGAAGTTTTGCGGGGCACCCCCATGATTGTTCAGGGCGGTTTTCTCTTCTATCTTCGCAAGCCTGTTTTCAATTGGAAGGCTATGACCGCCGGGATTTTTGTTATCTCGGTGAATACAGGGGCCTATATGGCGGAGATTATCCGCTCCGGTATTCAAAGTGTGGACAAGGGCCAGACCGAGGCTGCCAGAAGCATTGGTATGACCTCTATGCAGACCATGTTCATCGTAATCCTCCCTCAGGCCATCAAGAATTCCTTCCCCTCCATTGGCAATGAGTTCGTGGTAAACATCAAGGATTCTTCGGTACTTAGCGCCATTTCCGTCACCGATCTGTACTTCCAGTCCATTGGGGTGGCAGGGAGCATGTTCCTCTTTAGCCAGACCATGCTGACCACTGTGCTGATCTATCTGGCCCTTACCTTCACCACCACCCGGATTCTGGGGTGGATCGAGAAGCGGATGGGACGGCCGAAATCCAGCTTCCCGGCTTCTCAGACCATGCCCGGAAGCCCGGTGCTGTAAAGGAGGGAACACGATGGAGAACATTATTGAGATCCAGGGCCTGAAAAAGAGTTTCGGCCACCTGGAGGTATTGAAGGACATCCAGTTCCATGTGGCGGCCGGAGAAGTGATTTGCCTGATCGGAGCTTCCGGCTCCGGAAAGTCTACCCTCCTGCGGTGCGTCAACCTTCTGGAGACCCCCGATGCCGGGCGAATCCTGGTCCATGGCAGGGATATCCTCCAGGGAAGCATCAACGTAAACCAGTACCGGGCAAAGGTTGGAATGGTGTTCCAGTCCTTTAACCTGTTTGACAACATGGACGTGTTGAAAAACTGTATGATAGGTCAGACCCATGTGCTTCATAAAAAGAAGGAAGAGGCCAGGGAAAAGGCCATGTACTACCTGGAGAAGGTTGGAATGAAGAACTTTGCCGGGGCGATCCCCTCCCAGCTCTCCGGTGGGCAGAAGCAGCGTGTCGCCATCGCCCGGGCTCTTTGTATGGATCCCGAAGTACTGCTGTTTGACGAGCCCACCTCCGCTCTGGACCCCGAGATGGTGGGAGAGGTGCTGGAGGTAATGAAGGGCCTTGCCGAGTCCGGCCTTACCATGATCGTAGTGACCCACGAGATGGCCTTCGCCAGGGATGTAGCCACCCGAGTGGTATTTATGGACAAGGGAGTTATCGCCGAGGAGGGGCTCCCCGGAGGAGATCTTCCAGCATCCCAAGAACCCCCGTACCCAGGCCTTCCTGGCTCGGTATATCGGGAGATAACCGGAGGATCTTGCCCCCGGTAACAAGAGAAAGAGGTCACAGGGCCCTTGTGCAGGTTCCTGTAACCGGATGAAAGGGGGAACGGGTCCCCAGTTTGAGGATCCGTTCCTCCCTTTTATCTGTGGCCCGAAAAGGGCGGGAGGATAAGAATGAACCGTGTTATAGGTATGGGGATGGATATGGAAGAATGGACCCAGGGTTGGCTGGAGTTGGTGAAGGGGTCCTTTGGGGAAGAGCGGATCATCTGTGCAGGGCTCCAGGGGAGCCGGGCCAGAGGGGAAGCGGGACCTGCCAGCGATGTTGACACAGTACTGATTTTGGACCGCCTGAAACCAGAAGATTTGGTAGTTTACCGGAACGCTCTGGAGGGGATTCCCCGGCGGGAGCTGGTGTGCGGCTTCGTCTCCGGGCAAGAGGAGTTGCGCTGCTGGGATCGGGGGGAACTGTTCTCCTTCTGCCAGGATACAGTGCCCTTTCTGGGGTCTCTGGATTTTGCTTTGGAGCTGACGGGACGGGAGGATGTCCGGCGGGGTACCCTGACAGGGGCCTGCGCCATCTACCATGGCTGCATCCACAACTTCCTTCACGGGAGAAGCATAGAGACTCTGGCGGCACTCCAAAAGTCTGCCTTTTTCACCCTCCGGCTTCTTTGTTGGCTTCGGGGGCGAGGGTTTCCCCGGAGAAGGGCGGAGCTGCTGCCCTTGTTGGATCAGGAGGAGCGGCAGCTTCTGGAAAGAGATCCAAGGGATTTGGAGGCCCTTTCTTGGGAGCTGTTGAATTGGTCCTCCCAGGTGATTTGCAGTTTGGGAGTACCGGAAGAAAAACTGGTAAATATTTCAATATAAAATAATCTTTCTTAAAATCACCGTTACAGCCAAGAGGGCTGAAAGCCGGTGCGGCCTCTCATCCACGGCGGATGGGAGGCCTTTTTTCGCCCTGCCGGCCTCCACCTGCAAAGTGTTTTCCACTGCTCTGGAACTGGCCTAAAAAGCTGCCCTTTGGAGAGAAGTGAAAAAATCACCGGAAATCAGGGCGAAAATTTTCCATGGCATTTCTGCGAATTTCCTTGCTTTTTCATTGGGAATGAATTACTATATGTACAGCGTGCTTACAGAAAAAACAACTAGATATTGTGTTTTGAGGGCGCAGCATTTCAACATGAGGAGGAACTTCCATGCCGAAGAAACAAGCCGTTCCCGCAGGAAAAGCTGGGACAGGGGCGGACAAGGCCCCTCCGCGCTCTATTAAAAAGCGCAACGGGGATGTGGTCCCCTTCGACGCCAAAAAGATTCGGGAAGCTATCCACAAGGCCAACGTAGCCACCCCGGAGGAAAAGATCCCCCAGAAGCGGCTGGACGAGCTTACTGCCCGGGTGGTGGAAGCCATTCCCGCTCGCCGGACCCCCACTGTGGAGCAGGTCCAGGACCTGGTGGAAGAGGCCCTGATCCGGGAAGGGTTTGCCAAAACCGCCAAGGCTTATATCCTCTACCGTGCGGAGCACACCAAGATCCGTCAGTCTGAAGCGGATTTGATGGAGATCTATAAAGAGCTCACCTTTGCCTACGCCAAGGACGCCGACATCAAGCGGGAAAATGCCAATATCGACGCCGATACCTCCATGGGCACCATGCTGAAATACGGTTCCGAGGGTTCTAAATATTTCATCGACAACTACATCCTCCCCAAGGATATCGCCGCTGCCCATATCAACGGGGACATCCACATCCACGACAAGGATTTTTACATGCTCACCGAGACCTGCTGCCAGATCGATCTGCTGAAGCTGTTTCACGGGGGCTTCTCCACCGGCCACGGCTATCTTCGGGAACCCAACAGCATTCAGAGCTATTCCGCTCTGGGCTGTATCGCCATCCAGGCCAACCAGAACGAGATGCACGGGGGCCAGTCGGTACCCAATTTTGACTACTCCATGGCTCCCGGTGTGGCCAAAACCTTCCGGAAGGAGTACTTCAAGGCCCTGACCCAATACATCGCCATCCGGTTTGGGATGGCCCGGGAAGACGCCGCCGCCCTGGTGGCAGCCATTCGGGAGGCCTTGGGAGATGGTATCACCATGGGCAACCAGGAGGAGTATGGGATGAAACTCTCCCGCTGGCTGCCGGAGCATCAGCGCCAGGGAGGCTACCAGCTCATCTCCGACACCCAGACTCTCAACGCCCACCATGAATCGGTGCAAACCGCCCTGGAGGAGACCGACAAGGCCACCTACCAGGCCATGGAGGCCCTGATCCACAACCTGAACACCATGAACTCCCGGGCGGGGGCCCAGGTGCCTTTCAGCTCCATCAACTACGGCACCGACACAAGCCCTGAGGGTCGGATGGTGATCCGCAACCTTCTGGATGCCACCGACGCCGGCCTGGGCAATGGGGAAACTCCCATCTTCCCGGTGCAGATCTTTAAGGTGAAGGAAGGGGTCAGCTACAACCCCGGCGACCCCAACTACGACCTGTTCCAGAAGGCTATCCGCACCTCTGCCAAGCGTCTTTTCCCCAACTTCAGCTTTCTGGACGCTCCCTTTAACCTCCAGTACTACAAGCCCGGGGACTACAACACAGAGGTATCCTATATGGGCTGCCGCACCCGGGTTATGGGCAACCGCTACGATCCCACCCGGGAGGTGACCTGCGGCCGGGGAAACCTGAGCTTCACCACCATTAACCTGCCCCGGATCGGTATCCAGGCCCAGGGGAACGTGGAAGAATTTTACCGGATCCTGGACGAGAGGATCCAGCTGGTCTTCCGGCAGCTCCTCCATCGCTTCAAGATCCAGTCCGCCAAGAAGTGCCGCAATTATCCCTTCCTTATGGGGCAGGGGGTCTGGCTGGATTCCGAGAAACTGGCGGTGGATGATACAGTAGGGGAGGTGCTGAAGCACGGGACCCTCAGCGTAGGCTTCATCGGCCTGGCGGAAACCCTGGTGGCCCTTACCGGCAAGCACCACGGGGAATCGGAGGCGAGCCAGAAGCTGGGACTGGAGATTATCGGCCATATGCGCAAAAAAATGGATGAGGAGTCGGAGAAGACCGGCCTCAACTTCACCCTCCTGGCAACCCCTGCCGAAGGGCTGTCCGGACGGTTTGTGGCCATTGACCGGAAGGTGTTTGGGGAGATCCCCGGCATCACTGACAAGGAGTACTATACCAACTCCTTCCATATCCCGGTATACTATCCCATCAAGGCCTTCCGCAAGATCCAGCTGGAGGGACCGTACCACGCTCTCACCAACGCCGGCCATATCAGCTATGTGGAGCTGGACGGGGATACCTGCAAGAACCCTGAGGCCTTTGAGGCGGTGATCCGCTGCATGAAGGAGAACGGGGTGGGGTACGGCTCGGTGAACCATCCGGTGGACCGGGATCCCATCTGTGGCTACACCGGCGTCATCGATGAGGTGTGCCCCCGGTGCGGACGCCGGGATGGGGAAGGAGTCTCGGTGGAGAAGCTCCGGGAACTCCGGAAAAAGTTCCCCGGCATGCCCCAGTTTGTGGGCCTGGAGTAAGGCCAAACTGAAATAAAGCGCCGGAAGGACACCGGTGCGGGACGAAAATATCAGAAGGAGAGATTATTATGACTGGAAATATCGCCAAGGACACCGCCAAAGTGGGAGAGGGCATCAAGTTTGAGCGCATCCGCAGGATCACCGGCTACCTGGTGGGCACCACCGACCGGTTCAACAACGCCAAGCGGGCCGAGGAGCGGGACCGTGTCAAACATGGCATCTGAGGCGCCTGAGAGAATCCCCCTGCGGATCAGCGGCGTGGAGCCGGAGTCCATTGTGGATGGCCCCGGCTTCCGCTATGTCATCTTTACCCAGGGCTGCCCCCACCACTGTCCCGGCTGCCACAATCCCCAGACCCACGATTTTGAGGGAGGAGAATGGGCGGATGTGGATGCCATCCTTCGGGAGATCCAGGAGGACCCCCTTCTCCAGGGGGTAACCTTCTCCGGCGGGGAACCTTTCTGCCAGCCGGAGGCCCTCTGCGCTTTGGCCCGTGAGGTCCGGGCTATGGGGAAGGATTTGGTGGTCTACTCCGGCTACACTTTAGAGCAGCTTCAGGAGATGGGCAGGGAGCGCTCTGGGGTGCGGGAGCTTCTGGAGCTCTGCGACATCCTGGTGGACGGCCCATACATTGAGGCCCAGAGAGACCTGACCCTCCGGTACCGGGGCAGCGCCAACCAGCGGGTGATCCGGCTCAGAAATGGAGAGGCAGTGGGTCTGTACGAATAGGGAAATGTCTGGCACAGGACGTCCTGCCCGCTTCTTTCCCAAGTAAAAAGGATCCAGCGGACGGTATTGCATCCAAAAAGATTTCCATAAGCTGTACTCATCTGCCCCAGCCTGGGAGCCAAAACACGGAGAAGGTTTTGTCCAGGCTGGGGTTTCTGTTTTTTGTGTATCATGGAAGGAAGACAGTAGGGGAAAGCCCCCGGATATGAGGCAGAAACCACCAGCCTTTCAGAAGTATCTCACGTTAGAATGCAGGATATCGGCCCGGAGGAGGATCGGACATGGTAGAAGTTTGTTTCAGCGATTCCACAAAAGGGGCCCTTCATCTGGCCCAAAGGGGGTTCCGGGGCTATCTCGCGGGAGCCGTCGGCATTATCACCAATGAAAAAATCTCCCGGAAGGAGCGGAAGCGCCTGGAGGATAAAATCCGGGCCGAAGCGGAGGAGCGGGCCAAAAACGCCCTGCCGCTCTCCGGGGAGCCCCGGAAGGTATTGGGCCTCTCCTTCGGTCTTTCCATGGGTGATATCCGGACCCCCATGGAAGAGGAGTGCCCCCGGCGGGCCCTGATCCGGGAGTGGCTTACCGCCGACCCCTGGGGAGACCTGGAGGATGGGGAGAAAGCGGCGGAGGAGTTCTGGCAGAGCAACTTGAGGGACCTCACGGAATTCTCCGCCCTGGCGGGTACGGAGAAGGTCCGGCTTTGGGTGGACGCCTGCCCGGACAGCATTTGCGGCCTTCTCTTTGCCGCCGAGATCCTGACGGAAAAGGGAGGGGAGGCCTCGGCGGTGTTCCTTCCTCCTTATGAGGAGCGCCCCGACGGCGCCGTGGTTACCTGGCGGGGCTGGGGGGAGGTCGATCCCGAGGAATTGGGGCGGCATTCCCTGAAGGAAACGTCGCTTTCCCCCACATTTCTCCGGGCAGCGTCCCTGCGGTGGCGGCAACTCCAGGAGGAAAACGCCCCCCTTCGGGCGGTGGTGAATGGCCGGATCCTCAGTGTTCCGGAAGACTTTTATGATCCCTTTCTGCTCCGGGAGGCCGTCCGGCAGGGGGAAACCACGGTAGGGAAGCTTCTGGGCGGCGCGCTCCAGAATCTGCCGGGGGTGGGGGATTTCCTTTTGGCACAGCGGGTGCGGGCCCTTTTGAATGACGGGAAGCTTCGCATGGTCAAAGAGGAGCCAGGGAGATTTTACGGTTCGACGGTGGCGGTATCCCCGGTGGCGTAAAAGCATGTTGGATAGATAGATCAAAGCCGGGGATGGCGGAAAATGCCATCCCCGGCGCTTGTTTTGTGAAAATCGGTGGTTAGTTCAGGGTTTCCATGGCCTTCTGGGCGAAGGAATTATCGAAGATGTGGTCGTGGGGGGCCCGCTGATCCAGCTCTCCCGCCTGGGTCATGACCTCTTGGAGAAGATCGAAAGATTCCTGGGCCATCACCGGGGTCTCGTTCCAGGCGCCGATGTCCTTGTACCGCTGGACCACCGTGGCAAGCAGATCCACTTCGGTGTCCGGGAAGGAATTGGCCACCGCTTCGGCGATCTCCTGAGCGGAGTGTTCCGCCACCCATTTTTGGCCTTTATAGACGGCACGGGTGAACCGCTGAATCAGGTCGCTGTTCTCCTGGATATAGCTCTTTTTGGCAAAGTAGGCGGTGAAGGGGATCTCCCCGGCGGCTTCGCCCACCGAGGCAACGATGTAGCCTTTCCCTTCTGCCTCCATCATGGAGGCGGTGGGCTCGAAGATGGTGACGTAATCCCCGGTGCCTCCGGTGAAGGCCCCCGCCATCAGGGCAAACTGAATGGAGTTATCCATCAGCAGATCCGTGTTGGGATCCATGCCGTTCTGGCGGATGACATATTCCAGAGCCATGTAAGGGACGCCGCCTTTCCGTCCAGGAAGGATGTGTTTGCCCCGGAGCTTCTCCCAGGTGAAGTCCGGATCAGGCTCCCGGGCCACCAGGAAGGAGCCGTCACGCTGGGTCAGCTGGGCGAAGACCTGAGCGTAATCCTCTTTGCCCTCGTTGTAGACGTAGATGGCAGCTTCAGGTCCGGCAAAGCCAATGTCCATGTTGTCCGAGAGGACGGCGGCCATCACCTTGTCGGCTCCCTGGCCGTTGGAAAGTTCGATCTCGATCCCTTCCTCCTCAAAGAAGCCCAGCTCAATGGCTGCGTATTGAGGAGCATAGAAGATGGAATGGGTGACTTCACAGACCCGGACTTTGTCCATGGTTTCGCTTCCGCCGCAGCCGGTAAGGGCAAAAATCAGCAGAACGGCGGAAACAAGGATGCTGAAGATTCGTTTCATGGGATTCTCCTTTCTTTGGGGGTGCTCCCCCGGAACGTAGATGAGGGAAGGATGTATGGCCGGGGCGGGGAGAGGTTTCCTCCCCGCCGCTATCCGACGCTGTATGGGCCTGTGGGTATGTCAGGGACCGGGAAACTCAGCTTCTCCGTCCCATGACCAGCTTTTGAAGCAGCACCACACCCTGATACATCAGGGCTGCCACTGCCGAAAGAATGATGACGCTGGCCATCACCAAGTCCAGTTTGAAGACCTGGCCGCCGTATACGATGAGATACCCAAGCCCGGCTTTGGAAACCAGGAACTCCCCGGCGATGACACCCACCAGGGATAGGCCGATGTTGATTTTCAGGGAATTGAACAGTGTGCCGATGTTGCTGGGAAGTACGATTTTCTGAAAGATCTGACGTTTGGTGGCGCCAAAGGTGGCGGCCATCCGGATGTGTTCAGGGTCGGTATGGCGGAAGCCGCTGAGCATTTCCAACACCGTAACAATGAGGGAGATGGCCAGAGCCATGAAGATGATGGCTTCGGTGCCGGCCCCAACGATAATGATGATAACAGGGCCCAGGGCGATTTTGGGGAGGCTGTTGAGGACCACCAGATACGGTTCGCTGACCTTGGAGATGAAGTCGCTCCACCACAGCACCACCGCAAGGCCAATCCCCAGCACTACCCCAAGGAGGAAGCCCACCAGGGTTTCATAGATGGTGACCCACATATGCATCCACAGGTCCCCGCCGGTGAACATGGTCACCCAGGTATCCCAGATGCGGCTGGGCTGGCTGAGGATGAAGCTGTCAATGATGCCGGCCCGGGCTAAAAGCTCCCACAGAGCCACAAAGAGGACCAGGATCCCTACTTGGCAGAAGAGAATCAGCCGGCGGCGGCGGACAACCCGCCGTAGATAGGCCTGGCGGTCCGGAGAGATAAGGGTTTCGGGAAGATTTTTTTCATGCTCCATCATTTTCCAGCTCCTTCCAGATATGATTGAAATAGTAGCTGAACTTGGGGTCTTCCCGGCAGGAAAGGGGAGTCCGGTCCGGCCCGAAGTCCACTGTCAGCATTTCCCGGATCTTGGCGGGCCGCTGGGTGAGAATCATGATGCGGTCCCCCATGCTGATGCTTTCCGGGATGTCGTGAGTCACCATAATGGTGGTGATTTCCTCCTGGCGGAGGATGCGGTAGACATCGTCGGTGACCAGCAGCCGGGTCTGGTAATCCAGGGCCGAAAAGGCTTCGTCCAGCAGCAGGATCTCAGGGCTTGTGGCCAGGGTCCGGATCAGAGCCACCCGCTGGCGCATCCCCCCGGAGAGCTGGCTGGGGTATTTGTCCCGGAATTCCCAGAGGCCGTAGCTTTCCAGGAGGCGCTGGGTTCGGGCGGTGGTGAATTCGTCCACCTGGTGCCGGATTTCCAAACCGAAGAGAACGTTTTGCCAAATGGTACGCCACTCCAGGAGGTTATCCTTCTGGAGCATATACCCGATGTGGGGGTCCACCCCATGTATCTCCTGGCCGTTTACCAGAATAGAGCCGGAGGAGGGGGGGAGCAGCCCTGCGATAATGGAAAGAAGGGTGGATTTGCCGCAGCCGCTGGGGCCTACGATGCTGATGAATTCTCCCTTTTCCATAGCAAAGCTGATGGAATCCAGGGCGGTCACTTCACCGTTTTCCGCCTGGTAGTTTTCACTGATTTTCTGCACGCGCAGTATTTCCAAATGTATCACCTCGTTTTCTCCGGGGCCATGCCCCGGGGAAGGGCGGCGGTGCCAGACATTCTTTTACGGGATGGCACCGTCACTCACATTCTATGCGGGGCGGGGGAATGGGTTCGGCGAAGGCCTGCCCGGTCCAGCGAGCTCAAAAAAAGAAGCATCTTCTTTTTGAAATGCTTCTGTGGTATACTAATTCTGAATCTGCCTGAAGGGGGGGAGAACTGTGGCCATCAACAAAGGAATGCTTGCCGCTCTCCGAGCCCTGTCCGGGGCCGCCAATGTGGATGTGGAAAAGAGCTACAAGCTGGAACGGGCTGTCCAAGGGGTGGTGAAACGCCACTATCTCCGCCCGCCTCTTTACAAGGCGTGGAACCATCTGGTGCCATGCGGGGACCACCAAGTCCCGGTGCGCCTTTTTACCCACCCGGACGGACTCCTCCACCCGGTGATCCTCTTTTTCCATGGCGGGGGCTGGGTCACCGGTAACGTGGATACCTACGACCGGGTCTGCACCAACCTGGCCCGGTACACAGGCCATGTAGTGGTTTCGGTGGATTACCGCCTGGCGCCGGAGTATCCTTTCCCGGCAGGGCTGGAGGACTGCTACGGGGTGGCGAAGCTGCTGTATCAGAACAGCCAGATCCTGTTTGCCAAGCCGGAGCAGATCACCCTTATGGGGGACAGCGCCGGGGGCAACCTGGCCGCTGCGGTTTCCCTTCTGGCACGGGACCGGGGGGAGTTCGCTCCTCCCCGGCAGATCCTTTTATATCCTGCGCTTTACAACGATTACGGACCTGATTCTCCCTTCCCATCGGTGCGGGAGAACGGCTCCGATTATGTCCTTACCGCCAAGCGGGTGGAGGATTTTATGGAGCTGTACCAGAGCAGACCCGAGGACCGGCAAAGTCCCTACTTTGCCCCGCTGCTGGCGGAGGACCTTTCCCGCCAGCCCCGGACCCTGATCCTAACCGCCCAGTACTGTCCCCTCAGGGACGAGGGGGAGGAATACGGGCGGCGGCTGGCCCAGGCAGGGAATCAGGTGGAGGTCTGCCGCATTCCTGACGCCCTACATGGGTACTTTTCCCTGGGCCCCCGGTATGCCGCAGTGCGCCGGAGCTATGGCATCATCAACCGCTTCCTGGAGGAGGTGCAGTACCCATGAAAAGCCGGGGGAGAGTGGAATGGAGCCGCTTGGAAAACGCCGCCAAGATTTTCCCGCCCACCAGCAGCCTGAGGGATACCAAGGTGTTCCGTTTTGCCTGTGAGCTTTGGGAGCCGGTGGATCGGGAGCTGCTTCAGCAGGCTTTGGAGCTTACCCTTCCCGAATACCCCTTTTACCGTTCCATTATGAAGCGGGGCCTGTTTTGGTATTACCTGGAGGAGACCTCTCAGCCGGTGACGGTGGAGGAGGAAGGGGAAATGGCCTGCGCTCCTCTTTACGACGGGAACCGGAAGAACCTCCTTTTCCGGGTCAGCTGCAGGGGACGGCGGCTGAACCTAGAGGTCCATCATTCCATTAGCGATGGGACGGGAGCCCTCCACTTTTTGCGGCTGCTGACCCTCAATTATCTGGTCCTGGCTCACCGGCCGCAGTTAGGGGATCCCGCCCCTCGCCTGGAGGACGACGCTTCCCGGGAGCAGAAGCGGGATGACAGCTTCCGGCGCTACTATCGGAAGACAGCCGGTTATACAGGGCGCACCCGGAGGGCCTGGCATTTTTCCGGGGAATATCTGCCGGAGTTCCGCCTGGGGGTCATCGAAGGGTCCCTTTCGGTGAAGGAGGCTTTGGCTCTGGCACGGAAGCAGGGCTGTACGCTGACGGTGCTGATGGTGGCCCTGTTTATCCGGGCCATCCATGAGGAGATGCCCCTGGCTGACCAGGGAAGGCCGGTGGTCATCAGCGTGCCGGTGAACCTGCGGAAGTTCTATCCCTCCGCCTCAGCCAGGAACTTTTTCAGCACCATGGAGGTGGAGTACGACTTTTCCAAAGGACCGGACACTTTGGAGGCGGTGGTATCGGCGGTGGGGGAAGCTTTCCGGAGGGAGCTGGCGCCGGAAAGGGTAGAAGCCAGGATGAATCACTACTCCGCCCTGGAACACAATATGCTGATGCGGGCCATCCCCCTGCCGGTGAAAGATTTGGTGATGCGCCAGGCTGTCCGCCGCAGCGAAGCCACCATCACCGGGGCGTTTTCCAATGTGGGACAGATCCGGATGCCTCAAAGTCTGGTTCCATATATCCGCCGTTTCGATGTTTTTTCCAGCACCCGGAGGCTGCAGATCTGTATGTGTTGATTTGAGGATGTGCTTACCGTATCCTTTACCAGCCCTTTTGTCAGTACCGATATCCCCCGGAATTTTTTCCGCGCCTTGGCAGCGTTGGGGCTGGAGGTGGAGATCTCCACCAACCGCCGGGATGAATAGATGCATCCCGGATGAACTGCCTGGAAGGAGGGACCCGTTTGGCCCGATGTGAAAAATGTGGTATAGCAGTGACGGGAACGCTGAAGCGATGTCCTCTCTGCCAAAGCCCCCTTCTTCGGGAGGACGGAGAGCGGGAAGAGGATATTTTCCCCCTGCCCGGCCCGGTGCGCCCGGCCCGGCGCTTCTGGCTGAGGCTTTTGGCTTTCCTTTCGGCAGCCCTAATGATCCTCTGCGCCACTGCCAACTATCTTTTGCCCTGGGAGGGGATGTGGAGCCTCTTTGTGGGGGCCGGGATTCTTTCTTTCTGGGCCAGCCTCTCCACTGTCCTGCGTAAGCGCCGGAACATCGCAAAAACCATCCTCTGGCAGGTGTGTTTGGTGTCGGTGATGGCGGTGGTGTGGGACCATCTCACCGGCTGGCGCTGTTGGAGCCTCAGTTATGTGGTGCCGGCACTTTGCCTGGCAGCCATGGTGGCCATGGCGGTGCTGGGCTGGGCCCGTGGTCTCACCTTGTCCGATTACATGATCTATCTTATCATCGACGGCTTTTTCGGTGTGATTCCCCTTGTTTTTCTCCTGTTGGGATGGGTGGATGTGCCGCTGCCGTCGGTGGTTTGCGTGGCGGCGAGCCTCCTTTTCCTGGCTGGGTTGGGGGCCTTCCGCAGCGAGAGCGTGGCCCGGGAACTGCGCCGCCGCTTTCATTTGTAACAGAAGCAGAAATTTGCCGCCTTTAGCGGAAGGAGGAATGACTTTTGGAGCCCAATGCCGCGGGAGAAGTGATGTATTTCTTCCAAAATACCTGGCAACAATTCTGGGAAAATCTCCAGGAACTGCTGATTTTCCTGAAAGATAATTTCGGGAACCTGCTGTGGCGCCTTTTAGGGATTGTCTTGATCCTGTTGGCGGCCCAGATTGTAATGAAATGGATTTCCCGCCTTACCAGCAGGACCATGGAGAAAAACCGTAAGCTTCTCAGCCAGGAACAGAGCCGCCGGGTGGATACCCTTATGACACTGATCCGCAGTGCCGCCCGCTATGGCATCTACTTTGTGGCGCTGCTGCTGATCCTGGGGCAGTTCGGCAATAATATGGCCCAGAATGTTCTTCTGGCAGTGGGCAGCATTGGAGGTATTGCCTTCGGTTTCGGCGCCCAGGATCTGGTCCAGGACGTGGTGACAGGGCTGTTTATGATTTTTGAGAATCAGTTTTCGGTGGGAGATTATATCCAAACCGAGGACGCCACCGGTACGGTGGAGGCCACTGCCCTGCGGGTCACCTATTTGCGGTCGGATAAGGGAGACCAAATCATTATCCCCAACGGTTCCATTCAGCGGGTGGTGAACTACACCCGGGGCAGCTATGTCGCCCTGGTGGTGATCTCCACCGCCTACGAGGCGGACACCCGGCGGGTGATGGAGATCATGAAAGAAGCCCTGGACGAATATGGGCGGCAGCATGAAGAACTGCTGGAGGGGATGCCGGTGGTCCGGGGGATCACGGCTTTCGGGGCCAGCAGCGTGGATATCACCGTGGCCTGCTCGGTGAAGCCTATGAAGCAGTGGGAAGTGGAACGGGGAATGCGCCTTGCCATCAAGGAAGAGTTTGACCGCCGGGGGATCGAGTTTCCCTATCCCAGAATGGTCACCATCCCCTGGGGACAGCACGCCTCCCCAACTCCCGACATGGAGCTTCATCGCCAGGAAGCTGGGACCGGGCTGGAGAAGATTGGCACTGCGGCCCCGGAGGTGGACCCGGATGATCTTCCCGGGGAAGATGGCGAGGATCAACACTGAAACCAGGTTCAGCAGAAACAAAGGAAAAAGCCGCCGGCACCTTGAAGGTACCGGCGGCTTTTTGATCTTTTCCCGGAGTCCCGCTTTCGCTGAAAGGGATAAAAGACAACTCCTTGGAGTTGGGTGAGGACTTTACATCATGGGAGAAAAAAGCCGGAGGAAGGCGGAAAGAAGGCGGATATGCCAGGGCATCCGGTCCAGTTCTGCCAAGGTGATCTGACGGCTGACTCCAAAGGTGCGCTCCAAATCCAGCCGAATGTCGTTTACTGCGGGGCAGTTCCACAGTGCCACGGCGCATTCGTGGTGGAGATAGAGACTCCGGAAATCCAAATTCGCGGTGCCTACAATCGCGGCCTGGCTATCGCTCACCGCCATTTTGGCGTGGATAAAACCAGGGGTGTACTCCCAGATTTCCACCCCTGCCTGGACAAGCTGCCGGTAGTAGGAGCGGGTCACCATATGGACGAACCACCGGTCCCCATGGCCGGGGCAGAGGATCCGCACCTCCACACCGCTCTGGGCGTCGGTGCAGAGTGCCTGCAGAAAGCGGTTGTCCAAGATTAAATAAGGGGTGGTGAACCAGATATAACGCCGGGCCCGTTCCAGCATCTGGAGGTAGGCATTTTCGGCCACCTGGTGACGGTCCAGGGGGGAGTCGCAGTAGGGCTGGACAAAGCCCTCCGCTTCGGTCTCCTCCAGCCAAAGGGTCCGGTACTCCGCCGGTTCTCTGACAGGTCCGCCGCCCCCGGCGCACCACACCTGGAAGAACATCCGGGTTAAATTCCAGACTCCTGGCCCCCGGAGGACCACGGCGGTGTCCTTCCAGTGGCCGTGGGGGTGCTTTTTGTTGATGTATTCGTCTGCCAGATTCAGCCCTCCACAAACGCCCACCTGTCCGTCGATGACACAGATTTTCCGGTGATCCCGGTAGTTGAGACAGGGGTCGATGCCAGGCCCAAGGGGGTTGTAGATCAGGGTGTGGATACCCCACTCCTCCAGCTGCCGTCGGGTGCCCCGGGGAAGGGTGCGGATACAGCCCAGGTCATCCCAGATGACCCGGACCTCCACTCCCTCCTGAGCCTTCTGGCGGAGGATATCCAGAATACTGTCCCACATTTCTCCAGGGGCCAGGATGAAGTATTCCAGGAGGATGAATCGCTGGGCTTTGGGAAGCTCCTCCAGCATTACCCGGAATTGGTCCTCCCCCAAAGGGCAATACTCCACCTGGGTTCCGGACATGGGGCCGAAGCCGGAGATGCGCCAGAGATAGGCCGCCTGCACCCCTAGGCCGGGACTTTCCTCCTCCAACCGCTCCAGCGCCCCGGCATCCCGGAGAAAGAAAAGAGGTTCTTCCTCTTTGGCCTGAAGGAGGGAATGCCGCCGTCGGGGGGAAGGACCGCGGCCTCCCCAGGTAATCCATAGAAGGGCCCCCAGGGGAGGCAGCCCCAGAATCACCAGAATCCAGGCGGTTTTGTAGGAGCCGTTTTCCTCCCGGGCTGCCACCCACAAGGCCAGGGCAAGGCTTCCTGCCCAGCACAGGGCAAAGCTCCACGGGGAGAGAAAGGCCAGACGGAGAAACACCACCGCCAGCAGAAACATTTGCAGGGCGATCAGGAAAAGGCTGGTGAACAACCGTCCGGTCAGGAAGGAAAAAAGCTTTTTCACGGCGGTCAGTCTCCTTTCTCTCCGGGTTTGAAAACCGGGGATTTTACATTGGATCGGGGAGGTTTGCGGTTGCAATCAAAAAGACCTTGGTATATAATAAAAATATGTGTGAGCTGCTTTTCCGTGATTGTTCCGGAAGGGGCAGCCCGCCGGAGAAAATCGTATTTTTGGAGGTGGCACGGCTTTGAGTACCGACCCTGGAGGCAGTTGCAAAAAATAGAACAGGAACGGGCAAGCCGTGTGTCAGCGGTTCTCCCTTCCTGGGAAAAGGAGAATCGCACCCATGCTGAGTTTTTACAAAACTGAAGGAAACCGGGTGGTCCAGCAGGATCAGCTGAGCCCGGGCTGCTGGGTCAATGTGGTGGAACCCACCCAGCAGGAGATAGAATACCTGACTGGAGACCTGGGGCTGGATCAGGACTTTGTCCGGTCCTCTCTGGATGAGGAGGAGTCTTCCCGAATCGAAGCGGAGGACAATGACCAGGTTCTGGTGATCGTGGACCTTCCAGTGGCGGACCGCCAAGAGGAGGACAAGACCATTCTCTATTCCACCACCCCAATGGGGATCATCCTTACCAAGGAATATGTGGTCACCATCAGCATCCGTCCCCAGCAGGTGGTGGAGGAGATGGCGGATGGACGGGTAAAAAATGTTACCACTCATCTGAAGACCCGCTTTCTTCTCTCGCTGCTTTTCCGTATCGCCACCCGCTATCTGATCTACCTGAAGCAGATCGACAAGATCTCTTCCTATACCGAACAGCAGCTGCATAAATCCATGCGGAATAAAGAGCTGATTCAGCTGCTTGGCCTGGAGAAATCCCTGGTCTATTTTTCCACCTCCCTCAAAAGCAACGAGATTACCCTGGAGAAGATCCTCCGGGGGCGTATCATCAAGCTTTATGAGGAGGACCAGGATCTTTTGGAAGACGTCCTGGTCGAGGTGAAGCAGGCCATTGAAATGTGTAATATCTACACCAGTATTCTTTCCGGCACCATGGACGCTTTTGCATCGGTGATCAGCAACAACTTGAACATTGTGATGAAGGTGCTGGCTTCCATCACCATTGTTATGTCCATCCCTACCATCGTCTCCAGCTTCTATGGCATGAACGTTACCGGCGGGATGCCCCTGGATCACCTCTGGTGGTTCCCGGTGGTGTTGTCGGTGGCGCTGTCGGTGGCCGCAGTGGTGATCCTGATGAAAAAGGATATGTTCCATTGAAAAAACGACAAAGGACCCGGGGCGTCTTCGCCCCGGGTCCTTTTGCTGTCTGCGAGCACCGGCGGACGGATGGGGAAGGTCTCCTGGTACTGTCCGGGGACAAGAAAAATCCCCCGGCCGAAGCCGGGGGAAATGCTGTTTTTAGCCGCAGGAGCAGCTGCCGCCTTCTTCGGCGTCGTGGTCCACATCCTTAAGCTTACCCACAATGGGTTCCGGATCGATGCCCTGACGGGTGTAGTAGTCGGAGAGGGCGGCCCGAACCGCCTGCTCCGCCAATACCGAGCAATGGACCTTTACCGGAGGCAGGCCATCCAAAGCTTCCATCACCGCTTTGTTGGTGAGCTTCAAGGCGTCCTCGATGGTTTTGCCCTTGATAAGCTCAGTGGCCATGGAGCTGGTGGCAATGGCGGCGCCGCAGCCGAAGGTTTTGAACTTGACGTCGGTGATGGTGTCGCCCTGGATCTTCAGGTACATTTTCATAATATCGCCGCATTTGGCGTTTCCCCCCTCGCCAACGCCGTCAGCGTCGGGGATCTCCCCT